>NZ_PJBO01000065.1:0-25095 GCF_002836425.1 Planomicrobium sp. MB-3u-38 | reverse complement strand
TTTTATCTATTTATATTCTTCTGTAAATAATATGTAAAGTCAAGGGTAAGATGGGGTGAAGATTTAGTTGGCATCTTATTTCCCGGGAAATATTTTGGGAGGGTGGGAAGTGAGTTAGTGAGGAACGCTTTAAGTTGGGAAAGTTTCTATTTATATAGAAGAAAAATTATGGGTGTGTGGCAGTCAGCGGACTGCTTTCCATATGAATGCACTTTTCTTCTGGTGAAAGGCGGAGGAGAGATGCGTTCGTGAGATGAAACCGAAAACCGTAAGATAAAACTCGGAAACCGTAAGATAGAAATGTGAAATTATAAGATAGACGCCCAAAATCATAAGATAGAACTTCACCTATGAGAGTTAACCCACTTCATGAATGGATCGGGCGGCGAGTGCCGCCCACTGGTCAGTCCGCGGGCGGACTGCTTTCCATATGAATGCACTTTTCTTCTGGTGAGAGGCGGAGGAGAGATGTGTTCGTGAGATGAAAACCGAAAACTGTAAGATAGAATTCGAAAACCGTAAGAAAGAAATGCTAAAACATAAGATAGCGGGCCAAAATCATAAGATAGAACTCCACCTATGAGAGTAAACCCACTTCATTATTGGATCGGGCGGCGGTTGCCGCCCACTGGGCAGTCCGCGAGCGGACTGCTTTCCATTTGAGTGCACTTTTCTTCTGGTGAGAACCTGAGGAGAGGTGCGTTCGTGAGATGAAAACCGAAAACCGTAAGATAAAACTCTAAAAACGTAAGATAAAAATGCAAAATCATAAGACACCCAGTCAAAACCATAAGATAGAACTTCACCCATTAGAGCCAACCCAATTGCCGCCTATCCCACTCCTTCCGCCTAAGCTATCCAAAAAAAGAGCGACGCAAATTTCGAACTGCGTCACTCCACACTTATCTTATTACTGAACTATCTGAGATATGTAGCAAAACAGCGAAGACTCCCAGGCGACTAGGCGAAGTGCTGAGATCCACTCGGACGAAGCGAAGCAAGTACGAGTTAGCTCAGTGCAAGCAGCCAGGAAAGCGAAGCTGTTTTGCGGAATATCGATTTCTAAAAATTACTTATTTATTTATATAACTGCTTTTCATTCCCATGCACTTTTCTTTCGGAAAAACCCACATCAAAAATCGTCACATTAAGTAAAACTCGTTATCCGTCACCATCTTCTATCTATACGACAACAAAAACATTCTATACGACATCAACTCCCGTCTATACGTCACCAAACCTTCATCTTATAACCTACCATCCTAAATTTCTTGCAACTCCAAATACCCCGTACCACCACCCATCCCTAAACCCAATTTCACAACAAAATCGCCAAATATTCAAAAAAATATTAAGAATACGTTTGCAATATTGAAAATTTATGGTAAATTAATAGTGTTATGCAATTAGGAATAATTGCACAATTCTAAACCAATAAAAGGGGGAAAAACATTGAAGAAGTTTAAAACAGCGTTAGTTACGATGTTAGTCGTAATGATGACGCTCAGCTCTGCTGTCTTCGGTTTGACCGGCGTATCCGCGGCGACGACCAAGTCCGTATCGGACCTTCCGACTTTGAATGCTGAAAAACCAGCTATTAAAGTACCGGAAAAATTCGTGAACCCGGAAGATCCATCCAAAACAGTCCGTGTGATTGTGGAACTTGAAAAAGCTCCAACAATCGAAACGGCGACTCAAAAAGGAGTTCTGTATAAAGATCTTCCTGAGTCAGAAAAAGCAAGTCTGGAAGCGGCTGTAGAATCTGATCAGGCGTCTGTCCAGTCGGCTGTGAAAATGGCTGCGCCAAGCGTTACATATCTTGAAAACTTCACGACTGTTTTCAACGGTTTCTCTGCTAATGTAGCAGCTGGACAAGTTGAAAAAATCGCGAACACTGCAGGCGTTAAGAAAGTATACGAAGCGACTGAATACACACGTCCTTCTGTACAGCCTGAAATGAAATACTCTAAAGAATTGGTTCAAGCGCAACAAGCTTGGGGCGATTACGGCTACAAAGGTGAAGGAATGGTTGTTGGTGTCATCGACACTGGTATCGATCCTTCCCACAAAGACATGGTTTTGACTGATGACTCTACTGGAGACATCACGAAAGACGAAGTGCAGGCATTGCTTGCTGACGGTTCTATTGAACACGGTGAATACTTCACTGCAAAAGTTCCATTCGGTTGGAACTACATGGACAATAACAACCAGATCCTTGACCTTGGACCAGATGCTTCTATGCACGGTATGCACGTTGCCGGTACAGTAGGCGCAAATGGTGATGAGGATGCTGAAAACCCTGGCCTTAAAGGTGTAGCTCCTGAAACACAATTATTGGCTTTGAAAGTTTTCGGCAACGACCCGAACTTCGCTTCAACATACGGCGATATCTACGTTAAAGCAATTGATGATTCCATCAAACTTGGCGCAGATGTCATCAATATGTCTCTGGGATCCACTGCTGGGTATGTTGATTCAACTAACCCTGAGCAAATGGCAGTTGAACGTTCAACTGAAAACGGAATCCTTGTAGCAATCTCTGCTGGTAACTCTGATATGTTCGGATCTGGTACTTGGTATCCGTACGCAGAGAACCAGGATTACGGTTTGACTGGTTCACCAAGTGTATCTGAAGATTCATTCGGTGTAGCATCATTCGAAAACACGATCGTTACTGGCTACGGCTTTAATTACCATGTAAATGGTGAAGAAGCTGGACAAGTAATGTACCTTCTTGCAAATGACGCTGACCCGATCGAATTGCCGAACGCTTCGTATGAAGTTGAGTTCGCAGGTTTCGGTAACCCGGCTGATTTTGAAGGAAAAGATTTCACTGGTAAATTCGCTCTTATTTCACGCGGCGAAATTGCTTTCGTTGAAAAAGGCTTGAATGCACAAGCGGCTGGCGCTGCTGGTGTTATCGTATACAACAACACAACTGGCACGATCAACATGGCTTCTGACGCAGCTATCAAAATTCCATACATGTCTACATTGCAGGCTGATGGACTGGCGATGAAAGCGGAAATCGATGCAGGAAACACAGTTACTGTATCTTTCGAAGGCGATAACGTTGAAACACCAAACCCGAACTCGGGTCTTATGAGTGACTTCACTTCATGGGGTCCAACTCCGAACCTTGATTTCAAACCTGAAATCACTGCTCCGGGCGGAAACATCTTCTCTACATTGAACAACGATGAGTACGGCCTGATGAGCGGAACGTCTATGGCGGCTCCACACGTAGCTGGCGGTACTGCACTTGTTTACCAACGAGTTGACGCAGAATTCGGATTGTCAGGCGCTGACCGCGTTCAATTCGCGAAAAACTTGATGATGAACACAGCTAACCCTGTTGAACTTGCTGAAGGTGAATTCGTATCTCCTCGCCGTCAAGGTGCTGGTCTGATGCAATTGCACGATGCACTTTCAACTGATGTAATGGTAACGAATAAAGCGACTGGCGAAGCGAAAGTTGCTTTGAAAGAAATCGCGAACGATCAATACACATTCACTTTGACAGCAGAGAACTTCTCTGATGAAGCAGCTGAATACGTGGTTGACGTAGCAGTACAAGTTGATACTCCAGTTAACGCTGGCGATTACTTCGTAACTATTCCAAATGAGTACGGTTCACTTGTAATCACTGAAGATGCTTCAATTGCAGCTCCGGAAACTGTAACAGTTCCTGCTAACGGTTCTGTTGAAATCCCGGTAACTGTTGATATCTCTGATGTCAGCACTGAACTTGACGCATTCTACAAAAACGGATTCTTCGTTGACGGCTTTGTCACTTTGACTGACGTAAATGAAGAAATCACTGGCAACACTTCTCTAGTTGTTCCTTACTTCGGCTTCAACGGCGAGTGGGACGATGCAAGAATCTTTGACTACTTTGCTTGGAACGAAGTTATGACTTATTACGGTATGACTCTTCTTGCTGATGGCGATGGCAACATCCTTAACGGCGGAACACACCTTGATGGTTATGACCTAGAGAAATTCGCATTCTCACCAAACGGTGACGGATCGGTTGACTCGGTAATCCCTGTTTATTCATTGATCCGTAACGCGAAGGAATTCGAAGTGAATATCCTGAACGAAGCGGGTACAGTAATCCGCACGATCCGTACAGCTGACAACCTCGTTAAGCATTATGATGGTACAGCTTCGTACACATACAACCCTGATTTCGCTTGGGACGGTAAAGCCCGCGGTAAAGTGGTTGCAGACGGCGACTATCAAATCCAGCTTCGCGCTGTAATTGATTTCCCTGATGCTGAATGGCAGTCAATCGAATTCCCGATCACGGTGGATACGGTAGCTCCTGAAGCAGCAGCAACTTACAACGCTGCAACGAAAACAGTTGAAGTTTCATCGTTCACTGACAACACTGGCGCAGACCGCTGGGAAGTTTACTTGAACGGCGAAGAAATCACTGAAGATGCAACAACTGAAGATGAAGATGAGTCATTGGCTCCTTCAACAACTCAATTTGCAGTAACTGCAGATGTTAAGAAAACAGATGAATTGGTAGCTGTATTCTATGATGTAGCAGGCAACGCAACTGAAGTTGAATTGCGCGTTACAGCTGAAGAATCAACACATCCAGTAATCTTCATCGAAACACCTGAAGTTATGGAATACCTTGATTCGAATGAAGTAACGGTTGCTGGTACAGTTGAAGACGCTTCAAACGTTGTCTCTGTAACAGTAAACGGTGAAGAAGTTGACACATTTGATGGCGTGAACTTCGAACACACAATCACTTTGGCAGATGGCGTACACCCGATCAAAGTCAAAGCGGTTGATGAGTTCGACAACGAAATGGAAATCCAACGCCAGGTTCTGGTTGATACAACTGCTCCAACAGTAGAAGTTACAGAAGCTCCTGAATCGGTTGACCTTGCAACAGAAGAAGCGGAAGTAACAGTAAACGTACAAGATAACTTCGACGAAATCGCAGTTTATGTTGACGGTTCTGAAGTATTCCGTAAAGTGATCACAGAGCCATACGGCATGTATGCGTTCGACGAAGACATCACATTCACTGTGCCTGTTCTTGATGAAGGCCAAAACGACTATGTAGTAACAGTAGTCGATGTAGCTGGAAACGAAGCAGCAGTTGAATTCTCAATCTTCAAAGGCGAAGCGGAAGTTGTAACATTTGCTGATATCCAAGGGCACTG
Organism: Planomicrobium sp. MB-3u-38; assembly: GCF_002836425.1. NCBI lineage: Bacteria > Bacillati > Bacillota > Bacilli > Caryophanales > Caryophanaceae > Planomicrobium > Planomicrobium sp. MB-3u-38. The sequence continues at coordinate 19,903 of NZ_PJBO01000065.1, read as the reverse complement.
GGCTCAAGAACAAATTGAAGCTCTTGCAACACTTGGAATCATCCAAGGTAAAACAGCTGACCTATTCGCTCCAGAAGCAGACCTTACTCGCGCTGAGTATGCAACGCTTCTAGTTCGTACACTTGACCTTCCGGTTGAGGACTACGAAGGAACATTCACAGATGTATCAGCTAAGCATTGGGCTGCGCAATACATCGAAGCGGCTGCGCGCGTTGGAATCGTACTTGGTAATCCAGATGGCACGTTCAAACCGAACACTGACATCTCTCGCCAGGACACTGCGGTTATGGTAATCCGCGCAGTTGAATACGAAGATGCTTCACTTCTTGAAGGCCTTGATCTTTCACACAAATATGCAGACCAAAGCAAAGTTTCATCTTATGCAAAAGAAGCAGTTTCACAAGCTTATGCACTTGGCTTGATGACAGGACGCAACAACAACGTCTTTGCTCCGAAAGATGACATCAAACGCGGCGAAACAGCAGTAGTTGTTTACCGTGCTCTTGAGTTGATGTACGGGGAACTGGAATAGAATAAAATGAGGAAAGCCGGGAGCGGATGCTCTCGGCTTTTTTCTTATGTTTAGATGTGGGTAGAAATGTTTTAAACGATATTCCGCAAAACAGCTCCGCTTTCCTTGGGGCTCGTACTGAGCTAACTCGTGCTCGTTTCACTTCGCCCGAGTGGATCTCAGCACTTCGCTCGAAACGGAGTTGGAAAGCCAACTCCGTTTCTGTTCCTCTGGGAGTCTCCGCTGTTTTGCTTCATATCTCAGATTGCTTTCTGTAATTCAAGAAACTTTATGCCCTCATTTTGAACAGCATCTCTTCTACCTGTAACATACTAAAATGCAGCGTCAGCCGGCGAAGGGCAAAGATGTGCTCCTGCATCGCTTCGCTGCTTCGTCGCAAAGAATTGCCCTCGCAAGCTGCGGTCAATGTCTTTCCTGCAGGACCTAGAGCGAGTCCTGAGACCCCGCAAGGAGCGCAGCGGATGAGGAGGCTTAGGCCGCTCCCTGCGGAAAGCGTCCGGCTAGAGCGAAATGACTAAAGAGAGGTGATAGGCTTTCTATACTATAATATCTGTCAAAGGTAAGAATGGTAATATTTCTGCAATCTTAATGAAACTATACATAGGGTTCATCCGTCTATATAATGAGCAGTGATGCAATGAATCAAAAAAAGTGAGCTGATTTTATTGAACAGACGAATGGACAATAGAAATAATAATACAACCAAGAAAAAGAACTGGCTGATTACGCTGGTCACGATTCTGTTTTTGGCGGCAGTGGGCGCAGGCGTCTACTTGATGATCGCCGGTCCCGAAGAGCAGCAGGCAACGGAATCACTGGAAAAGACCTCTTTCTCAGAGCGTGAATACCAAGGTGGAGGCGGCGTCAGCGTCGCGATAGATAAAGAAGAAGAAGAGCCGGAGACAATCGAACCGGGCACAGTCACGGACCAGACCGAACAAGATGAAGAAACAGCAGAAGTGGAAGAAGAAGCCCCGGACACAGAAGAAAGCAGCGACGCGATCAAGAACGAAACAGTGGAAGAAGTGGAACAGCCGGACGACAGCATGGTAGTGGTTCCGGAACCTGACCTTTCATCGATGATCGCCAATGCCAAATCGTACGTTTACACGCTATACACCGATCTTGATCAGGGATCAGGGTTTTTATTCAACAATAAAGGCGATATCCTTACCAACGCGCATGTCGTCAAAGACTCACAATACGTAACCGTTAAAAACAGCAACGGCCAGGAATTCAATGGCCAGGTCATCGGCTTTTCCAGAACGTCGGACATCGCTTTGATCCGCGTGCCTGAAATTGCAGGCAAAGCGCCGATGGAAATGGAATTGTCACCGGTGTCGGCGGGAACGAAAGTGTTCGCGCTCGGCAGTCCGGAAAACATCAATAATACATCGACAGAAGGCGAAATCACCGCTACTGGGATGGACTTCTTCGATGGCTATAAATACGACGATCTATATGAAATGACCGCGAAGATCAAACAGGGATCGAGCGGTGGACCATTGATTTCAGCGGAAACCGGCAAGATCCTCGGCATCAACTCGATCGTTCTGACTGACAACCCGGATATCGGCTACTCGATTCCGATTTACACAGTCAACGACCAGTTGCAGGAATGGGCAGCAAATCCGCTGCCAGCCGACAGCGACGCATGGCAGCCGGAAGTTCCGGATGTCAGCTTTGAAGAAGAAGCGCTGCGCGGATTCATCTCGGATTTTTATGAACTGGTTCCATATTCACTCAATGACGACGAAGTCACGTTCTATCAATTCTTCCTGCTGCCAGGCAGCCAGGGCGAAATGGCCGGCACCGAAATGGTTGAAGGGTTGAAAGGCGAGCAGCGCGTGTTCCAGGCGGTAGAGCCGATCATCACGGATGTTGAAATCGGTGAAAAAGAAGCCTACATTACAGCCAACGCGACATTCACGTTCCACGACCAGGAAGACGATAAACTCGTCTCTATCAGCCACGCGGTCATCTACACCATCGTCATCGACCGATTCGGCGATTACCAGATCTCAGCGATCAATAATCAGGAACAATAAAACCAGCGCCGGGGCACGATGCCTTCCGGCGCTTCTTTTTATGCGGAGTTTCAGCCTTTATTGCTGAGGGAATATTGCAATAAACTCGAATAAAAATTTTAATCTCATTGAAGGAGTCCACTATGGCAAAACGTTATGATTATATGGACTGGCTGCGGGTGCTGGCGATTTTCACGGTAGTCGGCGTCCACGTGGTTTCAAAAATCATCAATACCGGCGACGCCAGCGAATGGGAATGGCAGCTCGCCAACTGGATCGACTCCGCCCTGCGCTGGTGTGTGCCGGTCTTCTTCATGCTGAGCGGCGCGCTGCTGCTCAACCTGAAACGGGAAGACCCCATCGGCGAATTCCTCAAACGGCGGCTGACCAAAGTCATCATTCCGCTCCTGTTTTGGAGCGGCGTCTACATCGCCTATAAAGTATTTGAGCAAGGCGAATCGTTCACGGCGTGGGAAATGGTAGTGCTGTTTCTGACAGACGATGTCTACTACCATTTATGGTTCATGTACGTCATCATCGGCCTCTACATCATGGCGCCGTTCCTGAAAATACTCGTCAAGAACATGGACCAGAAAACCTTTCTCTATTTTCTCGGCATCTGGTTCTTTTTCTCCGGCATCCTGCCATTCGTGCAGAAAATGTACGGCTTCGAACCGGCCCTCGTCGCCGGCTTGTTCCAGCCTTATATCGGCTATTTCCTGTTAGGGGCTTATCTCGTGCGCTATCCGCTCCCGAAAAAAGCAATTTGGCCGCTGCTTGGCCTGTCCTTCATCGCCTATCTGGCGACCGTCTACGGCACGCATAACCTGACTGTCAAAAACGGCGAACTCGACGAATTCTATTACGAGCATTACCGCCCGACCCAAATCGTCATCAGCATCTTCGTATTCGCCTTATTCCAGCATCTCGGGCCGCGCATCAAGCCGAACCAGCTCATCACCCAGCTGAGCCTCGCCACCCTCGGCATCTACGTGATCCACCCATTAGTGCAGTTTTATTTAAATAAATTCTTCGGCATCAATGAAACCATGGTGAATCCGATAGTGGGCGTGCCAGTCGTGTGGGTGCTGATCTTTACAATCTCATTCCTGATCGTTTGGGCACTCAAGAAAGTACCAGGCGCGAAGCACATCATTCCTTGAGAGGGGTGGTGTGTTTTTTTGCGGGCGGACTGCTTTCCATATGAATGCACTTTTCTCTTGGGTGAGAGTAGGAAGAGTATGTGTTCGTGAGATAAGAATCCCAAACCGTAAGATAAAACTCTAAAAACGTAAGATAGAAACGTGAAATCATAAGATAGCCAGCCAAAATCATAAGATAGAACTGCACCTATGCGAGTCAACCCACTCTCTGAATTGATCGGGCGGCAACCGCCGCCCACTGGGCAGTCCGCGGGCGGACTGCTTTCCATAATGAATGCCCTTTTCTCTCTGGTGAGAGATGTTGAAAAGATGCGTTCGTGAGATAAGAGTTGAAAACCGTAAGATAAAACTCGAAAAACGTAAGATAGAAATACAAATTCATAAGATAGCCAGCCAAAATCATAAGATAGAACTTCACCTCTGCGAGTCAGCCCATTCTTAGAATGATCGGGCGGCCACCGCCGCCCACTGGGCAGTCCGCGGGCGGACTGCTTTCCATTCGAGTGCACTTTACTCTTGGGTGAGAGCCGTTGAAGAGATGCGTTCGTGAGATAAGAATTGCAAACCGTAAGATAAAACTCGAAAAACGTAAGATAGAAATGCAAAATCATAAGAAAGCCAGCCAAAATCATAAGATAGAAATCCACCAATGCGAGTCAACCCACTATTGGCAAAGATCGGGCGGCAATCGCCGCCCACTGGGCAGTCCGCGGGCGGACTGCTTTCCATTCAGATGTACTTTTCTTTAGGAGAAACCCTCTTTAAAAGTCGGCACGTTAAGTAAAATCCGCTATACGTCACTAACTCATCGCTATATGTCAGCAAATTCATTCTATACGATACACAAATAAGTCTATACGTCACCAACGTCCATCTATACGACAACTCAACCCACTACTAAAACCATCCACAAAAAAAGAGACACAGATTTTAAGCTGTGTCTCTCATCAGTTTATATACCAATGCACTCTCTGAGATATGGAGCAAAACAGCGAAGACTCCCAGGTGACTAAGCGAAGTGCTGAGATCCACTCGGGCGAAGTGGAACGAGTCCGAGTTAGCTCAGCGCAAGCCACCAGGAAAGCGGAGCTGTTTTGCGGAATATCGGTTTTTCTTTACTCAAGCTCTTCATTCAAATTCACTAACACGCTATACAACAAATAATAACCCTCAGCACGCGTCAATTCGCGCTCGCTGTCTAAACGGCTGTGGATCGTTTCGTCCATCAGGCCAAGTTCGAAGGCCTGATCCCACGGAGCATCACTAACAGTTTCATCACTGAACGCTTCCACCAAATAAGTACCCGCAGCTTCACGCGTCAGCATTTCCTCAGCAGATGTGACGCCTGCTGTGATTTCAGCTAACTTGTCGCCGTATTGTTCATTCAGGCGGTCGTCGGTATGGACGAGGCCTGTGCCGAGAGTTTTCAGGAAGCCGAGAGCCCCTTGCGGCTTGTCGACTTGGAGGTCGTTGTCATAGCCGCCGAATGCGAGGCCGAAGTCCATCAGGTACTGGACCGCGCCGTCGAACCATTCGCCTTCGTAAGGGTAGTCGATATCGAAGTGCTCGACTTTCGCGCCTTGGTCAGCCAATGTCGTACGCAATTGTTCGATTGCCTCTTCGTTTTTCGACAGCTCGCGGAAGTTCATGTCCGCTTCGATCGACTGAGCAGCGGCAGCACCGCCGGCTTCAGCAGCGGCCATTCCTGTAGGAATGATGCGAGCACTGCCGGCAGCTAGTGATGAATAACCCGCGGAGCGGCTGACAACCAGGATGTTGTCAATTTCAAGCGGTACCAGGGAGCGGAACGGTACCGAATACTGCACCGGGCTCGATAACACATAACCGTAATCGTTTGGAGACGTCGCCTGAACGTCGACCGGATAGCCGCCGAAGCCGATGCTGTCCCAGTGGTCCGCGTTCGTCCAGATATCGGACATCTGCAGGATGTATTCTGCCTTCATGTGGCGGGTTTCACGGATATACATTTCGTCCGGGAAGCTGGCGATTTCCGCATTTTCAAAGCCTGGGAAGTTTTCGCGCAGCCACTTCACGATATGTTCCGTTTCGCGGATACCGCGTTCCAGACCTTCCGCTTTGGATGCTTCGTCCAAACCATCAACGCCGAAAACCTGCAATGCGTTGATGTAATATTGATCTTCAGCGCCATCCGAACCCGGCACACGGACCAGGTTCAATCCGCGCAAGCGTGTATTTTCTTCGACCGCCGGATACGTCGTATGCAAGTCGCCGAAGCCCCATGCCACAATCGGCGTCACCTCGCCATAACCGAAAACTTCATCGTCAGCGGCTTTCTTTACGCCGTCCCAATCAAGCCCCGTCAAATGGATCATCGGCGTCACCGACATCAAACGATTCTTTAAGTTGATATCCTCGCCGCCAACATTGAAGGGAACACCTGCATCCGCTGCAAAATTGGCGTCTTGCGTTGCGTCAATAAAACGTTTGCCGTTTACCGTGAAATTGCCGTTTTTATTTTCAAGTTCAGCGCCTGTCACCGTACCGTTCTCGACAATCGCCGAAGTAAAGTCGGTTTCGAGCGCCAATGTGATATTTTCTTCATCTTCAACCAGCTTCAGGAACGCCGCTTTGGCCAGCTCGATATCGTAAGAACTGCCGCCGCCGACCAGCTGGTGCCATTCCTTGAAAATCCCGGCAACCGCGCTTTCGCCGCCGATGCCCTGCACCATGTCAATGAAGTTCAGCATGCCGTATGTCATCAAGCCGCCAAGTCCCGGACGATGCTCGACCAGCAGCACCGAAGAACCGTTGCGCGCAGCCGAAACTGCAGCAGCCACACCTTCCGGCTCGCCGCCGATGACGACTACATCATATTCTTCCGCAATCTCCGGAATCTCTTCCGCAGGCTGATATTGTTCAACCAGGGTTTTCTGTTCTGTCGTCGGACCGGCCGCACTCTGGCCGCCGCTGTTGTCTTTGAAATAATAATAGGCCGTCGTGATGCCTATCCCCAGCACGAATGCCAGAAACGCGATAATGATGGTCTTCTTCAACGTAAAACTCCCCCTATGTATCTCTAAAATTGTCTATTTTTGATAAAGCCTACTAAGGAATAAGTATACTATGATTTCCAATTCATTTGTAAAAAATCTCCCAAAGTTAATAATTAATTAACAACTTGACGGCAAATAAAAAAGGCACCCAATTGAATGGGTGCCTCACCTTGCAGATATACTTTATTGACTTAGCGTCTGAAGCTGTGGAATTTCGGGCCCCAGTAAGAATCGCTCAAGCTTCTGACTTCCGCTTTCGCGCCGCCGGAGTGGACGAACTGGTTGTTGCCGATGTAGATCCCGACGTGAGAGATGCCCGGACGGTATGTGTTGGCGAAGAAGACAAGGTCGCCAACTTTAGGCGAAGTCACTTTATCCGTTTCAGCAAATTGCGTCAACGTCGTGCGTGTCAGGTTCTTACCGTTTTTCTTGAAGACATATTGCGTGAATCCGCTGCAGTCAAAGCCGGCTGTAGTCGTGCCGCCGAATTTGTACGGGATGCCGCGAAGCGACATGGCAGTCGAAACGATGCCGGAAGTTGAAACGGAAGTGGAGGCCGCTGATACTTTAGAAGTCGAAGCGGACATCAATGTGCTCAAGATCCAGCCTGTTTTGCCGTTTACATTCACTTTATACCAGACTTGGCTGCCGTATTTCTTTTGGTGGGTGGCAGTCACTTTAGTCCCTTTTTTAGCTGTAAAGATGCGTTTATTGTGGACACCCGCATCAACGCGGACGTTGGAGTTGTATTTTAAAACGAATGTTCCGGATTTAGCAGTCGCTTTTGCAGCTGATACTTGCTGAACCTGTTCAGAAGATGGATTGAAAGTTGGTGTTGACGTGTGTGCGCTTGCTGCTGAAATCGTTCCAGAAAAGATCATCGTGCTCGCGAATAAAGTAAAGATAAGTTTTCTCATTATTATTCCCCAATCGTATGTTTGATGTCCGTGTCTGGTTGCCAGATGTAGGTTTAATATCGATTTATAATTGATGTTAGTTTTTTGATCTGTTCTTACTATAATGAGCAGGGGGAATTAATACAACGTCAGTTCTATTGCAATAACATTACATTTATATTTCACGATAATTTGCAATTCGCTCCGCATCCGCAGCCGCTCTTACAACCGCCGCATATTAGCGTCTATAGCCGCATTACCAAAAACCCAGGAAGTTATACAAGAGGTGCTTGGCTGTAATATTACTATTACAGGAAAGTACTGAATAGGTATGTGAATATCTTGTGATAGCGTGAGTTTGCTATATGCGAATAAAAAAAGATCCTCTTATGAGGATCTTGATGCAGTTAATAATGATGGATAAACGATATTGCGCAAAACAGCTGCGCTTTCCTGGGGGCTTGCACTGAGCTAACTCAGACTCGTTCCATTTCGTCTGAGTGGATCTCAGCACTTCGCTCGAACCAGAGGTGGCCGGCCAACTCTGGTTCTAATCCCCTGGGAGTCTTCGCTGTTTTGCTTCATATCTTCTATCACTTTCTACATTGAATAATTTTTAAAGTTTGTTTCGAGTGAAGAAGAGGTTCCTACTTGTTAAAAATAATCAGAATGAAGTATCAGATGTCGACTCCTGCGGGATCCAGAGCGTGTCCTGAGTCTCCGCAAGGAGCGAAGCGGATGAGGAGGCTCAGGCCGCTCCCCGCGGAAAGCGTCCATCTGAAACGTAATGATTATAGAAGTTAAACGTTATATAACAAGAAAAAAGCCCTCTCAAGAGGGCTCTTCAAAATCATTAACTCAACTCACCATCAACCACAACCTGCTTACCTTCAAGCAACACCCGCACACTCTCATAGATCCGTCTGCAATTATCCTGGTCCTGATACTTGATGATGCCGGATATATCGATATCGAAATTAGCGAAGTCGTGCAGGATGCGGTCTTCGATGATGCTCACCAATTCCTCTTCATGGCTAGCAATCCCGCCGATGAACGTCTCGTCGATCGGACGGAGGATGCCGCGGCGGAAGAAGCGGTCCACATCGAAATGGTAGAACACGACCGGCTTATTCAGCAGCGTGAAGTCGAAGCTGACACTGCTGTAATCCGTAATCAGCAACGCGTGTCTGATTAGCAATCGCTGCACCGTCACAGAACCCAGCGGGATGAACTTGATCCGTTCATGCATATCGCTTATGCCGTGCTGGAAATAATTCTGCGCCCGGTAATGCGGGTAGAAATACAAATTGATATTATGCTCATCCAACAAACCCAATAATTTCTCGTTCTGGATCAGATTCGTATAGGCCAAATAATACTCGCTGGCCAAAAAGGCTTCGTCCGTATTTATCCAGTCGCGCCATGTCGGCATCAGCAGGATGTCACGCGGTTCTTTATTCTGCACCAGGCGGTCGAAACGGGCCAGTCCTGTAACAGCGACTTCCTCATCGGAATAACCCATTTCTTCCATAACAACGGCTTCTTTCTCCGGCTCCGAACTGACGATGAACAGATCGAACGGCAGCTCGTAATTGCGCTTGTGGTACTCGACGTTCTTACGGCCGAGCACACCGTGCTGCAGGAAGATTTTCTTCGTGTTCTCGTAGCCGAAAAAGCCGCTTGCCGGTTTATACGGCAGGATGTTTTCGATATCATGCGTACACAATAAGACACCCGCACGGAACGCCACTTCAAAATGTTCCGGGGAACCGAAGACGAGCACATTTTTCATGTGCTGAATCGGCTCGTAATCGAGGCTGTCTTCTTCAATCACGTAATAGGCTTCGATATCCGTATTCTCCCGGAGCCAGTGGAACAGCACGATGCCGTTGTCCTGTGCGGTATTGCTGCGCTCGCCGACCAGCCAGACATTGGGGTCTTTGGCGGTAACATCCGCTGGAATCCGAATATCGGCGGGTACGGTGAATGTTTCGATCTTCAAGTTATCAAAAGGCGTCGTCGTGATCATGAAATGATGTTCGTTTTGCTCTTCATCACCCAGCACTTTATGGCTGTAGTAATTGTCTTTACGGTAATCGGCTTTCAGGTACTTGATCTTTTCTTTGCGGATTACTTCGCCGCTGGAATTTTCAATGATGACGAAAAAGTCGAAGATTGTTTTGTCCTTACTTTTCAAGCCGATGAGGTTCCATTCTTCCAGATCGATTGTAAATCTGTCCTGGATCGGCACCTGGCGCGACTCCAGCGACACCCGGTCTTCGAGCAGGAGGTAGGCGGTCGCATCGATGAACTCATCCGTCGAACCGATAAAGCCGTTCAAGCGGAAGCCGTCGATATCATTGACCGCGCGTCGCAATTTCGGCAGCGACACCTTCATGCCCAGCGATTTGTCTTTCCGTTTATAGAAATGCAGTTTCGTCTGCTGCGAATTGGTGATGACTTTAAACCGAACCGCAGTCTGCCTTAATTGATGGGTATCGAGCATGAACTGCGCCACTTTCGGCTGATCGCTTTGCTGCAGGATAAAGAAGCGCTTCGAGAATAATGACTCATGTAAATCCGCTAATGGAATCACTGCTTGCAAGGCGCCATCGATCATCTCTAAAGGATAGGTCGAATTTCGGCCGCTTTTGGGTGTGTCCATAAACAGCGCGTAATGCGCTTCATCCATGACATCCTCCGCTGCCAGTGTAACTGCGATGCGGAAATAGCGGTCCTCGAAATTGTCAATCTGGATGCGCTCCGGACGCACAAAATTCGGATGGACTTCCAGATAGAAAGCTTTTCCGCGACGCACCGGCCAGATTTCATTGCGCAGTGTCGTGAATGACTCGACGTCCTTGGCTTCAGCGCGCAGGGGATGGAGCACTCCGTCAATTTCCATGAAGAGGCGCCAGATGCCGCGCGTCAACTCCAGGAAATCTTCGATGACCATGAGGCCGGAGCTCTCATCATAAACGCCATTGAGGATTTTAAACTGCCGATTCTTAAAAGCGTACAGTTTCACTTCTGCGCCGTTCTCCAGCTCGGCGTCTTTCCACGATAGATACAGCTTGTCATAACCCGAATCAGAAACGGCAACAGGTACTTCGCTGCCTGTGAAACGGAATTCGGAAAAGCGATTGCTGATTGTCAGCGTCTTCTTGACGCGCGTTGTCAGGTATCGCTCGTTGACCATGAGGCTCTCGTTGAAATCGCCTTCCTTATAAGAAGCATGTTCTGTCAGCCATACCGACTGCTTGTTGATGAAAATCTTCACTTTGGCACCGGTCTCGATGCGGTCCAAATAGTTCAGCGGGATTAAGATTTTGAGCTTGTCGCGTTTGGTCAATTCGTACTCAACCGGCAGGTGCTCGTCGTTATTCCAAAACTCTGCATGGACCTTGCGGATTAACAGAAAATTGGTCAATCGAAATTCGAACACCAGGTGCGTGTCCGTCAAATAATGTTTTTCAGCTTCGACCCGTTTGATTATATAATTTCGCAGCTTTCTCAACGTTCTGGATCCTATCACAAATACCTCTCCCTATAACCATTTTGCTCAGTCGTAAATTCATATTACTTACTATAAACCAAAAACGCCGAAATCAAAAAGGTTTCCATTAATAAAAATGGAAAAATTCAGCAGTGGCGCGGTTTCCAATTAATCACCAGACAATTCGATATCAATAAGAGAGCATTAAATCAAAAATCTATTTAATTTATATGCTAAAAAGACTAGTCAAATAGACTATAAGACGTTATACTTAATTCAAGAGATAGGAAAAGGACCTAATGCCCATACTCAAAAATAACCAGAAAGCGGGATGAGGATTATGCACCCCTACCAGGAGTACATAGAAAAACTGGAAAATGAATATAATAAAACTATAAAAGACGTTATTTATGAGTACTATATCGTCAGGGACGAAGGACCTTCTGTCACAGCAAGAGAGCTGGACATCCCGCGCAGAGCCGTGCTGCACTTCATCTATGAATACAATCTGCGTCCGCTCAAGCACAAGAATATTAAAAAAAAAGTAATGACCACGTATAACAATCTGCGCGCGGCGCAATAGAATGCCAAAACTGCCCAAAGTCATGGAAGAAGACTGGGGCAGTTTTTTGTGAGAAGGGAAATATGTCGCCGCCCAAGGAAAGTCACAATTTACGGTAAAATTGTGGCTTTCCCTGGGACGAAAAAAGGCAGAGCCACAATTAAAGAACAATGGTGGCTCCGACGAATATCTTAATCCCACCAACAAAATAAACCAAAAAAGGTGATACAAGTATTACTTGTACCACCCAGCCGACCTTTCTATTAATGTAGACACCAAGATATGGAGCAAAACAGCGAGACTCCCAGGGGAGTAGAAACGGAGTTGGGTTTCCAACTCCGTTTCGAGCGAAGTGCTGAGATCCACTCGGGTGAAGTGGAACGAGCACGAGTTAGCTCAGTGCAAGCCCCCAGGAAAGCGAAGCTATTTTGCGGAATATCGATTAAAAAGATCCAGCATTTAAAAAACCACAGGAGCTCTCGCGAGCTTCCTGCAGTCTCATAGTTACATATTCAAATGATCTTTCAAAGTCGACTTGATCTCGGCCAACTCATTGTCATCCATCATATAGTACCAAATGCCATCAATCGTTTCGCCATAACCATCTTCAACGATGATCTGGTCAACTTGTCCGACAGCGTCGCGGTAATTCTTCTGGACTTCCATCATTTCGCTGAACTCCATATTCGTACGGACGTTGTTGCCGAGTGCCGTAAAGATGTCTTTATAGTTCACCAGGCTGTTAACCGAAGCGCCTTCACGCATGATCCCTTGAATCACTTGCTTCTGGCGATCCTGGCGGCCGAAATCTCCTCGAGGGTCTTCTTTACGCATACGAACGTAACCTAAAGCTTCATCGCCATTCAAGTGGATCTCACCAGCCGAATAGCCATCAAATGCCATCGGGCTGTTGACAGTTACGCCGTCAACGGCATCGACGATATCTTTAAAGCCTTCCATATTAACCTGCACGACATAGTCGATTGGGATATCAAGAAGATTCTCAACTGTTGCCATCGACATTTCAATACCGCCGAATGCATAAGCGTGGTTGATCTTATCCATCGTGCCGCGTCCAATGATCTCTGTATAGGTATCACGCGGAATTGAAACCATCTTCGTCGTCTTGTCTTCCGGGTTGACCGTCAACACGACCATCGTATCCGAACGGCCGCGATCTCCTTCACGTTCATCCACTCCAAGGAGCAGGACAGAGAAGGGATCTTTCTCATCTAACTTCACTTCATCGACGCGCATATCTGAAATAGGGCGATCAAGCGGTTCGTGGATTTCATCCATCGTGTTCGTGAAGCTGTTATAAATACTGAACAGGTAAATTCCGACACCAATTACGATCAGTCCTAAAATCCCGACGATCCACGGCCATTTTTTCTTCTTAGCCTTTTGTTGGCTTCTTCTCATGTTGTTTGTCCTCCGTTAGCTGCCGGTGAAATAAGCGATTAAAGCATCTGCCCACGTATCGGCACCTCTATTATTGGGGTTGCTGTCTTCTGTTAAATAATCCTTTAATGTCAAATCTTCTGTAGAAGGCCATTGTTCCCAATGATTGATATATGCATAATCACGCATCTCAGCAAATTGTTCCAAGGCAGTTACCTGTGTCTGGTAGAACTGGGCGCCGTAGATCGGCTGCGGCGGGTGCAAGACCAGCTCAGCGTCGCTTTCAACACTTAAGATCTCACCGAACACGTTCTGGATATGCACATGTTCCGTCTCTATTTCCACTCGTCCGTTATTCTTCAACGTAAAAGGTTCCATCAATACGACGTCATAACCTGCCGCAAGTTCCGGCGCGCTCATTAAAAACTCTTCAGAAGTCCCGTCGAACGACATGACTTCCGTTTCAACTAAACCGGCGTAGGAACTTTCCAACGCATCAGTCAGTAGCGAAGCATATCCTGGTTCACCGTCGTTCATCGCTTCAGAGCCGATGATCAGGAATTGAACCTTTTCGCCTTGTTCTTTCCTATTTAAGAACACTTCCTGAACTTGCGGGTCCATCGAAGCAGTCAAGCTTTCCAAGTCGATATCAGTTGTTTCTTCAGATACCGCTTCAACGTCTTCTTCAGTTTCTTCCGCTGGAGCGGCTGCAATTGCCTGCTCGGCAGGTTTGCCGGCAGAAGCCAATTTCTCTTTCCAGGACGCATAACTAAAAATCAAGATTATTCCACATAACAGTATAGATAGTCCAATGCTAAGTTTTTTCAAAACAATGAATGCTCCTTCCCCAATACACTATATATAAAACTAAAGATAGCATAAATCCTTCTATTAGCCTAGAAATCTTTTATAATTTTGAAGTTAACATAGTCACGGATTATGCTATACTAGCATAAGTTGTTTAAAAAAGACCTTAAAGGAGCTACCACCTAAATGGAAGAAACTATCAGTTTACAGGATCTCTTCAAGACGATCCGCAAGCGTCTCGGCCTAATTGCGCTGCTGACAATCCTGGCAATCACGATTGCCGGAGTCATCTCATTCCTTGTCCTAACGCCTGTCTACCAGACTTCGACAGAAATCCTCGTCAACCAGAGCCCTGCTGAAACCGGCCAATTGACGAACCAGAACATCCAAACCGATTTGCAATTGATCAATACATATTCCGGAATCATCAAGAGCCCGGCAATTCTCGATCAAGTAGTTGAAGAAATGAACTTGGATATGACAACAGATCAGTTGACTAGTAAAATTACCGTCAGCAACGCCGACCAATCACAAATAGTTAACATTACTGTGCAGGACGAAGATCCGGCGATGGCAGTGGAGATTGCCAATACGACGGCTTCTGTATTTGAAAACGACATCCAGGAATTGATGAATGTCGATAACGTCACGATTCTATCGCCAGCTGTAATGAAAGAAAATCCTTCACCGGTAGCACCGAATCCGATGCTGAACATGGCAATCGCTGGAGTAGTCGGATTAATGCTTGGAGTCGGAATTGCATTCCTATTAGAGTATTTGGATACATCGATGAAAGACCAACAGGATATTGAAGATGTTCTTGGACTGCCGCTACTTGGTGTTATTTCACCGATTGTTGAAAAAGCGGAACTTGGACCGGACAATAAAACGACATCAAGAAGAAGGGCGGGGTAAGAGATGGCCAGAAAGAAAAAAGTTCTCCAGCAAACAGCACGTAAACTCATCGCACACACGACACCCCGTTCATATGTAGCTGAACAATTCCGTACACTTCGTACGAACATTACGTTCTCATCACCGGATGCTGATATCCGTACAATGGTCGTAACTTCAGCGGCTCCATCAGAAGGGAAGTCGACAACGTCGGCAAACCTGGCAGTGGTTTTTGCGCAAGAAGGCAAGAAAGTTCTTCTGGTCGACGGCGACATGCGGAAACCGACAACCCATTACACATTCCATACAGGGAATACAACGGGGTTATCCAGTGTATTAACAAGACAGACAACAGCAGAAGAAGCGATCCGCCCGACTGCGGTGGAACGTTTGGACTTACTAACGTGTGGACCGATTCCACCGAACCCGGCAGAATTGCTGTCATCGAAATCGATGGATGCGTTAATTCGCCAATTGACAGGGATGTACGATCTGGTCATCTTTGATGCACCGCCAGTTCTATCAGTTACGGATGGTCAAATCCTTTCCAATAAATGCGAAGGAACGATTCTTGTAATCAACTCAGGCGGTACAGAGAAAGAAATGGCATTAAAAGCGAAAGAAGCGATTGAATCTTCGAATAGCCGGATAATCGGTGCTGTGTTAAACAACTTCGAACTTCCAAAAGACAGCAGCTATTATCAATATTACGGCGCAACGGAGTAAAAAGAGGCGACTCTTTTTACTCTTTCTTTTGGAATGATTAAGGAAAAAGTTGGTAAAAACTTTTAAAATTAAAAATTCGTACAATGTAACTAGTTTATTATAGAAGAAACTCATTTTTCCACAGCTCGTATAAAAAGAAAGAGAGTGGGAGAACCTTTCTCTACTTTAGGCGTCACAGTGACACCAAGGAGTCGTCACGAAGGGACAACTCCTTGAGTGACGCTGGGAACCGAAAAAGCGACACCCAAAGAGCAAGTGAAACTGCACTTATACGCTTGGGGTAGTCAAAACCGCATATTTAAGGAGGAACACCGAGTGATCGATACGCACGCTCATATACTTTCAGGACTGGATGATGGCGCACAGAACATGGATGAAACAAAGGCTTTGCTGCAAAAAGCTGTGGATGAACAGCTTACAGGTATTATAGCGACTCCTCACGCCTACCACCCAAACTTTAAAACGGATTTGGATAAACTAAAATTACAGCTTGAAAATACGCGAAGTTATTTAGCTGAACAAAACATCCCTCTTAAAATCTACAGTGGACAGGAATGCCGCTTAACAGAAAAACTGCCTGATCTACTAGATGAAGGCAAAGCATTAACGATGGCTGAGTCGCGTTATGTACTTTTAGAATTGCCTTCTTCAGGAGTGCCGGGCTATACCGTACCGATCATCCAGCAATTGATCACCCGCAATTATGTACCGGTCATTGCGCATGTCGAACGCAACCAGGGCATCATCGAGAAACCTGAACGACTGAATCGTCTGTTGCTTCACGGGGCAATGGCGCAAGTGACGGCTGGTTCTGTATCCGGCCATTTTGGTAAAGCGATTCAGAAAACAGCTTTTGATCTCATCGAAGCTAATTTGGTCCACGTGTATGGATCGGATGTGCACAGCATCGATCAACGTCCCTTCCATTTTAATGCCGGACTGGATCTGTTGGAGAAAAAGAACCTGCATGAATTTGTCGATATCTTCCTTGAGAACAACGATCGGATACTGCTTAATGAAAACCTTCATGTGCTGGAGCCGCAAACTGTTCAAAAAGGGAAATGGTGGAAAATATTTTCTTGAAATAACTTTTAGTAATTATATGGTCTTTAGACCTATATTCTGATGAATTTTTTTGAAAGACTGAAAATGTCTAGCGTTTTCAGCCTATTCTACTGTTTTTCCAACACAATCGACACAATTCGACAGTGACTTAGGATAATAGTCGTGTTACTATAAACTAAGTTTTTGTTATATATTCACTGTTTATGCAAAAAAATATTATTTCATAACAGAAAAGAGCGATTGTATGTCTTTGAAAAACCGAACATCATTACTCGCTGTGGTGGACTCATTAATTGTCTTTTTCTCTATTTTTATCGGTTATTTCCTCCTCCACCCGCTGGTCAATCCCTTCGAAAGGCCTTTCCTGATAGCAAGCGCTATTACGATTTTTGCAGCCCATCACGCTTTTGCCACTTATTTCGGTCTTTACCGTAAAGTATGGGAATATGCTTCAATCGGCGAATTGAAGCTGATTTTTAAAGCTGTAGGCTTTTCAATTCTTGCTGTGGGTATAGTCCAATTTCTTTTCAAAGGTGAAGTATTATGGCGCGCTTTGGCAATCACATGGATGCTTCATTTATTATTGATCGGAGGATCTCGTTTGTCCTGGAGAATTTTCAGGGATTCGAAGTATCGTGTAAAAACTGGCGATTTAAAGCCAACCATGATCATCGGAGCCGGCCAAGCAGGCCAGATGGTAGCAAGACAATTATTGACCAATCCTGAAAACGGTTTGGTCCCTGTCCTCTATTTAGATGATGACGTCAAAAAGCATGGGTATGAAATCCATGGCATCCGCGTAGCGAACTCAGGTACCGATTCTATCGAAGAAATTGTTAAAGACAATGAAATCGAGCGGATCATTGTAGCGATTCCTTCCATGAGCAGACAGGAAAGCGCTGAACTCATGAAGCGATGCGTCGATACAGGGATCCACACACAGACTATTCCAATGATTGAAGACATCATGACGGGGAAAGTCTCTGTAACAGATATGCACGACGTCAAAATCGAAGATCTTCTCGGGCGCGATGAAGTGCAGCTTGATATGAACAAAATTGCAAACCAGTTAACGGGTAAAACGATTCTCGTAACCGGAGCAGGCGGATCAATCGGTTCGGAAATCTCCAGACAGATTATGCGCTTTGGTCCGAAGAAGCTTCTTCTTCTCGGACATGGTGAAAACTCTATTTACCTGATTGATATGGAATTGCGCAAAAAGCTGACTCCTGATACTGAAATTATTCCGATTATTGCTGACGTACAGGATAGAGACAGAATGTTATCCATTATGGAACAGTACAAGCCAGATGTAGTTTATCATGCAGCAGCGCATAAACATGTTCCTTTAATGGAAGGGAATCCGATGGAAGCTGTCAAGAACAATATCTTCGGCACGAAGAACGTTGCGGATGCAGCTCATATCAGCGGTGTGAAAAACTTCGTAATGGTTTCTACTGATAAAGCCGTTAACCCGCCGAATGTAATGGGAGCGACTAAGCGTTTTGCAGAAATGCTTGTACAGAATCTAGCGAAGCGAAGCGATACAAAATTTGCAGCTGTTAGATTCGGCAATGTACTTGGTTCTCGTGGTTCGGTTATACCGCTCTTCAAGAAACAGATTGCAGCAGGCGGCCCTGTTACTATTACCGATAGCAAAATGACCCGCTATTTCATGACAATTCCAGAAGCATCCCGTCTAGTAATCCAGGCAGGCACGTTAGCAGAAGGCGGAGAAGTCTTCGTATTGGATATGGGTGAACCCGTAAAGATAGTTGATCTTGCGCGTAATTTAATCCGTTTATCTGGATATACAGAGTTAGATATACCGATTAAAGAAACGGGTATTCGTCCTGGTGAAAAGCTTTTTGAAGAGTTGTTAAACGAAGATGAGATTCAGAGTGAAATGGTGTTTCCGAAGATTTATATCGGAAAAGCGAATCCGGCTGCGGAGCTTGAGTTAATGTTGTTGATGGAAAAGCTGCATGAGATGAGTAACGAAGAAGTTAAGGAAGTACTGATTGGGTTGGCTAATAGGAAGAATGTTGAATCCAGGAAATCTCTTGTCACTACTGTTTAAATTCATTTTATGAAGATATTGAAAAATGAAAGGGGAACAAAGGATGTTCTCGGTTATAAAAAGAATCATCGATTTCTCATTATCTTTAGCAATTATTATAGGGTTATCGATTGTTTTTCTTCTATTATGTATAGTCATCAAACTGGATTCTCCGGGTCCGATACTTTTTAAACAAAGACGTATCGGCAAGGACAAGAAGGAATTCAATATACTGAAGTTCAGAACCATGAAAATCGATGCGCCAAATGATATGCCTACCCACTTACTAGATAAACCTGATGCATACATAACACGGGTAGGCAAATTCCTTCGAAAAACAAGTATGGACGAACTTCCTCAATTGATTAATATTCTTAAAGGGGAAATGAGCATCATTGGACCACGGCCGGCGTTATGGAATCAGTATGATCTGATTGCAGAGCGTGATAAGTATAAGGCGAATGATGTTCTGCCAGGATTGACTGGCTTGGCGCAGATTAGTGGGAGAGATGAACTGCCGATTGAAATAAAGGCGAAAATTGATGGAGAGTATGTTGAGAAGAAAAGTCCAGTGTTGGATTCGGAGATATTTGTGAAGACTGTGTTTAGTGTTTTGAAGAGTGATGGGGTTAAAGAGGGAAAAAGAGGTGCATAATTATTATGAAAATTTTAGTGACGGGGCAGAATAGCTATGCTGGAACACAATTTGCTAAACGTATTACTGAATTAAATAAAGGATGGGGAATTGACTTTGTTTCGGTTCGGGATAATGCCTGGGAGCAAAAAGACTTTTCACTATACGATGCTATTTACCATGTCGCTGGTATTGTTCATAAAAAAGAAACTGCAGAGAATAAGAATATATATTATAAAGTTAACAGAGATTTGACTTATCAGCTTGCTTTGAAAGCTAAGAAAGAAGGAGTTAAGTCTTTTGTCTTCTTAAGTACTATGGCGGTATATGGACTTATAGGTAAGATTGGTGAAGACACTATAATATCAAGAGAGACAGAACCTAATCCCACTTCTAACTATGGTAAAAGTAAACTTGAAGCAGAAGGACTTTTGGAAGAACTACAATCTTCAAATTTTAATATTTCTATTTTAAGAATACCTATGATTTACGGACCTAATTGTCCAGGCAATTACAATTCTCTCAGTAAGTTAGCAAGAAAGATACCTGTTTTTCCTAAGATTGATAACAAAAGAAGTATGATTTTTGTGGATCATCTTTCGGATA
>NZ_PJBO01000064.1:0-26729 GCF_002836425.1 Planomicrobium sp. MB-3u-38 | reverse complement strand
TGGCCTACGCTTCTTTTTTTGTGATTTTCAGTTGATTGTCTTCGCCCATCTCCAAATACATTGTCGTATTCGGCACAACTTCGCCTTTGATCAATTCCCTTGCTATTTTCGTTTCGATCTCACGCTGGATGAAACGTTTCAGCGGTCTTGCACCGAATAGAGGATCGGTTCCTGCTTCCAGTACATAATTGATGACCGAATCATCCGTTTCCAATGTGATTTCCTGCTGCTGCAAACGATCAGCCAGTTCATTGATCATCTTCTTGGCAATATGATAGAAGTGGCGGTTGTCCAGTGCATGGAAAATGACGATATCGTCAATTCTGTTCAACAGCTCCGGTTTGAAATGCTTGCGCAATTCAGCCATTACGATATCTTCTATATCATGCTCAGTGTCTTTTGCCTGGATATGGGACGATCCGATGTTTGACGTCATTATTACGACTGTATTAGAAAAGTTTACCAGTCTGCCCTGACTGTCTGTAATACGTCCGTCATCCAAAATCTGGAGCAGGATATTCGCGACATCCGGATGCGCTTTTTCAATTTCATCCAGCAAAACAACCGAATACGGATTTCTTCTCACCGCTTCCGTCAATTGGCCGCCTTCCTCATAGCCGATATAACCCGGAGGAGCTCCGACCAAACGGGATACACTGTGTTTCTCCATATATTCCGACATATCGATGCGGATGAAATGATCTTCCGAGTCGAAGAGATTCGCCGCCAGGGATTTGGCAAGTTCAGTTTTACCGACTCCTGTCGGACCCAGGAAAATGAATGAACCAATCGGCTTTCTTTCATCTTTTATCCCAGCGCGTGCACGCCAAACCGCTTCAGTCACAAGTTCGACAGCCTTATCTTGGCCAATGACTCTTTCTTTAAGCGTTTCATCTAGCCGCAGCAATTTCTCGCGTTCCCCTTCCACGAGTTTTGTTACCGGGATGCCTGTCCACCGGGCAACGATGCCGGCGATTTCTTCTTCCGTCACTTCTTCACGCAGGAGCCTTTCAGCTCCACCTGCAGCCAAATCGGCTTCCATGACGGCCAATTCTTTTTCAAGTTCCGGAATCTGCCCATGCCGAAGAACTGCTGCCGCATTCAAATCATAATTGTTTTCGGCTTCTTCCAGTTTACGGCGCAATTGGTCGAGCTGCTCTCTTTTTTCCTGGATTTTCTTCAAGGATTCTTTTTCTTCATTCCACTGATTTTTCATGCCGGATGAAGAATCCTTCAATTCCTTGATTTCTCCACGCAGAGTTTCGAGACGGGTTTTGCTGGCTGCATCTTTCTCTTTCATCAAGGCCTGTTCCTCGATTTCCAGCTGCATCAGCCGACGCGTCACCTGGTCGAGCTCCTGCGGCATCGAATCGATTTCCGTCCGGATCATGGCACAAGCTTCATCTATCAAATCAATTGCTTTGTCCGGCAGGAAACGCTCGGTGATATAGCGATCGGACATAGCTGCCGCGGCAACAATCGCCCGGTCATGGATGCGCACCGCATGATGCAATTCAAAACGTTCTTTCAGACCGCGTAAAATCGAAACCGTGTCTTCGACCGACGGTTCACGGACCAAAACTTGCTGGAAGCGTCTTTCAAGCGCCGGATCCTTTTCAATGTGCATCCGGTATTCATCAAGCGTCGTGGCGCCGATGCAGTATAATTCTCCGCGCGCCAGCATCGGCTTCAGCATATTGCCGGCATCCATCGCGCCTTCCGTTTTACCGGCTCCGACGATTGTATGGATTTCATCGATGAACAGGATAATCTGTCCTTCACTGTCCTTGACTTGTTTCAATACCGCTTTCAACCGCTCTTCAAACTCCCCGCGATATTTAGCCCCCGCGATCAACGCACTCATATCAAGTTCATAAATGATGCGGTCTTTAAGGCCTTCAGGGACGTCATTGCGGACAATCCGCTGTGCCAGCCCTTCAACGATAGCTGTTTTACCGACTCCGGGTTCACCGATCAGCACCGGGTTGTTCTTGGTTTTACGTGACAGGATGCGGATGACATTGCGAATCTCTTCATCACGGCCAATGACCGGATCCGCTTTGCCGGATTGTGCCTGCTCAACCATATTGCGTCCATATTGCTCCAAAGGCGATTTTTGCTCTTCATTATTTGCTGCAAATTGAACCATTATAATCCCCTCCAAATTCTTTGACCTTCTTTGACTAATTTAATTATAGGAAATTTATTCTCATTGCGCAACTATAAGCATCCATAAAAAAAACCTTTCCGGAATCAACATTCCGAAAAGGTATCTGTACTGCTTATCTGACGCCAAGCGCCATTTTTGCGTATCTTGACATATGCTCTTTGCCCCATACCGGCTGCCAGACGATTTTTACATCGACTTCTTCCACTTCCGGCAACTCATACAAAGCTTGTTTGACCATTTGAACGATTTGAGGTCCCATTGGACAACCCATTGAAGTTAAAGTCATTGTAACCACTGCAAATCCGTCTTCAGATAACTCGACATCATATACAAGGCCCAAGTTTACGATATCAACACCCAGTTCCGGGTCGATTACTGTTTCGAGTGCTCCCATCATGCTGTCCTTCATCTCTTGATCCATGACGATCCCTCCTTTTCCTATTAACTCCATCTTAACAAATTTCCAAGCAGAATCAAATTGACACGCTTATTTCCCCAAATGCTCTGCCAGCCATTCTGTCGCGGCAAGCATCCCTGGACGGCTTACGGCGTGGCCAGTTTCTTTTTCACGCAGGAATTGCAGCCTGTCTTGAGCTTCCCCGTATGAATTTTGTAACTTCTTATAGAAATCATAAGTCGGTCCGAATGGAACGATGATGTCCTGCTCGCCGTGCCAGAAAAACAACGGCCGCTTGTTGAAAGAGTCCATTTTTTTTGTGCCATCGAACTGTCCCAGTGTTTTAAGCATATTAGCGCGTTCTTCTTCAGTTATCGGCAAAGTGAAACCTCTTGATTCAAATTGGGTCATCTGTGCATTTGCCAGCTCGACATAATTTGCGGCTCCCATCATAATGGCTGCCGCTGGTATCCATGGATAGACGGTCAATGCACCGAGAGTTGTGATCCCTCCCATGGAAGTGCCCCCTATAGCAGGTTCGCCTTTCACCAGATGCTTTTCTTTTGCCAGTTTATGTATTTTTCCAACTTCTTCGATAGAAGTAAGGACGATTTCCCAAAATCTGAGACTCAATTGAATCGCATCCTGGTCTTCTTCTCTTTCTCCGTGAAGATGTGCATCAGGCAATAAAACACGGATCCCTTTGTCCGCCAGCTGGTAAGCATAATGCAGATTATGTTCCTTTGCACTCATATGGCCATGTAAAAATATGACCATCGGAAGCTCCTTGTCTGCAGCATCGTCCGGAGCGACATGCAGCAGCGGAATGCCTTCCCAAATTTCTTTAATGATTTTCACTTGCTGCTTACCCCCTTTTCTTCTAATCCTACCAATATTCATCTCATATTTCATAATGATAAGTATCATAAAAGCAATTAATTGAATGCTCTGAACTCAAGATTTTTTGACTAACCCTTCTAATTATCGCTAAACTGTATATATATAGAAAGGAGCCGTTTTACATGAAACAGCATTTGATCGTTCTCGACCTGGACGGAACTTTATTGACAGACCAAAAAGTCATTTCCGAAAAAACGAAAAAAACATTGGCAAAAGCGATGGAGCAGGGCCATCAAGTAATGATTGCAACCGGCCGGCCTTATCGTTCCAGTGAACCTTATTATAAAGAATTAAGATTGAAAACTCCTATCGTCAATTTCAACGGCGCGTTTGTTCATCATCCGACCGACAACAGCTGGGGCAGATTCCATACTCCGATCGGTTTGGAAACCGTCCACGAAGTTGTGGAGTCGATGCATGATTTTAATTTCCATAATATCGTAGCTGAAGTTCTGGATGACGTTTATGTACATCATCACGATGAGAAGCTGATGGATATCTTCAGATTCGGAAATCCTTATATCACGACAGGTGATTTACGTAATTACTTGAAAGTCGACCCAACTTCCATGCTGATCCATGCGCCATATGAAAGAGTCGGCGAGATCCATGACCACCTGAATCAAGTGCATGCCGAAGTTATTGACCATAGAAGATGGGGTGCTCCGTGGCATGTAATCGAAATCGTAAAAAGCGGTCTCAGCAAAGCGGTCGGTCTTGATCAGGTTTCTAAATCACTCGGCATTTCAAAAGAAAATATAATTGCTTTCGGCGATGAAGACAATGACTTGGAAATGATCGACTTCGCAGGAGTCGGCGTAGCCATGGGGAATGCCATTTCGCCATTAAAAAATATAGCCAATGAAATCACTTTGAGCAATAATGAAGATGGAATAGCAGAATTATTGATTGACCGCTTGAATTTAAAATAAGGAATGGGGGATTGGAATGAGATTATTCGCAGACAGCGCATCAGATTTACCTAAAGAGTTTTTTGAAAAGGAAAACGTGGAATTGTTTCCGTTGCGTGTGCATATCGGCAATGAGGAGTTCGAAGATATCCGGACCATCCATTCGCTGAAGGTTTATGACGCCATCCGCAATGATATACGGCCAAAAACTTCACAGGTATCACCGGACGAAATGCTTAACGCCTTCGAACAATTAGCGAAAGATGGTGAGGAAGGATTTTATATCGCCTTTTCTTCCGAGTTATCAGGCACTTATGGGACAGCAATGATGGCATCGGAACAAGTTCGTGAAGAATATCCGGACTTGAAGCTCACCGTACTTGATTCGAAACTGGCCTCCCTTGGCTATGGAATGCTGGTCAAAGAAGCGGTAAAACTCCGTTCACAGGGACATCCTCTAAAAGAGATCATTGAACGGATCCGTTTTATGGCGGATCACACAGAATCTCTGTTCACAGTTGAAGACCTTGATTATATGGCTAAAGGCGGCCGTATTTCAAAAGGTAGTGCGTTTGTCGGCGGACTATTGAATATCAAGCCATTGCTCCACGTCGAAAACGGGAAATTAGTGCCGATTGAAAAATTGCGCGGCCGAAAAAAAGTCGTTAAACGCATCGTGGAATTAATGGAAGAACGCGGCGAGCAGCTTGAAAAACAAATCATTTCGATCAGCCACGGTGATGACGAAGAATTCGCCCACTTGATGAAAGAAGCGATTGAAGAACAATTCCACCCGAAAAATGTGGAAGTTTATATGATCGGTTCAGTTATCGCAGCCCATACAGGACCGGGTACTCTTGCGGTATTCTTCCAGAATAAATTAAATTCCTAAAGGGGTGCTGTTGGATGGAAAAGATCCTGATCGTCGGAGCAGTTGGCGGAGGCGCCACAGCGGCAGGCCAACTGCGCTTTTATAATAAGGAAGCAACCATTAAAGTTTTCGACCGGGATTCAGTCATGTCCTATGCTGCATGCGGAACACCTTATGCAATTGGCGAAGTCATTGAAGACGAAGAATCCTTATTAATGGCCAATCCTGAGCAATTCCATGAAAAACGCAATATCGATGTCCACTTGAAGCACGAAGTGACGGCGATCGACCGCGACGATAAAAGTATTCATGTAAAAAATTTGGAGACGGGCGAAGAGTTCCAGGAGAGTTACGATAAATTGATACTCGCACCTGGCGGAACGGCAATTTTGCCGCAAGTGAAAGGCAGCGAAACAGCAAATATCTTCACTCTGCGGAGCTATAACGACATGCTCTCCATCAAAGAGTATATCCGCTCGAATAATCCGCAAAGCTGCACCATTTCAGGCGGGGGTTTTATTGGCCTCGAGATGGCGGAAAATCTCAAGGAGCTTGGCATCGATGTTCATCTGGTCCACAAATCAGACTACGTCATGTCAATCCTTGATGAAGACATTTCCCGGGAAATTGAAAAGGAATTATTATTGAATGAAATCCATCTGCAGACCAATGCTTATATCACAGAAATAAATGGACGTTCGCAAACCCTGTCAAATGGGGATGTCCTTGAAACGGATTTCATCATCATGAGTGTCGGTCTCGCGCCCAACGTCGGTCTGGCTAAAGATGCTGGACTGGAAATCGGAAAAACTGGCGGAATCGTAACCAATGATTATATGCAGACTGATGACCCCTCAATCTACGCAATCGGGGACGCGTCCGAGAATTTCGATATGGTTACCGGTGAACCGAAACGCGTGCCTCTTGCCTGGCCCGCACATCGCCAGGCCTATATCGCCGCTAAGCATATAAACGGTGAATCCATTCCCAAAAAAGGGCTGCTTGGCACCTCAATCGTTAAAATCTTCAGCTTAACAGCTGCGATGACCGGTTTGAACGAAAATAAATTGCGCGAACTTGAAATTCCATCCGTGAGTCTCATCCATAACGGCAATTCAAATGCCGGTTATTATCCTGACCATGGCAAATTGAAATTGAAAATCCATTACGACCCGAATACCAGGGAAATCTTCGGTGCCCAGTGTCTGGGGACGAAAGGCGTGGATAAGCGGATAGATGTCATTGCGACAGCGATGTATGCAGGGCTGACCGTCGATGATCTTCAAGCGCTTGAACTCTGCTATGCCCCACCTTACTCATCACCAAAAGATCCTGTGAACATGGCTGGTTATAAAGCGGATAAAAAGTAGGAAAAGCGACGGCATCCGCTTAGCTCTGAAAAGCATAAGACAGAACAGCAGAGTGGCGTCCTTTGCCACGGCAGCTGGGCTGGCTTATGACTCGAAGAGCTGGATCGCCGGAGTCTGGACACAGAAACACCTTTACCAAGAAATTTTCATCCTTAAAAAGTTATACTTTCCAATCATTAATAACAAAAACGGCACAGAAGTTTTCTTTCTGTGCCGTTTTTCTATAACTTATTTAATTTTCGCCTTGCTTTTCATTCGCAGTTTTAGCTGCTTCATCCGCTCTTCGCTGGCGGCCTTTTTTCCAGACCACCCATAGGAAAATCATAAATACGACATAGAGAACAATCAATGCCGCAATATAAGCTTTGTTGAACCCGCGTTCGTCGATGACGTGGAAAGTTTCGGCGATTTCACGGTCCAGTGTGATTTTATAATCGCCATTCGCTTCCTGGCGGACAATATCGTTTTCGAACAATCCCTGCAGCTGTTTGTCACTGCCGATTTCATCTGCCGAAATCGTGAAGTTTCTTGTGCTCGAGGAATTATTGATGGCAATGATCCATGTTTCTTCATCGTTCGATCTTTTATAGATGAGCCATCCGTCTTCTTCGTGAATGACTTCCAGCTCGCCGGTCCGCAAAGCCTCCGACGAGTTGCGCAGCGAATTCAAGTTTTTGATGTGGTCAATCAATTCCTTGTCAACCGCCATGTTCAGCAATTGATGGGATTCCGGCAAGCTTTTTCCGTTCATCGCAATCTCTGAACCATATTGGACAACTGGAATTCCCGGCATCGTCAATAATTGAGTGAACAATAAACGCATGCGGGTCGGCGGGAACCCCTGTGCTTCCACAATATCAGAAGTAATGCGTGATCCCCGCAGTGAATCGGCCTGAATCAATTTCCCTTCAGCATTTTCCATCAACTCCGGCAACCCGGATGTATCCTGGTCAAAGTTTTTATAACTATTGCGTAAAGTTTCCTCGACGCCAGGCAAAACAACCGCATCAAGACCCTCTACCGGCTCCATTTCAGCATCGCCGATCAGATAAATATCACGCACTGATTTAATTTCCTCTGAAAAACGGGTAATAAAGCCTGTATCCAATTTCTCTGTCTCCTGCAGCCTCAATCCATCAATTTCATATTGCTGAATAAAGCCGCTGACAACTTCTATCAAGGCGTCTTGCACATCAGGGTTAGCTGTATCCAACGCATAAGTCCCATCTTCATTTTCAATAAACCATTCCGGGTTGTCTTTTAACCAGAAATGCTGGCTGCTGAGTTGTTGAGTAGGAATGTCGATCATCAGTTTCATTTCATTTTCATGGACAGTTTCCAAAAGATCCACAAAGTCTTCTTCAGTTCCAAAATGTCTTTCAAATTGGCTGTAATCGATCACTTCTTTACCGTCGTATGTAGCTGAAGCAAACACCGATCCTATCGACAGGACGGTAAAGCCCATATCATTAATATGGAGAATCTCACTCGACAGCCCCGCAAAATCTCCACCGTTGAATGCGGAAGGATCTGTCGCATTAACCTCAAAATCATTTGCGAGCTGCTTATTGAAGTACCGATCAACCAGTACATCGTATATGCTTTCATCTTCTATTTGTCTTGTTTCATCTGCCGACGCGGGAACTGCTAAGCCCAGCAACAGCATCATGCTCAAGATACCGGAAATCCATTTCGCTTTCAATCCTATGTCCTCCTTCAATGAGGGTTTATTGCATGCCACTCGGTCTATTTTAACAAACTACCGTCCCCCCTGCTATTTAAAGATGAATGAATTCGCTGTGCGGTTCAACAGTTTCGTCTAAACTGTGAATGCTGAAGAAAATTTCCCCATAAAAAAAGGATGCCACGTGGGCATCCGTCTTTTTTATTAAGCTAAGAAATTAAAGCCGATCGGTAATTTAAAGCCGTAGAACATGGTTACTGCCAGGAATACAGCAAACAGGATCCAGAACATAGTCACGGATTTCCCTTTTTTGCCGCGTACCAGCACCATTTCCATCATACCGATGGTCAATAGGCCGAACAGGAATTTCAGTCCATATTGCATGGCATCAAAAGATGAGTGTGCTATGAATAACGCCAACCCGGTAATGATGACCAAAATATAGAACAAGCGCAGAATCATGTGGATAATTTTGCGTCCTTTGCTTTCAGGGGCCATGAATGCAGCTATTACGAAAAGCAGAATAGCAATGACCCAAGTCGTGATGTGAAGATGTGTAGTTTCAGTTAAAAAGTCCAATTCGTCACCTCTTTTGATATAGTTCTCCTATAGTCTACCATAATTTTCACTGCCGGCAGCAAGGAGGTGCTATGACAAATTTGTGACGAGTGTCCCGATTGATTCAATTGAAATCTTCACTGTATCTCCGGCTTTCAGGAATTTCGGGGGATTGAAGCCTTTTCCGACACCAGCCGGCGTCCCAGTCAAGATGACATCACCCGGTTCAAGCGGCGTGTATTTTGAAATCTCCGAAATAAGGTCATCCACTCTGCGGATCATATCTTTCGTATTGCCATTCTGGCGTATTTCTTCATTGACTTTAGTGACAATCGACAGATTCTGCGATTGCGGTATTTCGTCTTTCGTTACAATATAAGGTCCCATCGGACAGGATTTAACCAGGCTTTTGCCCAGGAAATACTGTTGATGTTTCGATTGAAGATCGCGCGCTGTCATATCGTTTGCAATCGTATATCCGAAGACATGGTCGTAAGCCATCTGTTTCGGGATGGAACTGCCGCCTTTTCCAATTATAACAGCAAGCTCTCCTTCATAATCATAGGAATCCGTTAAGCCGCTATGGACTGGCACAGTTTCATGGTCAGCAGCAATAGCTGCAGGGGATTTCGTAAAGACGACCAGATCAACAGGCGCCTCACCGCCCATCTCTTTGGCATGTTCAGAATAATTTCTGCCTACGCACAGTACATTTTTAGGTGTGCGCGGCACGGGTGCCAGCCATTCGATATCCGAAAAAGAGTGTTTGAAATCAGCGGGATTCTCCGTTTGGGCTGCTGCATCCGCCAACTTGCGGATTTGCTCAACAAATTCCACTCCCTGTGATAATCCTTCAATCAGCTGTGCCGGAAAAGACGGAAGAACACCAAGTTCATTCTGGATTTTTAAGACATCCCAAACGGCTTCTTCTTTTTTCACTTTTGGTCCGAATGCTTCTTTTCCTTCATAGCGAAATGATAACAGCTTCATTTAATAAACACTCCTTTTCTTTGGTTCCATTAATTATACACATTAATTATTCGATTTGTTGCTTTTTTCGAAATTTAATCCATACGTCACCTTTCGCCAGAAAATTTCCAGCGGTCCCTGGCTGAATTTGGTCAGCCAGATTTCGGCAAAAATCAATTGCAATGCAAAGATGCCGAATGCCATCAAGGTCCCGGTCAGAAGGCTGACCTGTCCGTATAGACCTAATCCATATGAGTAGAAGATTGTCGTAGCGATAAGTGATTGCATGATATATGTTGTCATCGACATCCGGCCCACTTTAGTCAATGGCCGGAGCATCTTCCGAGTTCCGTCACTTTGTGCAAGGAGCGCTATGATCGCTGCATAGCTTACCGCAAGCAGCGGTCCACCGAAAATTTCCTGTAAGAAAGTCAGCGCGATATTCGGTCCAAAAATATACGGAGTCAGTTTCAGCAGCAAACCTGCAATCAATCCTGTCGCCATAAGCGCAATCCATAATTTCTTCAATTCTTTCGTGCGTTCGATCAGCCGCCATTTGGCTGCAGCTGCGCCAATCATCGTAAGGGGCAGAATCGTAACAATCAAGATGATGTAATTCAACGGATTATTGCCATACATCCAGTCATCAAAACGCTGCCGGAAAATTTCGGCGAACGTACCTCCTCCGTAAGCGGCAATCGAGTTCTGCACTTGCTGGATGCCGACATAAAAGCTCGAATCCAGCGCTACCGCCGCAAACATCATGACAAGCAATAAAGTCTGGGGAATCACATATATGATGACGCCAAGCGACAGCAGCCATTTTGACTCAAGCCGGATCATGCCGATCAGCAGGAACCCCATGATTGCGTATGTGATCAGAATATCCCCATACCAAATGAGAAATGCGTGCAGAATACCGAAAATCAGCAGCACTGACAGCCGTTTTACCGCCATTGGCGCAAATGATCTGTTCCTTTCCTCCGCCCTTAAAAATTGCATGCCCAATCCGTATCCAAAAAGCATAGCGAATAACGGATAGAAACTGGCCTGGACGAATACATCAAGAAAAGAAAATGTCGCTGTATCCCCAGGAGCGTCAAACCATGTATACGGGTCTATATAATAAAGCGGTGAATGAAAAGCCAGCATATTGATAAGAAGAATGCCCAGCAAGGCGAATCCTCTCATCAAATCAATCGCTTCCACCCGTTCATCCAGAGCCACAGGTTGTAATCTCACAAAAATCCCCCTAAATTCTTACCTCTTTTTCCGCCGAAAACAGATACAGCAGTTTTTCTTTGATCGGTACTTTTAAAATCGCTTCAACAGCTTCAGTATAAACCGTCAATTGAACTTCATAACGGGCTGACATTTCCGACTGGACGTCTTCAATCTGATAGAGCCGGTCCGTCTTGTAATCCAGCAGCACCCAGCCGTCTTCCTCTTCGAAAAGGCAATCGACAATCCCTTGGATGATCTGATAATCGCCTTCTTCGTCTTCCTTCGCATAGGTAAAGGGGACTTCCCTTTTAATTTGTTTCGCCTCCATTAACCTGCGGGCTGTATCACTTGAGTAAAACGCTGCAATTTCCCGCACCCTTATAGCTCTTCCTTCTTCACGTGACAGAATTTCCATGCCGACGAGCGTTTCAATCTGTGCGGTTATTTCTGCAGCGGACAACTTTTTATCCAGCGGAATATGCTGCATCAGCGAGTGGACAGCTGTCCCGATATCGGATGCGGCAAGACGTTTTTCCTGCAGAAAATCAGGACGGTCATGCAGAGTACGCTTGGAAGGACCGATGCTTTGAATAAATGATTCTGGCTCATCAAGACGCTGCAGCATCTGCAGACGTTTCATCTCCGACACTGATTGTTTGGAACGTTTTTCTACTGATTGCTGATGCGGATAGCGAAAATCGAATCTGTTTCTGATTTCAGTTTCCAGGTCCTGCAGCTCGCCCTGCAACGGCGACAGCTCCTCAAATACTAGCGGCGCCGGCAGAAGCGATTGGCTCTCGACAAGTTCGACCTGAAATTTCGAATGGTGCGGCAAGAGGATTCCGGATCGGTTCATCAATCCTTCGGCATCCGGATGCCGAGCTATTGCCGGACCGATCCAATCCAGATAGCCTTTGGCCCGCGAACGGACGAAATCCGGCAGTCTGACATCAGGTGACGCCGATTTCCAGCGTTCGAAAAGAGATTCGGGATCTTTCACGGAAGCTGTCAGGAACAGCCGCTCTTTAGCACGGGTCATCGCTACATATAAAACTCTCATTTCTTCCGCTTTCATCTGCAATTGCTTTCTTTCTTTCACGGCAAGAAACGGCAACGATGTATATTCCACACGAGTCTCGGGATTGACCGCTTTGACGGCTAAACCATAGTCCTGGTCAAACATATAGGATTTGCGGAAGTCCATTTCATTGAAAGACCTTCCAGTGCCCGCAAAAAAGACTACAGGGAATTCAAGCCCTTTCGACTTATGGACGGTCATCAGCCGGACCACATTCTCTTTTTCACTGAGCGATCTGGCAGTTCCAAGATCATCACCGCGTTCACGCATCCGGTCGATGAAACGCAGGAAGCGGAATAAGCCACGGAATGATGTTTTCTCATATTCCAAAGCCCTGTCGTGAAGTGCCCGCAGATTCGCCTGCCGCTGCTTGCCGTTCGACATGGAGCCGACCATCTCGTAATAATTGGTATCAAGATACACCTGCCAGATCAATTCCGCCAGTGAGCCTCGGCGGGCGAGATTCCGCCAGTCTTCCAGTTGCAGCATGAAGCGCTGCAATTTTTCAGCAGCTTCCCTGTCGCTGCCGGTGCCGCTCCGGATGAACGATTTGACGGCATCATAGAAAGTCGCCTGTGGAGCAGCCAGTCGTATTTCAGCAAGCTCATTTTCGCGCAGGCCGATAAACGGTGCTCGCAATACTGAAACAAGCGGCACATCCTGATACGGATTGTCGATGACCCGAAGTGTGTTCATCATGATCATCACTTCCAGGGCATCGAAATAACCGCCTGCCAATTCTGTATACAAAGGAATCCCCGCCATTTTGAATTCATCGTCAAAATCACCCGACCACGTCATTGAACGCATAAGCACTACAATGTCACGATATTCCAGTGGCCGTTTTTCATTGGTCCACGGGTCGTGCACATATGTTTCACGCTCCATCAATTCACGGATCTTCGCGGCGATGTATCTTGCTTCCCATTGGGATTTCGCCAGATCTTCCGATTCTTCAGCCTGTTCTTCCTCCATTTCGGGTTCATGGATCAACGCCAGTTCAATCGGTGTTTCATTGTCGGGATAAGGTGCTTTATGTTTTAAAGCGGCGGCTTCGTCATATTCGATCTCACCGACCCGTTCCCCCATTATCTGAGAAAAAATATAATTGGTGCCATCCAGGATCTCTTTTCGGCTGCGGAAATTGGCATTGAGGTCGATGCTCATGCCTGTCCCTTGCGCTTCTTTGGTGAAACGGCCGTATTTTCCCAGAAACAGCATCGGTTCAGCCAGTCTGAATCTGTAGATTGACTGCTTTACGTCCCCTACCATAAAAAGGTTGCCGTCTTGTTCGCCGCCTGATTTCACCAGACCCAATATCGTTTCCTGCAGCATGTTCGTATCCTGATATTCATCCACCAGTATTTCTTTGAACCGGCTTCGGTATTCTTTTGCGATAGGAGAGGGTTCTCCATCTTCACTTAGAATTTCGAGCGCATAATGCTCCAAATCTGAAAAATCCACAATGGCGCGGTCCACTTTCAGGGCTTTATATTGCTCAGCGAAACGGTTCGTCAAATCCACCAATGTTTGCATCAACGGGGCCATTTCGCGCATTTCGTCCAATAACCTGGACGGCTTGCGGATAAAATAAGCATCCGTTATGCCTTTAACTATCTTCTTCACTTCATTGCGCAGCGCTTTTGCTTCATCCGCCAGGACAGGGTCGCATGAATCCTTCTTGATGCTCCCTGCTTTTTGCCAGATGATGCGCTGTGAAAATTCATAAATATCGTTCCAGGAGCGGTCCAAGGCGGCAATTGCCGACTTAATCAATTCCGAATCCATTTCAAAAGTATCGGCCAGGATTGCCGGTCCATCCGGCTGCTGAGCAATATCAATTCCATCTCTTGTCAGTTGCAGCGCCTCTTCAAAGGCATGGCGGATCGTCATTTTCAGATCACCGATAAACGGCAGCTCGTCGATTACCGCTTTATCTGGCACATCGTAGAGCGCGGGAACTTGCTGCAGCCAATATTCAGGATTGGGATGAACGCGTGAATAGTCATACAGCTTACTGACCAGCACTTCCATCGCCTGGTCGCTGCGGTCTGATGTAAAACTGTCGGCCAGGCGGTAAACTGCCTCCGCATTTTCACCTTCGTAAGCTGCTTCAAGAACAGCTTCGAGCACATCGTCACGCAGCAGCGCCGCCTCTGTATCCCCGGCAATCCGGAACCCGGGATCTATTTCAAGAAGATAGGCGTATTGTTTCACTACCGAGAGGCAGAAAGAATGCAGCGTGGAAATCTGTGCTTTATTAATAAGGCGCAGCTGCTGCCTTAAATGTTTCGATTCCGGATTTTCAGTCACCGCTTTTTCCAGCGCCTTCGACATTCGGTGGCGCATTTCAGCTGCTGAGGCATTGGTGAACGTGACAACCAGCAGTTCATCGACTGAAATCGGCTCGTTCTCATCCAGCACCTTTTCAATCATGCGGTTGATCAGAACCGCCGTTTTGCCAGAGCCGGCAGCTGCTGAGACCAGCATATCCTGCCCTTTTGCCCAGATTGCCTGCCATTGTTCATCGGTCCAGGTGGCATCATTCGGTTTTGTCGGAATCATGGTCGCCAGTCTCCTTTCGAATCAATTCAACAGCCTTATCGGATGATAAAGACGGCAGTTTGCGGTATGTCTGTTCCGGGTCTGATGGGTCAAATTGGCAAATCGACCGGTAAGAACAGAATTGGCATGGCGTATCATCTTTCACCTTATATGGTGTAATGGAAGTGACGCCGTCCAATATTCCGTTGCCCGCATCCTGGTGTTTGCTCCGCACGAATCGGCGGATGACTTCCATATCATCTTTACTTACTGTCCGCGACTGGGATTTTGAAATGCTGCCGTTTTTATTCATCCGCACCGGAATGATGTTCGAATAGCCATCGATTTCATTGTCCATCGCTTTGATCACTTCTTCATCTTCAACGACCAGCCCATTCATTTTGAACGACTTCGCCATTTCTTCCTCCACTTCTTCAGCCGTCATCAGCTTCGTCGATTTCAGCATCGGATTGTGCATGTGGAAATACAGCACTCCCGCCGGTTCTGCCTGCTCACCCAACCAGCGGTCGGAATGTGTCAAAGCAACATCCAGATAAGTAAATGTCTGCAAAGCGATGCCGTGATAAACTTCACCAAGATCCAGTCCGTGTTTGGATGATTTATAATCGACTACACGGATATACGGTTTGCCGTTGATATCCGTCGAATCGATGCGGTCGATTCTTCCGCGGATGTTCATTTTCCTTCCTCTTCTCAGCGGAATATCCAATGGCGGAATCGTCTCTTTCGTGCCAAATCCGACCTCTAATGCCACTGGCGTAAAGCCGGTGACTTTCGCGTGTTTGCTCAACATGAAAGCTGTCTGGCGGATAATCGCCTCCAGCTTATGCTGAATGTACCGATAACGGTGTGAACTTATCAGAATATGGTTGACGAAATAAGGCGATAATTGATCCATCGCCTGTTTCGCCAATTCACGGCAGTCTTTATTGCTTAATGAAGACCAGGAAACGTCAAGCCTGTTGACTTCATCCGAAATCCATTTGATGGCCGCATGGAACAGGTCCCCCATTGCCGGCGGCGCCAATTTATATTGGCTCCGCTCTTCGAGGCGCAGACCATACGCGGCAAAATGCGCATAAGGACAGCCATAAAAAGTTTCTACACGCGATACGCTTGAAGAAATAGGCGTACCATATAATGGTTCAGCAATTTCATCCCGAAGCTGATCGGCTATATTCGGTTTCGCCGGTTCCATAATCCGCTCAACCACTGAGGACCAGAACGGATCTTCCTTATAATAAGAAAGCACTGCCTGCCATTCAGGCGTCAGGGAACCGCTTCGAATCTGTGAAGACAAATACGCCAATGTGGCTCGGGGATGCGAAATATAGCTTAAATGATCAGCTTGCTTAAGTTCCTCCGGATCCGCTACTGCAGGTGTCAGTTCCACGCCAAGCATATCAATGAACTTCTGGATATACATTGAAGGCAAAAGCGCTTTCCCTTCTTCATCAGCAATCGGGTATGAAACCGTCAAAAAGTCAGAAGCCGATGTGAAGGCGCGGTAAGCCATGAATGTCTCATCCAATAGCCTTGTTTTAGTGCTGGGTGCGAGTTCAAAACCGATTTTCGCAAACCACTCGCGGTCCGTGTCTGTCAGCAAACCTTCCTGTTCGATTCGTTTCGGCAAAACACCATCGTTCACGCCAATGACAAAAACCGACTTGATATCCATCAGTCTCGCCAAATCAATCGTTGAAACTGTAATTTCATCCAGTGAAGGCGGAATCCGTGAAAACTCCAGTGTCTCAAACCCTTCATCAAGGATCCTTACAGCAGATCCGAGTTCAAGTTCCTTGTCGCCGAACATCAGCACGAACTGATCCAGAACTCCGATCCATTGTTTCCATGCCTGTTCATGTTCAGCCGCGGCCAATAATTTGTGCTCTGACTCTTCCCGCTCTTTCAAGTCGAGGATTTTATCATAGACGCCCATGTCTTCTACAAACACAAAGAGGGCTTCCGCTATTTCCCTTCCGGTTGAACAACTTTCCAATTGTTCTTTCAGCACAGAAAGCGGCTCACGGACCAAATCCCTTACCGCGTGAAGTTCCATCTGAAGCGCCAATTCTTCATCGGTCTGGACTCCGGTATGAAATTCCAGTCCCCGGTATTTTTTATAGAACCAGCGCTTTTCATCAAACCAGCGTTCTCCATATATTCCATTGGCAATAACAAAATTCTCTAGGACGTCGCTGCGCTCCCGCCATTTCCCCACACTTCCCTGAGGAAAGAAAAGATCGGTTTTGATCGCGCGAAAAACCGGCTCATAGGAATAATTCGATTGCACAGCTTCAAGTACTGAACGACAGAATTCAATCAACGGATGGTGAAGCATGGATTTTTTTTGGCTGATGAAATAGGGCAATTCGTATTGCGGGAAAATGGTATTTATCAATTCATCGTAAACCTCAGGCTGCCGGTACAGAACAGCAATATCTTTATACCGCATGCCTCCTCTGATCTGTTCCCTTATCGAGCGTGCCATCGCATGCACTTCAGCTCTCCGGTTGGCGGCTTCGATCAGATTG
The DNA here is from genome assembly GCF_002836425.1 of Planomicrobium sp. MB-3u-38. Taxonomy (NCBI): domain Bacteria; kingdom Bacillati; phylum Bacillota; class Bacilli; order Caryophanales; family Caryophanaceae; genus Planomicrobium; species Planomicrobium sp. MB-3u-38. Next base: position 9,498 of record NZ_PJBO01000064.1, on the reverse strand, counting down.
ACATGTCCTTTTGTCTTCAATTTTTGAAGCGGATAATCATCAAAATGTCGTTCAAGGTGCGCCAATTCCGAGTTGGTAAATCGCTGAGGCGATGGCAGATGCACCGCATTCTCAACTTGAAGGCCCTCTTTTTTTGCCTGATCGACCAACCTGCGTGCCGTATTTGCGGATTGGAAAAACAATGCCTGTTCATCATTGGCATTTGCCGTTCCGTCCATCGGCAGCGCAATCGTCACTGATTTGGCATGTCTCATCAACTCAAAGATGATTTCGTATTCACGCGCAGTAAATGTGACGAAGCCGTCAATATAGATATCAGACCGCTTCACCTGCTCAGAGAAACGGATCTTTTCGGACAATAAAGCCAGGTGCCCTTCTGAGTCAACGAAAACCGTACCCAATCGGTTCTCTATTTCCGCCAGGATCAGTTCAAGATCCGAAGCCTTATCCAGTAAAGTCCTCGGCGCACCTGCTTCTGCCAAAGTAGAGCGGATTTCCGTCAATTCACCGCAATCGACACAGTACCTTGAAAATTCTTTGATCAGCTGCTCAATTTGGTCAGTGAAACCCCGTTTTCCAGCAGCGCGGCGGAATAATTGGAATTCATCACGATGTTCTTCGAGCAGGCTGCGGATCAGCATACGATAACCGAAACTGTCCACTTCTTTTCGGCTGATCCCCCCAGCTTCCTGAAGCACCCGCCAGGCAAGGCGCTTGAAAGTCACTGCCTGCGCGCGGATCATCCCTTTCATGCCATCAGCAGATGACAGGCGATACTCGGTTGAAAAGGACATCTGATCGGGAACAATGAAAAAAATCGGATCTCCGTCCGCACTCCTTTTTAGGGTTTCCACTATTTCATCCAGTATATAAGAGGTTTTTCCGGAACCGGCACGTCCATAGATTATTCTTAATGACATCTGAACACCCTTCCTTCTAAGAACGTTTGTTCTTATTTTACAATAACCAGCGCTTATCAGCCAGTTTCACGGCCGTTATGGACTAGTCTTCTTTCGAACGGTCTTTATTCGCCGCTTGGCGAAAATCCTCTTCAACTTTCTTATTCAGCCTTTTTTCAATTATTTTCCCTACTATATAAAGCAGGATGATGACGATGATCACGATAATTGTCCTGACTGGATTATTGAACAGCGCGCGGATATCATATCCGACATATGTAATCATGAAAACCATTACCGTCTTGCCCGCAATCAGAGTCAATAAATAATAATGTTTGCTGATATTGGATAACCCGGCCACCAGGTTCACGAGCGCCGATGGTGTGAATGGAAAACACAGCAGCAGGAATAAGGGGCCAAAACCATTGCGTTCCACCCAATGAATCAACCTTTCAACTTTCTGGTGTTTAGTCATAAAGTTTAAAAATTTGGCTCGCCCATACTTGCGGATAATTAAAAATACGCTGTACGATCCCGCTACAGAACCGGCTAAGGATATTAAAAAGCCGAATAGCAGGCCATACGCTCCGGCATTAGCGAAAACAAATACAAAAAGCGGAAGAAACGGTAGAAATGCTTCGATGAAAGGAAGCAAAAATCCGATGAACGGCCCGATTGAGCGATAGGATTCATATAACGCTGTGATATTTTCCTGTGAAAAGAATTCCGACATAGGCTCATTCCTTCTGCTTACAAAATTTTTCAAAAGCGGATCCAGAATCCGCTTTTCTTGTGTCCAGACTCCAGCGCCCAGCTCTTCGGGTCGCTTCGGCCTTGGCAGTTATGGCAAAAGCGCTGCATAATTTAGTGGTCATGAATGCTGCTCCTGCATCGCTGCGCTGCTTCGTCGCAAAGAGCGGTCCGAAAAATTTCGGCCCGGCTCTTCACTTCCGCTTTTCTTGTGTCCAGACTCCAGCGCCCAGCTCTTCGGGATATAAGTCATACCAGCTGCGTGGCACAAAGCGCCACTTCGCTGGTTCGCCTTATACCTTTCAGAGCTTAACGGGCACTTCCGCTTTTCTTGTGATATGCTATTATAACTACTTTACACTCTTTGCCCTTGTTTGGAAAAGAGAAATACTTTTGGATAAGGAGAGAAGAAGATGGAACATCGCGGATTTTCTGCGGGGGTGAAAGCTGGTGTCAGTATCGCAATCGGCTATTTTCCGGTGGCATTGACATTCGGTCTTTTAGCCAAGACTACGGGCCTTTCGCTTATGGAAGCGACAGCCATGAGCATATTTGTCTTCGCTGGTGCAGCCCAATACATATCTTTGTCTTTGATCACAGCGGGAGTTGCACCTGCAGTGATCATAATAAACACATTCATCGTGAATATCCGCCACTTTCTAATGACGGCTTCGCTCAATGAAAAGATGCAGCCGGATGCAAGATGGAAGAAGGCGCTATACGCATTCGGTATTACGGATGAATCTTTTTCTGTTCTGGCAATCCAGAAAGAAGATAATCTCAGGACTTCATTTGCCGCCGGGGTCATCGCTGTTTCATACGGCAGCTGGATCGTCTTTACCGCGCTCGGCCACCTGATCGGCGCTAATCTTCCGGAATTTCTGCAGGCTGCCATGTCCATTGCGCTGTACGCCATGTTCGTTGGACTGCTCGTGCCATCCATGCGCGGCAATCGTAAAGTTGTGAGTCTCGCTGCCATTGCGGCTGCATTGAATTCGCTCTTCTTTTTTACCGGTTGGCTGTCAACAGGGTGGGCAATTCTGGTCTCCACTCTAGCTTCCGCCGTCATCATCGAATTGATAGCTTCGAAAGGAGGTCGTTCGTAATGGGATCATGGATTTGGTGGACCATTCTCGGCATGGCCGTCGTTACATATATTCCGCGGGCCATTCCGCTCACTTTTCTGGAAGGGCGTGAGTTGCCCCCTTCTCTTCAAAATATATTACGGAATATTCCTTTCGCTGTTCTCGGAGCGCTTATTTTTCCCGCGATCTTTTTCATACAGGACAACATCTGGTTTGGTGTCATTGGAGCCGCCGCTGCGTTTGGCATCGCATTGCTTGGAGCCAACGTCATGGTTGTTGTTCTGGGGTCAATCGCTGTTCTGGCTGTCTACAGTTTATTTATTTGAAATAGAAAAGCCGTCATTCATCTTCATGAATGACGGCTTTTTTGCTGCGTTTGTACATATTTGTGGCATACCAGAATCCGGCGGTGAGCGAAGCGGCGTTTACAGCATAGAGAAACCATGTATTTGTATAGCCCGCATAGACAGCGGCCGCGATAAGCGCTACGGTCAGGACCAGGCCGACAATGTGGTTGAAAGTTACGCGGGTAAACAGGATGACGAGAAGACCCGGAATCAGCAAAGATAGAAAAAATTTAGTGATCATTGAATCCATGGAATCATCTCCTCCGTATCAGACTACAATCAAACCGAGGCGGTAATGGTCATGCCTGAAAATGACATGCTGCCTGAGGCGCATTTCTTTATTATGGTCCAGTACTTCCAGTCGGCAATGAGCGGCGTTGACCTGGATTGCTTCATAAAGCTCCGCTTCGTTCGTAACCGTCAGGCCGTTTACTTTACGGATTATTTCTCCGCGGACCAGCCCCATTTTTTCTGCTGGCGAATCTGCGAGAACATCTACAATCATCACTCCAGTTGTTTGCGGAGCGACTGCGTGGTTTCCTTTATTTTCATTGATTAAGGCGATGATCGAAAGAACCATGCGCCCAATTGCACCCGCGAGCAATGCGGCAAGCGCCATCGGCTGCCAGAGATAGGAAAACAACGCCAGAAGTATGATCAATAATCCGAGCATCCAGATCCGGGTGCCGAGCTGAGGGTACAGATATGCCGGCAATGTTCTGCGCGCTTTGCCTTGAAAACCGATTACAGCAGGGAATAAAATAAACGAAAAACCGGTGCTGCCAATTGTAAATTGCGGCCAATATGGCAGATAGGCTTCCAATAGATCACCCGGCACCACCAGCAGCAAAGGGATCAACCATAAACGCTTTGCTTTATAAAAGACAGCTGTTAAACCGCGCGACGTTTTCTGGAGCCTTGGTGAAGAAGCTTCCTCGCCTCGACGCACCACAAGCCGTCCCTCCAGGAAAACCATTGCTCCAGTTATCAGAGCTACGGGCAGCAGCCAATTCCATGCCACCGCGTAGCCGCTGAAATCGAACACCCCAAATGGAATCGTCCAACCATAATTGGCGAGCAGCCAGCCGAGGCCAATTGCGCCAAGTGCCAGATAGACAAATGAAGCCAGATAGTAAATTCCCGAAATCACGACTGCGGCACTTACTAAACTTAGAGCGACGAGCCATTCCAAAGAAACTGTCAGCCCGATTGCCGAGAACAGGACTGAAAATATAAGGGCGTATAGAATCCCGTCTTTCATCAAATGGCCGAATTCCCTCCAACCCCAAACAATTCGGGTACGGAACAGCTTCCTCTCTTTTTTGACCCTGAAATAACCAAGTAAAATTGCTGCAAGCAGTGCTATGTATAAAAGTGGATTGACAAAAAATCTGCCGATATCCAATAAAGCTTCCATGACCATCCTTGTTCACCATCCATTCACCGGCTATTGACGTTAACTTCCATTGTACCAAAGAACCCCTGCAACCTGTACTTCTTTTTGAGCCAAGAGCGGCCAAAGGTTTTCCGGCCGGCGCTTTACGGCAAAGCCGACAAAACGTTGGAGCCGCAGCGGTGCTGATACAACATGAAAATCGCTTCTAGTTGAATGCAGCAGCCAGCTGTTCCAGAATATCTTCTGCACCTTCTATTCCTGCCGAAAGACGGACGATTCGGCGGGTGACGCCGACTTTAGCTTTTTCTTCATCTGATAGAGCCCGGTGTGATGTACCGTATGGATATGAAACCGTCGTTTCAACTCCCGCAAGCGTCGGTACTATTTTTATCCAGCCCAGTGATGAAAAGAAAACCGGAACATCGATTGATTCTGGTACTTCAAAGCTGACGATCGCACCTTTCCCCGGATACCAGACCTTCGTTTTTTCATTCAGGAAATCTGCTATTGCCTGAGCATTTTCAGTTTGTGCCTTCATGCGCAGCGCCAATGTTTTGATGCCCCGGATTGTCAGCCATGCTTCAAATGGACTCAGGTTCAATCCCATATTGACAATACGCTTTTCGGCGATTGCAATAAGTTCCGCGTTCCCCACCAATACACCAGCTGTTACATCACTGTGGCCGCCGAGATATTTCGTCGCGCTATGGGCAACAAGGTCTGCGCCGTCTTTATATGGAGTCAATGTGTATGGAGTAGCAAATGTATTGTCGATCATCAGTTTAAGGCCATAATGCTTTTTCAACTGATCAAGCACTTCCATATCTTCAATTCGTAAAAAAGGATTTGTGATGGATTCACTGAAAATCAATTTAACTTCAGGATAATCGATGAGAATTTGTTCAATCGCGCTTATATCCGCGAAATCCGCAAAATGGACCTGTATTCCCATTAAAGAGAGTTCTTCTTTTAATAGAAGGAAGGTTCCGCCATATACATCCTCCGCAGCGAGAATATGATCTCCGCTTTTGACAACCGACAGAATCCCGGCAAGTATGGCTGATGTACCTGAAGAAGCAGCGACTCCTTTTGGTGCACCTTCAAGTTCCGCGACAGTCGACCCGAGGGCATCCGTATTCGGATTCGCTGTTCTCGAATAAAGATAAGATCCATTCCCTTCATAATAGCCTTCCAATTCTTCCAGAGTCGAAAACGCGAAAGCGGAAGTCTGGTAAACCGGCATTACTTTTGGCTGGATGATCCGTTCTTTCATTTGAGCGGTGTGAACCGACTTTGTTTCAATGCTTGTCAATTTAATTTCCTCCTATTCCATATCTGCAATAAATTCTTCCATCATTTCTTCATTCATCGGTCCCACAATCTTTTGCTGAACCTTGCCTTCTGTATCAATCATATAAGAAGTGGGTATGCTCGCCGCCTGATAGAGCTCACCGATATCACCCTCTGTATCCATCGGTATCGGGAAAGTCAAATTGAACTCATCAACAAATGCATTGATCTTGTCCATGCCTTTATCTGCAGTCGTCAGATTGACAGCCAGGATTTCTACATTTTCCTCATCTGCCTGTTGTTCATAATATGCCTGCATATCCGGCATTTCAGCTCGGCATGGCGGACACCAGGTAGCCCAGAAATTCAATATCACTTTTTTCCCTTTATAATCAGAAAGCCTTACAGCTTCTCCTTCCAAAGTGGTCAATTCAAAATCGGGAGCGGTCTCCCCTTCAGCCAGGCCTTCCTCTGTTGGAAGAAACTCAACAACACTGCCTGCATTTAAACGGTCTGTCGCCTGCCTCTCCTCGACATTTTTCTTCACAATGCCTACTACCAGCACAGTGATTAAAATACCCACAAGTAATAAACCCAACAGTTTTTTCATAAAGTTTTCACTCCATTCGCATTTAATCATACGATAAAACCAGGCATATCCGCTACTCTCCAAGATAAAAAGCTATAAATTCCTATGAAAAAACCGGCATCTGTGACGATGCCGGTCAAAAAATGATCAGTTGATATAATTCATAGGGTTAACAGCGTTTGAACGCGCACCATTCCAAGATCCGATATGGATTTCAAAATGTGAGTGAGGTCCAGTCGAACGGCCAGTACTGCCCATTGAAGCAATACGCTGACCTTGTGATACAGCCTGTCCAACAGATACGTTAAGCGAACTGTTATGTGCATAAACAGTCGTGTAAGCTTGTCCGTTGATGGAATGCGTAATCATGACCACATTGCCGTAAGTTCCCATTGCACCGGCATATGATACATATCCAGCTGCTGATGCAACGATTGGAGTTCCCGCACTGTTGGCGATGTCAACACCACGGTGATTTTCATTCCCTGCTCCGATATTGCGTCCGCCGTAGTTGGACGTTAAACGGCCAGCCGCCGGGCGGATGAAGCCTCCGCTGTTTTGAACCGGTGCACTGTAAGTTGTTACAGATGAGCTTGAAGATTGTTTGCTTGCCGCCTCTTTTTGGGCTGCCGCTCGTTCAGCTGCTTCTTTGCGTTTGCGTTCTTCTTCGGCTTTTCTTGCTATTTCCTGTAAGCGCGCCTGTTCATCTGCGATTTTTTTCGCCAGGGCATTGCTTACGCCAATCGCCTCAGCATGCTCTTTTTCCAAAGCGGATTTTTCTTTAGCAAGACGTTTCTGCTCTGCTTCCAAATCTGCTTTCAAGCCTGCCTGTTCTTTCTTTTTGCTATCAAGTGATGATTTTAGCTCTTCTAACTCTGCACGGCGATTTTCCTGCTCCGCCAGTTTCTTTTCCACTTCCGCTTGTTGTTCAGCAAGAAGTTTTTTATCTTCCGCCTGCTCGCGCATGATATCACGATCAGCTTCGATCAGCATATTTACTGCTGAGAAACGGTCGATGAAATCAACAAAGCTGTTAGCTCCAAGCAATACATCGATATAGTCCACTGAACCGCCGCTTAATTGGATCGCGCGTGCGCGTTCCTTAAGCAATTCTTCACGTTCAGCAATTTTGCGTTCCAATTCTTCGATTGATGCTTTTAACTCATCAATTTCTAGGATCGTTTGGTCAATTTCAGCTTGAACCGAATTGATTTTATCCTGTGTTTCAGTAATCTTGTTTTCCAGCTCGTTGATTTGTGCAACGATTTTTTCAAGTGTAGATTGATTTTCGCTGATTGCATTCGCTTTTTCATTGATATTCGAATTTAATTCGCTCTTTTTTCTTTCAGCTTCCTGCTGTTCCTTTTTCAGGTCGCTCAAATCATTAGCGCTTACTGACGGTGTCACCATCGTAATCGCTAATAATAATGAAACAACAGACAACATCCATTTCGACTTCGAGTTCAAGTTCGTGTTCCCCTTTCGGCTTTACGTTCTTTTCTATCTGTCTCTTTTCTCTCTCTCTACGACTCTTATATTTAATTTCCTTCTATACTAAACACGCAGGAATTTACGGATTGACATAAAACTTCCCCAGATTCCGATGAATACGCCCATTAGAAGGATCAATGCGCTTACCTGGTAAATGAATGGAGCAAAGTCCAGCAACTGGATCATTTCGCCGCTCAATTTAGGCTGCGCGAACTCAGTAACGTTATAGTAAAGCGTTACAATCAATGCAATTGGCAGGATTGAACCGAGCAAGCCAAGCCACATTCCTTCAAGGATGAATGGAATTCGGACGAACCAGTTTGTTGCTCCCACAAGTTTCATGATTTCAATTTCGTGCCGTCTTGCCACAATCGTAATACGGATTGTGTTTGAAATCAGGAACATTGCGGTAAACAATAGGGCAAGGATTAAAACGAGGCCAACATTACGGCCGGTGTTCAGGAATGTGAACAACTTTTCGATTTTGCCTTCGCCATATTTCACTTCTTCGATTCCTTCAAGCTGTGAAATTTCTTTAGCCACATTTTCAGTTTGCTGTGGCTCAGTCGCTTTTACATAAAAAACATCGAGTAATGGGTTATTCTGTTCAAACAGGCTGAACTCATCACCGAAGTCCAGAACCAGATCAGAAAGTTCTTCTTCTTTAGTGGAGTAGTTGACCGATTCAACGCCGGACATACTCAATATCGCATTTTCCATTTCAGTGACACGCGCTTCATCAGCTTCCAGTGAAACGAAAGATTTGATTTCAACATCGTTCTCGAGATCATCTGCTACTTTATTCAAGTTCATCATGATCAGGACGAAAACGCCTACCAATAATAATGTGACAGTTACTGCACTGACGGATGCGAATGTCATCCAGCCGTTGCGTCCAAGGCTCTTAAGGCTTTCACGGAAATGGCGGGTTAGTGTTCTAGCCTTCATATCCGTAGTCACCTCCAACTTCATCACGGGCAATTAGCCCGCCTTCAATCGCGATGACGCGGTGTCTCATTGTATTAACAATTTCCCGGTTGTGTGTCGCCATTAAAATTGTTGTCCCGCTCGCATTGATGCGTTCGAACAGGTTCATGATATCCCATGAAGTTTCAGGGTCAAGGTTACCAGTAGGCTCATCGGCAATAACCACTTTCGGGGTGTTGACAATTGAGCGTGCCACTGAAATCCGCTGTTGCTCTCCACCTGACAATTCCCTTGGGAACATCCGTGCTTTATGTTTCAAACCTACAAGGTCCAGTACTTCAAGTACGCGTTTACGGATAGCTTCAGGTTTTTCCTCGATTACTTCCAATGCAAATGCCACGTTTTCGTAGACATTCAATCTGGGCAGCAATTTAAAATCCTGGAAGACAACACCGATTTGACGGCGAAGCAATGGTACATTTTTTCTTTTAATTTTTGCAAGATCTACGCCATTTACTAACATTTGTCCTGATGTCGGGCTCTCTTCACGATACATCATCTTGATGAAAGTGGATTTTCCTGCACCACTCGGACCTACTATATATACGAACTCGCCTTGTTTGATCTCAACGTTCATGCCGTTAAGGGCTACAATGCCGTTCGGATATTTTTTATAGACGTTCTTCATTTGTATCATCTATTATAACCACCTATATAAATTGTA
>NZ_PJBO01000063.1:0-27244 GCF_002836425.1 Planomicrobium sp. MB-3u-38 | reverse complement strand
AGGAAAAAAAGAGAAGGAAAGAAGGAAACAAGGCAAGAAGGAAGTCAAAAAAGATATTTCTGAAGCTAAAATAAATAAATTAATAGAAAAAAGAAAAAAAGAAAAAGTAAATGCTAAAGAGAGGACATTAAGAAACTTTATAGTGCTTAATAAATTAGAAAATTATTTACCAAGGAAAAGAAGTAACGAGTACACCACAGTTAAAGAGTTTAATATTGATATGAAAAATGTTTACAGAAAACGAGTTTTAACTGATAAGAGGAAGAAAGCAGAGAAATGGAGTTTCGAAGAAGCGTTAGCAGAGATATTCGATTATGATAAGTTTTCTAATTATAAAAAAGAAAGGGCAGATACCTGGGATGCCTACCATTACACGAAATTCTTAAATTTAGAAGTATGTCCCTATTGCGATAGACAGTTTGTTCAGACCTTTATAAAAGAAGGGAAAAGAACAAGAGCTGTGTTAGACCATTTTTATTCTAAATCTATATATCCCTATTTAGCTATTTCTATATTTAATCTTATTCCTTGCTGTCATATATGTAATAGTACTTTTAAAGGAAATATAGACTTGTATAATAACGAAATTATTTATCCATTTGAAGAAGAATTTAAAAAAAATGTAGAATTTAGAATTAATGGATTAGATTTTAATTCTCTTATTGGACTAGAGGCAAACTTTGATATTGAATTCGAAATTTTAACTAAAGATAAGCTCTTAATTGAAAAAATAAACAAAACTATAGAATTATTTGCATTAAAGGATGTATATTGGGGACACCATGTATATATAAAAAATTTATATAGGTATCTTTATATTAATAATGCTAGTCGAATAAATGAAATACTTGAAAAAGAGAAAGATTTATTTTCGTCTAAAGAAGAACTTGAAAGATTATTGTTTTTAGGAATGAATGAAGAAAGTAATATTGGCAAACATGTTCTATCTAAATTGTCCTTTGATATTATTAGAAGATATAGATTGTAGTAGGGGGTAAGAAAATGCTTCGTGGAAAAGAGGCTTGGTTCGAAATCACTTTATCTTATTTGTCCGACCTTGAATCTTTGTTTGAAGAAACTAGCGGCCTATGGACTTATAAGTTAAGGCAGATAAAGGACGAAGGACTTCAATTAACTCAAGAAGAACAGGATGAATATTTTGGAGATTATCGATACGATGAAATGGTTTTACTAAGAGAAACACTACCGAAAATTATGAAAAACTCACTAGTTTCAAATATTTACGCATTTGTAGAAGCTAATTTTCAAGATTTTTGTACTCAAGTCAATGATATTAAAGGAACAACTAGTAAACCTCAAACGGACAATTTAGAGGGATATAAAAACTTTCTCATAAAAAACTTAGACTTAGAAAATTTGATGGAAATAGAAGAATGGAATTTATTAAACGCATTAAGAGTAGTCCGAAACAGAATTATGCATAGTAATGGCAAAGTTGATTTTGAAAATAAGTACCATGAAAATGCTATAAAAGTAATCAATGAAACTGAATTTCTTAGTATTGATGAATTTGGCGAAATAATTGTAGACGACATTTTTATAGACAATGCTTTAACATTTAGTAAACGCATTCTAAGAAACATAAATAAACAATTTAATTTGTTAGAAGAAAAGTGAATCTAAAGTATAATAAGGAAAGAAGATAATAACGGTCTAAGTTCGGTAAATGTTCGAATCACTACTTTCGAGCAGAAAGCCATGTCCCAGTAGCTCAGCTGGATAGAGCAACGCCCTTCTAAGGCGTCGGTCGGGCGTTCGAATCGCTCCTGGGACGTAATTATGGAAAAGCCTTTCAGCCGGTCATCGGCTGGAGGGCTTTTTGTATGTTTGGACATTGTGTGAAGCGGCAGAAAAAAATGAAATTATTTTTTCAGAAACCCTTCCAATCGAACAACCGGATTTGCTAAACTGTTTTGTGATTATAGATGAATCAGAGAAAGAAGGATGAACTGGAATTGCTGACGAAACTGCCGGTTAAAATAGTGATCGCTGCTTTGATATTGCTTGTGGGATTCAGCGGCACCGCCGCTTATGATATATGGACTTATGCTAAAACTTCCGAGCTCGTGAAGGCGGATGCCGCCATCGTGTTGGGCACCGCGGTGTGGGGGGACGAACCATCGCCTGTGCTCCGTGAACGGATCAATCACTCCATTTGGCTATATGAAAACGATTATGTCGATAAGATCATTTTCACCGGCGGCAAGACCAATGGTTCGGAATTGGCTGAGGCGGTTGTTTCAAAAAACTATGCGATAGCGCATAATGTCCCGGAAGAAGATATTTACATAGAAGATCGTTCCATGGTGACGATTGAAAACTTCCGCTTCGTGGCTGAAATCGCCGAGTTGCATGAACTGACGGATTTTCTGGTGGTAAGCGACCCGCTTCATATGAAACGTGCACTGCAGATGGCTGAGGATACCGGCTTCGAAGCTTTCACTTCACCGACTACGACTTCCGAATACAATTCACTGACGACGATCGTGCCGTTCTTTTTCCGTGAAGTCGGCGCATACATGGCCTACTCACTGTCTATCGGCGATTAACTCCTGAAAAATCTTTCCCTGTCGGGGAGGGATTTTTTATTTTATTCGATTCATAAAATGATAAAGTAAGTGGTATAGTAAAATAAATGCGGGGACCGCCGCAAAAGGTTTAAATCTTGTGAAATAGGCAATGTTCAAGGGTATAGACAATAATTGCGCGACGGAGGTGATAAGATGCGTAAGAAATACAGGGAATTAAAGCGGAAAGGCAACGTCGTCGTTTTTCCGACTACGATTGAACGGCTGCTGACAGAAGGGATGACAATGCTGAAGCAGGAGCGTTATGGGGAAGCGAGGGATGGCCTTTATCAGGTGCTGACCTATGAACCGGAGCATCCGGCTGCGCTCGGGGCTTATTCCTATTGCCTATATGAGCTTGGCGATTACGATGAAGCGCTGGAAGTGTGCCGTGAGCTGCTGAAAGTCGGACCGATCCATTACCTTGAAACGATGGAATTATACATAAGCATATTGATGCAGGTTCGGGAATTTGAAGAAGCGGAGCGGGTAATCGAAGCGCTGATCGATGAGAAAGTCTTGCCGGAAGAACGATTGGAACAATTTCATCTGTTGCGGGATCTCAATGAGCGTATCGCCACGAAATCGATCGAAAAGATCGACGCTGACCAGTTTACGCCGGAAGTTTTTCTGAAATTGAATCCTTATGAGCAGGAACGCAAAGTAATGGAATTGCCGCCATCGTCGTTCAAGCCGTTGAAAGATAAGCTGATTGCACTCGTCGAACATCCGGAAATTGATTTATTGGCGAAGACATACATATTATTCATCATGCAGCAGGAAAAAATAATAGCTAAGGTCAACATACATAAGTTTCATTATATCGGCGAGTTCAATATCTCAGACCTTACAGATCCTCAGGAAAGCACGCGTGTACACGACATAAAAGCGATTTTCGCCGAGCAATTGGCGAAGGATCCGACACGCCTTGAAATGGCGAATGAACTGTTTGAACGGCACGTCTATCTGTTTTATCCATTCCTGATGGATGAGTACGATGCAAAAGAAGTGGCGGAAGCCTATATGTCCTATCTGGATTTATTGTTTACAGGCGAAGCGGACGAGACGAGTGATGAAGACCTGCAAAATCTGTTGATGCAAGCGGAAATGTGGTTTGAAATGCGCAACAGATAGAAATAGTTGAACCTCGTATCATGTGTGATATAATATTGAAGTTGTCAAAATTCGTATAAACGTATGAATGACTTTTGTAAAAAATGTTTGGAGGGCTTATATATGTCAGCAAAATGGGAAAAACAAGAAGGTAACACAGGAACACTTACAGTTGAAGTGCCAGCAGAAGAAGTTAATGCCGGACTGGACAAAGCGTTCAAGAAAGTCGTAAAAGAAATCAACGTACCAGGATTCCGCAAAGGGAAAATGCCGCGCCAAATGTTCGAAAAACGTTTCGGTGCAGAATCTCTTTACCAGGATGCTTTGGACTTCATCTTGCCGGATGCTTATGCAAACGCTGTTGAAGAAGCGGGAATCAACCCAGTTGACCGCCCTGAAATCGATATCGAAACAATCGAAAAAGGCCAGCCGCTTGTATTCACTGCCAAAGTGACGGTTAAACCGGAAGTTGAGCTTGGTGAATATAAAGGACTTGAAGTTTCAAAACCTGAAACTGAAGTGACTGACGAAGAAATCGAAGAAAAATTGAAAGAGAACCAGGAGCGTTTCGCTGAACTTGCTGTCAAAGAAGACGAAGCGATCGTTGAAGGCGATACTGCAGTGATCAATTTCGAAGGATTCGTCGACGGCGAAGCATTTGAAGGCGGAGCAGGAAACGACTATTCTCTTGAAATCGGATCGAATTCATTCATCCCAGGCTTCGAAGAGCAATTGGTAGGCGTGAAATCAGGTGAAGAAAAAGATGTTGAAGTAACATTCCCTGAAGAATACCATGCTGCTGAACTTGCAGGTAAAGCTGCAACGTTCAAAGTGAAAGTGAACGAAGTTAAAGCAAAAGAGCTTCCAGAGTTGAACGACGAGTTCGCTAAGGAAATCGATGCTGAAGTATCAAGCCTTGATGAACTTCGCACAAAAATGAAAGAAGCGGCTGCAGCTGAAAAAGCTTCAAACGCTGATGCGGCTGTACGCGACGAATTGGTGCAAAAAGCTGCTGAAAACGCAACAATCGATATCCCGCAAGCAATGATCGATTCAGAAATGGACCGCATGATGCAGGACTTCGAACAACGTTTGACGCAACAAGGCATGAACCTTGAGCTTTACTTCCAGTTCTCCGGACAGGACGAAGCGGCTCTTCGCGAGCAGATGAAAGGCGACGCGGAAACTCGCGTACGTGTATCATTGACGCTTGAAGCGATTGCAAAAGCTGAAAACATGGAAGTCACTTCTGAAGATATCGACAAAGAACTTGAGAAGATGTCTGGCCAATTCAACATGGATATCGAGCAGATCAAAGCTGCACTAGGCGGCACTGAAATGCTTGAAAACGATATCCGCATGCAGAACACTGTTGAATTCCTTGTGGAAAACGCTAAAATCAACTAATATTGCATAACACATAAGTTTTAATAAGAACAAGGCGCGGAGACGCGCCTTGTTTTCTCTACATAGAAGATAATTGTTTGCACATAGGCTTTGCGCAGCGGCATGAATCTAATTAGTTGCTCAAAGCTATAGAATCTTGTAAGATTATGGCTTGAATAGGGGTGAATACATTGTTCAAATTTAATGACGAAAAAGACCATCTAAAATGTTCATTCTGTGGCAAACCACAAGAGCAGGTTCGTAAACTGGTTGCAGGACCGGGTGTATATATTTGTGACGAATGTATTGAGCTTTGTACGGAAATCGTAGAAGAAGAGCTTGGTACCGAAGAGGCAGTGGAATTCAAGGAAGTGCCTAAACCGAAGGAAATCATGGATATCCTCGGCGGCTATGTAATCGGCCAGGACAAAGCGAAAAAATCGCTTGCCGTCGCTGTTTACAACCACTACAAACGTGTCAATTCGCAAAGCAAGATCGATGATGTCGAGCTTTCCAAGTCGAACATCGTATTGATCGGACCAACAGGAAGCGGTAAAACTTTATTGGCCCAAACTTTGGCCCGTATCCTGAATGTTCCTTTCGCTATTGCGGACGCAACATCTCTGACTGAAGCCGGCTATGTCGGTGAAGACGTCGAGAACATCCTGCTGAAACTGATCCAGGCAGCGGACTATGATGTCGAACGCGCTGAAAAAGGCATCATCTATATCGATGAAATCGATAAAGTGGCCCGTAAATCCGAGAACCCGTCGATTACACGCGATGTATCGGGTGAAGGTGTTCAGCAGGCATTGCTGAAAATTCTTGAAGGTACGACTGCAAGCGTTCCACCGCAAGGCGGACGCAAGCATCCTCATCAGGAATTTATCCAGATCGACACGACGAATGTATTGTTCATCGTGGGCGGAGCCTTTGACGGTGTAGATCAGATCATCAAACGCCGTCTTGGCAATAAAGTCATCGGTTTCGGTGCGGATCCAAACAAAGAAGAGCTTGACGACAAATCATTGCTCAGCCAATTGATTCCTGAAGACTTGCTTAAGTTTGGTCTGATTCCTGAGTTCATCGGCCGTCTGCCAGTATTGGCAAGCCTTGAACAATTGGATGAAAAAGCATTGGTGCAGATCTTGACTGAACCGAAAAATGCTTTGATCAAGCAATATCAGAAAATGATGGAACTTGATGGCGTTGAATTGACGTTCGAAGACGAAGCACTGGTTGAAATCGCCAAACTTGCGATTGAACGCAAAACAGGTGCCCGCGGACTTCGTTCGATCATCGAGAACGTCATGCTGGATGTCATGTTCGACTTGCCTTCACGTGAAGATATTGTTGAATGTGTCATCACAAAAGAGACGATTACCGATAAAGTTCAGCCAAAACTCATCTTGGAAGATGGCTCTGAATACATTGCAGATAATAATGAGAAAACATCCGCATAATTTAGGATGATATGGGCTGACTCAGATTGTGCACATCCGCGCGGTCTGGGCTCAGTCCATTTTTTTGGTTTTATTTGTTTGAGTAAATTTATAACCGATATTCCGCAAAACAGTTTCGCTTTCCTGGGGGCTCGCGCTGAGCTAACTCGTGCTCGTTACACTTCGCCCGAGTGGATCTCAGCACATCGCTCGAAAGGGAGTTGTCAAGCCAACTCCCTTTCTAATCCCCTGGGAGTCTTCACTGTTTTGCTCCATATCTAAATGAATCAATTTAAGATGAATGAAAGGAAGAAGGCCGCTCCCCGCGGAAAGCGTCCTTCTGGAGAGAGTTCATCAAGAATATTATTTATCGATACAAACTCCCGGAGGTGGCTTATAGATGGCTAAGAAGAAAGTTACAAAACGAGTGCCTTTATTGCCGCTGCGCGGACTTCTTGTTTTCCCGACTATGGTATTGCATATTGATGTCGGACGCGAGCGTTCGGTGGCTGCGCTGGAACAGGCATTATTGGAAGATAATATTGTATTCCTTGCGACTCAAAAGGATATCAGTGTCGAGCAGCCTGAAAAAGAGGATCTGCAGAAAATCGGTACACTGGCATATGTGAAACAGATGCTGAAATTGCCGAATGGCACAATCCGTGTGCTGGTCGAAGGACTGGAACGCGGTCAGTGGAAGTCTTATGAAGAAGAAGAAAACTTCGCAGTTGTGGAAGTGACTTCATTCCCTGATGAGACTGAACGGGATGCGGAGCAGGATGCGTTGATGCGTCTATTGCTCGAGCATTTCGAGAAGTATTCCAAAGCGTCGAAAAAAGTGACCAACGAAACCTATAAAACGGTTGCGGATATTGAAGAACCAGGCCGCCTGGCGGATATGGTCGCTTCGCATCTGCCGCTGAAAATGGCCGGTAAACAGGAAGTCCTTGAGACTTTCGACATCAGCAAGCGTCTTGAAATGCTGATTGGGCGTCTGCACAATGAGCATGAAGTCATCGATTTGGAGAAACGCATCAACCAGCGGGTCAAAAAAGCGATGGAGCAGACGCAAAAAGAGTTTTATTTACGCGAGCAGATGAAAGCGATCCAACAGGAACTGGGCGATAAAGACGGCAAAACGGGTGAGATTTCCGACTTGAAAAAGCGGATTGACGCAGCCGGCATGCCGGAATCGACGAAAAAGACGGCGCTTAAAGAGCTTGACCGTTACGAAAAACTGCCTTCTGCAGCAGCGGAAAGCGGCATTATCCGTAATTATATCGAGTGGCTCGTGACGATTCCGTGGTCTGAGAAAACGGAAGACCGTTTGGATATCAAATATGCAGAGGAAGTTTTAAACCGTGACCATGACGGATTAGAGAGCGTCAAAGAACGCGTACTCGAATATTTGGCAGTCCAGCAGATGACGAAATCACTGCGCGGCCCAATTCTTTGCCTTGTCGGACCACCAGGTGTCGGTAAAACGTCCTTGGCGAAATCGATCGCCGAGTCACTTGATCGCAAATTCGTCCGCATTTCACTTGGGGGAGTCCGCGATGAATCCGAAATCCGCGGCCATCGCCGTACTTATGTCGGCGCAATGCCAGGCCGGATTATCCAAGGAATGAAAAAAGCGGGGACGGTCAATCCGGTATTCCTTCTTGATGAAATCGAGAAAATGTCGAACGACTTCCGTGGAGACCCTTCTTCAGCAATGCTGGAAGTATTGGACCCTGAACAGAACAATTCATTCAGCGATCATTATATTGAAGAAACCTATGATCTTTCGAATGTGCTTTTCATTGCGACAGCGAATGATCTCAGTTCGATTCCAGGACCGCTGCGCGACCGCATGGAAGTGATTTCGATCGCTGGCTATACAGAAGCTGAGAAAACGCAGATTGCGAAGAACCATTTGGCGCCGAAGCAATTGGAAGAGCATGGTTTGACTGCTGAACAATTGCAGTTTACAGATGAGGCTTTATTGTCCATTGTCCGTTACTACACTCGTGAAGCGGGCGTCCGTGGACTTGAACGCCAGCTGGCAGCGATTTGCCGTAAAGTGACTAAGCAGATCGTATCGAAAGAGACGGAAGCTGTGGAAGTTACGGAGAAAGAAGTCGAGGAGTATCTCGGCAAACGCAAATTCCGTTACGGCATGGCTGAGACGGAAAACCAGATCGGTGTTGCAACGGGGCTTGCCTATACGACTGTCGGCGGCGACACGCTGCAGATCGAAGTATCGTTATCACCAGGCAAAGGGAAATTGCAGTTGACTGGTAAACTCGGCGATGTCATGAAGGAATCGGCGCAGACAGCTTTATCGTTTGTCCGCTCAAGAGCTGAATCGCTTGGCCTTGATCCGAATTTCCACGAATCCCATGATATCCACATCCACGTTCCTGAAGGTGCTGTCCCTAAAGATGGTCCATCTGCGGGTGTGGCGATTGCGACTGCACTAGTGTCTTCATTATCAAGACGTCCGATCCGCCGCGAAGTGGGGATGACAGGAGAAATTACATTGCGCGGCCGCGTCTTGCCGATCGGCGGCGTGAAGGAAAAAACATTGAGCGCACACCGCGCTGGGCTCACTACTATCATTTTGCCGAAGGACAACGAACGTGACATCGAAGATATTCCGGAAACAGTCCGCGAACAATTGACGTTCAAATTTGTATCCGAGGCAGACGAAGCGCTTGAAATCGCTTTAGAAGGAGTAAACAAATGAAAGTTAATAACGTAGAACTAGTAATCAGTGCCGTGCGTCCGGATCAGTATCCGGAAGACGGCCTGCCGGAATTCGCTTTAGCGGGACGTTCGAATGTCGGTAAATCTTCATTCATCAATAAAATGATCGGCCGTAAAAGCATGGCGCGTATTTCTTCGAAACCCGGCAAGACACAGACGCTGAATTTCTATAAAATAGAAGAACAGCTTTTCTATGTGGATGTTCCCGGCTATGGCTATGCTAAAGTTTCGAAAAGTGAACGTGAAGCATGGGGCAAAATGATCGAACGCTATATCACGGACCGTGAACCGTTGCGTGCTGTGATTCAGATTGTCGATTTGCGCCATCCGCCGAGCCGCGACGATATTGCGATGTATGATTTCATGAAGCATTACGATATTCCATGCATCATCATTGCCACGAAAGCGGATAAGATTCCGAAAGGCAAATGGGACAAGCATAAGAAAATTGTCCGTGACACGCTTGAAATGGAGAAGACGGATCCGTTGATCGTCTTTTCATCCGAAACAGGACTCGGCAAAGAAGAAGCCTGGAAAGAAATCGAAAGCAGAATGTAAGTAGGGAAGCGCGGCTGAGGCTGCGCTTTTTTTTTGGAGAAAAACTGAATGGCTAAGTTCGGGCGGGGAGACCCCGCCCACTGGGCAGTCCGCGGATGCGGACTGCTTTCAAATCAAATGTCGTTTCTTTTGATGATAATGATTGTGGTAAATGAGCCGGCTGATCCGGTCAATTTTCGGCTGAGTGATCATAGAATCGTTTGAATGATCATAGAATCGAATAAGTGATCATAGAATCGTCTGAGTGATCATAGAACCCCCAAAAGTGATCATAGAACCTCCAAACCCGCTCCCATCTCTCCAAAAAACCGATTTCATTCCCCAAGTAAACTGACAAATTCGAATACGAGCGTTATCCTTGTCCTGCAATATTCCCAATGCTAGAATTAGTTTATAATCATTATAAAGAGAAACTTTAATCAGTGCGGAGCTTGCTTTCCACTGACCATTATTTTGGGACAAATAGCATATCTTCATTGCTTGTTCACAATTTCAAAAGCTTATAAAGCATTGATAGTGGTATACTTATATATATGAAATATGGAACGTGAAAGGTGTTTTGAACCCATGCATACATTAGTAGTCGGGGTGAACTACCGATCTGCACCCGTGGAAATCCGCGAGAAGTTGTCGTTCATCGAAAATGAACTTCCACAGGCGATGCAGGCCTTGAATAAACAAAAAAGCATACTGGAGAACGTCATCGTATCTACGTGCAACCGCACGGAGATCTACGCGGTGGTCGACCAGCTCCATACAGGCAAATACTATGTGAAGCAATTCCTGGCGGATTATTTTGATATTCCGCAGGAGTCGTTTTCACAGTATTTATTTGTGCATGAAAAAGATGAGGCTGTCGAGCATCTATTCCGTGTTACAGCGGGAATCGATTCGATGGTTCTTGGCGAAACGCAGATTCTTGGACAGGTGAAGGGGAGTTTCCTTGCCGGCCAGGAAATCGGCACGACGGGTACGGTTTTCAACCAATTATTCAAGCAGGCGGTGACGCTTGCCAAACGGGCGCATTCTGAAACGGCGATCGGCGAAAATGCCGTATCGGTTTCGTATGCGGCAGTTGAACTGGGCAAAAAGATTTTTGGCACGCTTAAAAATAAGCATGTTGTCATCCTGGGCGCCGGCAAGATGGGCGAACTGGCGATTAAGAATCTTCAAGGCAGCGGAGCAGACCGCATTACGGTCATCAACCGCACATTCGAAAAAGCGGAAGTACTGGCTGATAAATTTGGCGGCAAAGCGAAGCCGTTAAATGAACTGCAGTGCGCGTTATTGGATGCGGACATCCTCATTTCGTCTACAGGTGCACAGGACTTCGTAATCGATTTGGAGCTTATGCAATTTGTTGAGAAGCTGCGCAAAGGCAAGCCTTTATTCCTTGTGGATATTGCAGTGCCGCGTGATATGGATCCGCGCATCGGCGATTTGCCGAATGTATTCCTTTATGATATCGATGATATGCAAGGCATCGTCAACGCCAACTTGGCGGAACGCGAACGCGCTGCAACACAGATCGTTTCCATGATCGATAAGGAAGCACATCAATTCAATGACTGGCTGACGACTCTTGGCGTAGTTCCGGTGATATCGGCATTGCGCGAAAAAGCGCTTGGCATCCAGGCGGAAACGATGGCGAGCATCGAGAACAAGATGCCGGACCTGACAGACCGTGAGAAGAAAATCCTGAACAAACATACAAAATCAATCATCAATCAATTGCTGAAAGAGCCGATCCTTCAAGCGAAGGAAATGGCCGGAGCGCCTAAATCACGTGAGCAGTTAGAGTTGTTCCAGCAGATTTTCGGCATTGAAGATGAAGTGCAAGTACAGATTGAACAGCAGTCAAAAGCGGCATTGGTAAAAGCTGAGAAAGCTGCTGAAGAAAAACAGAAGCAACAGCAGAAACAGGAATCACCCGGATATTCATTTTAATCGGTTGGAAAGAGGCGTTTTCGGATCTATATGTTAAAATGTAGAGACGAAGCGCCTTTAACTATGGAAATGAAGGGGAATGGGATGGCTGATATAACAATGGCAAGGCTGCACGAAGCTATGGTTATTCTATATGCTGTCAGCCTTGTTTTTTATTTTTTGGATTATGTATATAAAGAGAAGAAGGCGGCGAAGATCGCCATGTCGCTGCTTGGCGGAGTTTGGCTGCTTCAGACGGTGTTTCTGATATTTTATATGATGGAAACACAGAGATTTCCGGTGCTGACCTTATTTGAAGGCATCTATTTCTATGCCTGGCTGCTGGTCACGCTGTCGCTCGTACTCAGGATTTTCTACCGGTTCGATTTTGCGGTATTCCTGATCAACATCATCGGATTCATCTTCATGACAATCCACACATTTGCGCCGGTCCAGATTGAGCGGTCGCCGGTCGGGGAATCATTGATCTCCGAATTGCTGCTGATTCATATCAGTTTCGCGATTCTTTCCTATGCGGCATTTTCGCTGTCTTTTGTCTTTTCGCTGCTCAATGTGCTGCAATACAGGCTCTTGAAACGCAAAAAATGGACAAAGCAATGGAACAGCCTGCCGTCACTCGGACAGACTGAGCGGGGGATGTCGATTTCGATCGGCGTCGGCATTTCGCTGCTGTTCGTGTCGCTAGTACTTGGCCTGCAATGGGCGTACATAGCGCTCTTTGATTTCTCGATCTTCGATCTGAAGATCGTCGGTTCATTTATACTAGTGGTCGTCTACAGTGTCATCCTGTGGCGCCACCAGAAAGGCACATTGAATGGCATGTCCTATTCATTGGCCCATATCTATGCGTTTTTAGTGCTGCTGATTAATTTCTTCCTCGGCAGCCGGTTGTCGGAATTTCATTTTTGGTATTAAGGAAAGGTAGGATTCATTTGAGAAAAATCGTTGTAGGATCTAGAAGAAGCAAGCTTGCTTTAACGCAGACAAATCAGTTTATCGATAAATTGAAGGCGGCAGGAGCCCCTTTTGAATTTGAAATAAAGGAAATCGTGACAAAAGGCGACCGCATTGTCGATGTTATGCTATCGAAAGTCGGAGGCAAAGGCTTATTCGTCAAAGAAATCGAGCAGGCGCTTTTTAACAAGGAAATCGATTTCGCTGTGCACAGCATGAAAGACATGCCGTCTGTTCTTCCGGAAGGATTCGTCATCGGCTGTGTGCCGGAACGTGAAGACCCGCGCGATGCTTTTATTGCCAATGGCCACGTGAAATTCATGGATCTGCCAGTCGGCGCGAAAGTGGGCACAAGCAGCCTGCGCCGCAGTTCGCAATTATTGTTGATGCGTCCGGACCTTGATATCCAGTGGATCCGCGGCAATATCGACACACGCCTTGGAAAATTGGAATCCGGTGAATTCGACGCCATCATTTTGGCGGCAGCCGGCTTGAAACGCATGGGCTGGAAAGACGAGATCGTTACCGAATTCCTTAGCATCGAAGAATGCCTGCCGGCGATCGGCCAAGGCGCTCTAGGCATTGAATGCCGCGAAGATGATGCAGAATTATTGGCTGAACTCGCGAAAGTGAACGATGAAGACACGATGCTGGCGGTAAACGCTGAACGTAAATTCCTGAAAGATATGAACGGCAGCTGCCAGGTTCCGATTGCGGGTTATGCAACGGTCGATAAAGGTGAAATCACGTTTACTGGATTGATCTCTTCACCCGAAGCAGATCAGGTCTATAAAGAAACGGCGACAAGCAAAGATCCGGTTGAAGCAGGACGCATCGTTGCTGATAAGATCAGCGGCCAAGGCGGTTATGACCTGATTCAGCGTGTCATTGCTGAGAGCAATGTGTAAAAACGAAAGATCGCTTGAAGGCAGAACGATCGTTTTTACTGGTTCAAACTTTCCAGAAGAAGCTGCAGGTGAAATTGAAGAACTGGGCGGCAAGGCACTTTACCTGCCGCTTATCGAAACATCGGTCCGCCAAACGGACAAGCCGGATTTCAATGCATACGGGTGGCTCATCTTCACGAGCCGCACAAGTGCGGAAGCTTTCTGCCAGCTGCATGCGGACAATGTGCCCAACATTGCGGCTGTCGGTGAAAAGACTGCGGAAGTTCTCGAGAACAACGGCTATCGGGTGGATTTCATACCTTCTATCTACAGTGCCGACCGTTTTGTCGAAGAGTTTCCTGCTGTTGCCAATGGTGCAAAATGTCTTTTCATCAAAGGTGCGCTTGCGAAGAACACCATCTCGTCCATGCCGTTGCCTGTCGACGAATGGATTATCTACGACACGAACCTGAAATTGGATAACGCAGAAGAACTATCCCAAATGAAACACCAAACCATCATCTTTGCCAGCCCCTCGGCTGTTTCGGCATACCGGAAAGCGGGAGGGGATTGGAATGATATAGAGGTTGCGGCAATCGGCCATGTAACCGAAAAGGCGATCAAGGATGCAGGCGGGCATATCGATTTTATTCCCGCGACCTATACGTACTTGGACGTCGTCAATGAAATAGCGAAAGGAAGATGTAACGAATGAAAGACTTGAAATTCAATCGTCACCGGAGATTGCGCGGATCTGCAAACATTCGTGCCATGGTGCGTGAAACTGGACTTTATAAAGAAGATTTCATCTACCCGATTTTCGTCGTCGAAGGCGAAAACGTAAAACAGGAGATTTCATCCATGCCTGGCGTTTTCCATTTCTCAATGGACCGCCTTGGCGAAGAATTGGACGAAGTCGTCGATTTGGGGATTCCTTCAGTCATCTTGTTCGGCGTGCCGAACGACAAAGATGCTGTCGGTTCCGAAGCTTATCATGACCACGCCATCACACAGGAAGCCATCCGTTTCGCGAAAGAACGCCATCCGGACTTGGTTGTCATCGCTGATACTTGCCTTTGCCAGTATACAGACCACGGTCATTGCGGCGTTATCGAAGACGGCGTCATTTTGAATGACGAGTCGCTCGACCTATTGGCGCGTACTGCTGTGTCACAGGCAAAAGCGGGAGCGGACATCATTGCGCCATCGAATATGATGGACGGTTTTGTCGCGGCAATCCGCTACGGACTGGATCAGGCTGGATTCCAGCACATTCCGATCATGAGCTATGCAGTGAAATACGCGTCGGCTTATTACGGCCCATTCCGCGAAGCTGCCCACTCAACACCACAATTAGGCGACCGCAAAACTTATCAGATGGATCCGGCAAACCGCCTGGAAGCACTTCGTGAAGCGGCTTCCGACGTGGAAGAAGGAGCCGATTACCTGATGGTCAAACCGGCCTTGTCGTACTTGGATGTTGTCCGTGAAGTGCGGGATAACTTTGACTTGCCGATTGTCGCCTATAACGTTTCTGGCGAATATGCCATGGTCAAAGCCGCGGCTTTGAACGGCTGGGTCGACGAAGAGAAGATCGTTCTTGAAACATTGCTCAGCATGAAACGTGCTGGCGCGGATATTATCATGTCGTATCACGCAAAAGACGCGGTACGCTGGCTGGAGGGGAAATAAATGGGATATGAAAAATCGCAAGCGGCATTTGAAGAAGCGAAAGGATTGATGCCGGGCGGCGTCAACTCACCTGTCCGCGCATTCAAATCCGTCAATATGGATCCGATTTTCATGGCTTCCGGCAGCGGTGCCACAATTACGGATATCGACGGCAACACATACATCGACTACGTCCTTTCCTGGGGGCCTCTTATTCTGGGGCATGCACAACCGGACGTAGTCGCAGCGATCAAGGAAACAGCGGAACTCGGCACTTCATTCGGAGCGCCGACTGTCCTTGAAAATGAAATGGCGAAACTTGTCATGGAACGTGTTCCATCAATCGAAATGGTACGTATGGTGTCTTCCGGTACGGAAGCGACGATGAGCGCATTGCGTGTAGCACGCGGATATACAGGACGCAATAAAATCCTGAAATTCGAAGGATGCTATCACGGCCACGGGGACAGCCTGTTGATCAAAGCTGGTTCTGGTGTTGCGACACTGGGTCTTCCGGATTCACCGGGAGTGCCTGCGTCAATCGCGCAGAACACGATCACTGTTCCTTATAACGATCTGGAAAGTGTACGCCACGCATTCAAAGAATTCGGCGACGATCTGGCAGCAGTAATCGTTGAGCCGGTTGCCGGCAATATGGGCGTTGTACCTCCAAGCGAAGGATTCCTGCAGGAACTCCGCAACCTGACGACTGAAAACGGCACAGTCCTCATCTTTGATGAAGTCATGACCGGTTTCCGTGTCGGCTACAACTGTGCGCAAGGATTTTACGGCGTGACGCCTGACATGACTTGCCTCGGCAAAGTCATCGGCGGCGGACTTCCAGTCGGTGCATTCGGTGGTCGCCGTGAAATCATGCAGCAAGTCGCACCAAGCGGTTCGATCTATCAGGCAGGTACGCTGTCAGGCAACCCTCTCGCAATGCGCGCTGGTTACGAAACCCTGTCGCGTCTCTCTGAAGACAGCTATAATACTTTCATCGAACGCGGCGACCAGCTTGAAGCCGGTTTCCGTGAAGCCGCAGAAAAATACAATATTCCGCACACAGTAAACCGTGCGGGCTCGATGATCGGTTTCTTCTTCACGAACGAAGAAGTGGTCGATTTCGACTCAGCGAAAACGTCCGATCTGGACCTGTTCGCGGATTACTATAAATTGATGGCGGAAGAAGGCATCTTCCTGCCGCCGTCCCAGTTCGAAGGCATGTTCCTGTCGACAGCTCATACCGAAGAGCATATCGCCAAGACAGTGGAAGCATTCCACACCGTCTTCGCTAAACTGGCACGCTAATAAATAAAGAGAGACAGCCGGAGTAAGTTATCCGGCTGTTTTTTTCGTAAGTTTTAGGGGAATTAGCTTATACTGCAAACAAAGAGAGTTATATCGCAAACAACGGGGGCTATTTTGCAAACAACAAGCTATATACCGCAAACAAAGCCAGTTATACTGCAAACAAATAGAGTTTTACCGCAATCAACGGTTTAGCCTCCTGTCAAATGTCCTTTGCACTTTCGCTTTTCGCCTGTGAAAAGCTTGTAATCGGTTTCTTCCATGTAAGGAAAGGGCTGATTACAGGGCTTCGTCCGAAAATGCGGAGAGGAGGGAGCAGCCGGTGGATCTGGCTGAACTTTCTTAGTGAATAGGGGGAAGAAAAATAGCGAGTGATCATAGAACCCTAAAAAGTGATTATAGAATCATTTGAATGATTATAGAATCGAATAAGTGATCATAGAATCTCCTGAGTGATCATAGAACCCCAAAAAGTGATCATAGAACTCCCAAAACCGCTCATAGAAGTTTTCACGGCCCGCAATTTATCTGTTAGGATAGAAAGACAGGTTATTTTGCGAAAGAAGGTAGAGTAAGTTTTGAAATTATTGCGTACAGCGCTGGTCGCGATTGCGGCCGGCTTTATATTCCAGCAGGTCGGCATGTTCTTGCCGTGGCTTCTTGGGCCGATGCTGGCACTTTTACTGCTCCGGCAGTTTACGGAAATGGAGTTTTACTGGCCGCGAATATTGCGGACAATCGGCCTTATCCTCCTCGGCGTCATGATCGGCGCGTCGTTTACGCGTGAGTCGGTGCTGCTGATGTGGGTGGATCTGCCGTATATGCTGTTTATGACAGTGTCGGTTATCATCGCGGCATTGCTATTCGGACTCCTGTTCAGCAAAATGGCCAACGAATCGCTGCAGACGAGTTTGCTTGGCTCGATGCCGGGCGGCTTGTCTCAGATGGTGCTGATTTCGGAAGAAGTCAAAAATGCCAATGTCACCGTCGTATCGGTAATGCAGACGTTCCGGATATTCCTCGTTGTAACGATTGTGCCATTGCTGACAACATTTCTTGTCGGAAGGGAGACGGCATCAGCGACTACCCAGGCAAACGACTTCTCGTTTTCACCGATGGCATTTCTGGCTGCCATCATACTTGGTATTTTAATCTATCTATTTATGAAGAAGTTTTCATTCCCGGCGAAGGAATTGCTGGCACCTGTCCTGGTCATGGCTATCGTCCAGTCCTTCACCGGCAGCACGCTTATCGAGATGCCGCCCCTTCTTACAATTCTGGCACAGCTGCTCGTCGGCGCACATCTCGGTCTCCAGATGGAGAAGCTGCGCGAAAATATGAGCATGCGGCTGGCGTTGGCGATTGTGGTCAATAATATGCTCCTGATCGCGTTTACCGTTTTTATTGCCTATATATTAGCGGCACTTCTTCCAGAATACCTGTTCCTCGATTTCTTCCTGAGTGCGGCGCCGGGCGGCATGGCCGAAATGGGGATTACGGCGCTCGCTGCCGGCGCGGATGTGGCGCTCATCACGAGTTTCCATCTGTTCCGCCTGTTCTTTATTTTATTGCTTGCGGCGCCTGCAGTGGCGTTTGTGCTGAAAAAACTTGACGCTAAAACAGGAAATTGAGTACAATGGATTTAATCAGATACTGATGCATTGAAGAGGATAGTAGAATGTGCGTGCATTTCAGAGAGGGAACCGAGTGGTGAGAGGTTTTCATGGACCAGCATTTGAATGTCACCTCCGAGCAGATTCCGTGAACACGAGTAGCGGAACCCGGATGCGAATCCGTTATCGAACTTGAGAGCCAGGCTTTTTTCAGCCTGTGTATAAAGGTGGTACCGCGAAAACTCCTTCGTCCTTTAAGTAGAGACGACAGGAGTTTTTTTGTACCCTTTTTTAAGCTCAAGAAGATGCTTCAACCCATCAAAACCAAGCGCTATGCGAATAAAATCCGCAGCGACTAGACGAGGAGGAATCTCTATGACAGAACAGATGTCGACCAAGTACGATCCGCAATCGATTGAAAAAGGGCGTTATGATTGGTGGATCGACAACAAGTATTTTGAAGCTAAACCCGAAAGCGGCAAGACGCCGTACACCATCGTGATTCCGCCGCCGAACGTGACAGGCAAGCTGCACCTGGGCCACGCCTGGGATACGACGCTGCAGGATATCCTGACGCGCATGAAGCGTATGCAGGGATACGACGCGCTATGGCTGCCGGGCATGGACCACGCCGGCATCGCGACACAGGCGAAAGTTGAAGGCAAGCTGAAGGAAGAAGGCAAGTCTCGCTATGACCTTGGACGCGCAGCTTTCCTTGAAGAATCATGGAAATGGAAAGAGGAGTACGCAGGGCATATCCGTCAGCAATGGTCGAAACTGGGCCTTGGACTCGATTACTCACGTGAGCGCTTTACAATGGATGAAGGCTTGTCGAAAGCGGTTCGTGAAGTATTTGTTAAGCTATACGAGAAAAAATTGATCTACCGCGGTAAATACATCATCAACTGGGATCCTGCGACGAAAACCGCGATTTCGGATATTGAAGTTATCTACAAAGATGTGCAAGGCGCGTTCTATCATATGCGTTACCCGTTGACAGACGGCAGCGGCCACATCGAAATCGCAACGACGCGTCCGGAGACGATGCTCGGCGATACAGCGGTTGCGGTTCACCCGAAAGATGAGCGCTATAAGCACTTGATCGGCAAAACTGTGACGCTTCCGATCATCGGACGTGAAATGGAAATTGTAGCAGATGATTATGTCGACATGGAATTCGGAAGCGGCGCTGTGAAAATTACGCCAGCTCATGACCCGAATGACTTTGAAATCGGCAACCGCCATAACCTCGAACGCGTATTGATCATGCACGAAGACGGCACGATGAATGAAAATGCCGGCAAATACGAAGGTATGGACCGTTTCGAATGCCGGAAGCAGATCGTTAAAGACCTGCAGGAGATGGATGTTTTATTCAAGATTGAAGAGCATCTGCATTCGGTAGGGCATTCGGAACGCAGCGGGGCAGTAGTAGAGCCTTACCTGTCGACACAATGGTTCGTTGACATGAAGCCGCTGGCGCAAAAATCGGTGGATCTGCAGAAAGACGAAAATGGCGTCAATTTCGTGCCGGAACGTTTTGAGAAAACGTATCTGCACTGGATGGAGAACATCCGCGACTGGTGTATTTCCCGTCAATTATGGTGGGGCCATCAGATTCCTGCCTGGTATCATAACGAAACAGGTGAAATCTACGTAGGTCACGAGGCGCCTGAAGACGCTGAAAACTGGACGCAGGACGAAGACGTTCTGGATACGTGGTTCTCGTCAGCGCTTTGGCCGTTCTCGACGCTTGGCTGGCCGGAAGACAGCGATGAACTGAAGAAATACTATCCGACAGACGTACTGGTTACTGGCTACGATATCATCAATTTCTGGGTATCGCGCATGATTTTCCAAGCGCTTGAATTCACTGAAGAAAAACCGTTTGACGATGTGCTGATACACGGACTTGTCCGCGATGCGGAAGGGCGCAAGATGTCGAAATCACTCGGCAATGGCGTCGACCCGATGGATGTCATTGAACAATATGGCGCCGATTCACTGCGTTATTTCCTGGCAACAGCTTCATCGCCAGGCCAGGACCTTCGCTTCTCGATGGAAAAAGTGGAGAGCGTTTGGAACTTCGCAAATAAAATCTGGAACGCTTCCCGTTTTGCATTGATGAACATGGAAGGCATGACCTACGAGGAAATCGATCTGAGCGGCAAGAAGTCTGTAGCGGATTCATGGATCCTGACTCGTCTAAATGAAACGATCGAACAAGTGACGTCGCTTGCTGAACGCTATGAGTTCGGTGAAGTGGGACGCCTGCTTTATAACTTCATCTGGGATGATTTCTGTGACTGGTACATCGAGATGGCGAAGCTGCCATTATACGGTGAAGACGAAGACGCGAAGCGAATGACGCGTTCGGTTCTTGCTTATGTACTCGATAACACGATGCGTTTATTGCATCCGTTAATGCCGTTCATCACAGAAGAA
The DNA here is from genome assembly GCF_002836425.1 of Planomicrobium sp. MB-3u-38. Taxonomy (NCBI): domain Bacteria; kingdom Bacillati; phylum Bacillota; class Bacilli; order Caryophanales; family Caryophanaceae; genus Planomicrobium; species Planomicrobium sp. MB-3u-38. The sequence goes on along the minus strand of NZ_PJBO01000063.1, from coordinate 6,584 downwards.
ATCTGGCAGAACCTGCCGACACAAGGCGAGTCAATCACGATTGCCGAGTGGCCGAAAGTGGATGAGTCATTGTCCGACCAAAGCCAGTCGTCGAGCATGAAGTTGTTGGTGGACGTTATTAAATCCGTACGGACAATCCGCGCGGAAGTGCAGTCGCCGATGAGCAAGAAAGTGCCGTTGACAATTTCAGCTAAGGACGCGGAAACGCACGCCGTGCTGGAAGCGAACTCTGCCTACATCGAGCGTTTCTGCAACCCGGAAACGTTGATGATCGGACAGAATATCGAAGCGCCTGAAAAATCCATGTCGGCAGTAGTATCCGGTGCGGAATTGTTCATGCCGCTGGAAGGACTCATCGATATCGATGCGGAGCTTGCCCGTTTGAATAAAGAGCTGGAGAAATGGGCGAAGGAAGTTAAGCTTGTTCAAGGCAAATTGTCGAACGAGCGCTTCGTTTCGAAAGCACCGGAAGCGGTTGTGGCCGAGGAACGCGCGAAAGAAGCGGACTATCTGGAGAAACACGCGACGGTTGAGAAGCGTATTGAAGAATTGAAGAATCTTTAAGACTTACCCGAATTAAATATGAAACCCCGAAATTCTTCTGTTTTGCAGAAGGTTTCGGGGTTTTTTAATAGTATGTAAATCTATAAGACAACTTGAGAAAGAAGTCATGTCAGACAGGCTGCGAGCTGGAAAAATTAAACAGAATATATTGAAGTATCATCGTTTATCAAATTAGAAAGTATTTCAGGCAAATTGGAAAGTATTTAGACTGAATTGGAAAGTATTTAGGCTGAACTGGAAAGTATTTTATGTGATTTGGAAAGTAAGTCCAAATATTGGAAATTCAGTTTTAGAAAATGGCTTAAACTAGCGAATATGACTGCTCATTTTTGCAAACTTTCCATTCAAAAAACGTAATGGACAGTAAAGGATGCTTAATGGACAGTAACCACGCTCTAATGGACAGTATTCAGCTGATAATGGACAGTAAACACACTCTAATGGACAGTATATCCAATTAACTGGAAATCACACTCCTATTTCACAGTCCCAAACGACCAAATCAAACAGAATACAAGGAAAAACCCGATCGGATCGGATGGTTTCCGCGCAGCGGGAACCATCCCAGGAACATTCGCTGCAGCGAATGTTTTTCAAACCAAGCTATTCACGCTCCAAGAAAGAAGAGTGATATCAGTCATACTTTTTCTCAAGATGCCGAACCAATAATTCAGCGATATTATCTTCGTGCGTCTGGTAGAAGGAGCGGGCACCGACGGGATCTTCGACTTCATTGAAGAGGTGGCGGCCGTCTTCCAGCAGAAGAAAGTCGATGCCAATATAGTCAGCTTTCACGGCGCGGGCTATTTTCAATACATGCAGTTCCTGAATGGAATCTAATTCATACCGCTCAACTTCGGCGCCGAGCGAAAAGTTTTTCTTGAACGAAAAGTCCGAGCTGCGTTTAACTGCACCGACTACTTCATCACCAATGACATACGCACGGATGTCTGCTGTATGAGGGACCACCGGCTGATAGATAACATCAGAAGAAAAAGCTGGCAAAGAATCAGCCCACTCCACCATCTCAACTTCCTGGCCGCCGTGGCCGTCGACGCTCTTAATGACACACGGAAATTCCTGCGGCTCGCGGTAAGTGGTGATCGCCGGAATCCCTAATACTTGAAACAGCTGATAAGACAGCCACTTATTATTGGCGATGCGGTTCACTTCGGCGCGGTTCACAAGACGCACGCCGCGGTCCTCCAAATAGCGAGCTGCATCAGGGCGACGGCAGCGAAACAGAACAGTCTGGCTTTTCAATTTCTCAAGCAGGCCATCCAGTCCAGCTTCGCTCCAATCGTCCCAGCAAACCAATTCGAAATCGGCAAATCGCTGCAATTCCAGGATAAATGCTTCATTGCGCTTGGCGTCCGCGGTTTCGTACAATAGGATCATCGAACGTCCTCCAGTATATAAGCAATCATGGCGTCAGCGACATTGATGCCTGTGACATTCAAGATATTGCGGATATGGGCGGCGGCGTTCACTTCGCAGACCAGCGGCTGTTCGTCGATATCGAACAGGAGATCGACTCCGGCGAATATTGCACCGGTCGCACGGGCTGCCGCAATGGCGATGACTTTCTGCTGTTCCGTCAATTCAATCGGGGACGCTTCGCCGCCGTTTGTGATGTTGGCGCGGAAATCGGTTTTCGACTCCCGGTACATGGCTGCGACGATTTCACCACCGACGATGTTGACGCGGATATCACGTCCCCGGCTGGATTCGACGAATTCCTGAAATACGAAATCGATGCCGCGGAGCGATTCCACTTTTTCATAGAACTGTTCTTCCGTTTCAATCAGATAAACTTTCATGCCGAATGAACCATGTCCTTCTTTGATGATCATCGGAAGTCCGAATCGTCCGAGCACCTTTTCGAAATAACCCGATTCCCGGATGGAGAAGGCGGGATAGACTTTCGGCGCGATGATGGTAGCCGGCATAGGGAGGCCGGCAGCCGCAAGCGCTATGTATTGCTTGGCTTTATTGTCGCAGAGGTCGATGATTGCCGGATCGTTGTAGACGGGGATGCCGCGGCTTTTCAGGAAATAGCCAAGCAGGATGTCTTTGTCGAGCATGACCGCGAAATCAGGCAATGCCATTTCCGACAACAGATCCATCACAACATCATTATTTTTCATGATGCGCGTTTTCACACCGGCTCTCTCGGCAGCTTCCGCCACCAATTCCGCCTGGTCGATAAATTTTTCGGAGATTAAACTTCCATTATAAATGATCCAACATACGGCCATTTCAATTCCACCTTCATGCTATACTTATAAAAAAATTGTATCACGTTTAAAGGGAGAAAAGAGGTTTTCGATGATTACGGGACTTGATCATTATAAAGAAAAATGGAATATTGCCTCCGACACATCCATCAAGCCTGGTTTGGACGCAATAAAACAAGCACTGCAGGAACTGGGCAATCCACATGAAAATCATCAGTCCATACATATCGCCGGCACAAACGGCAAAGGGTCTACAGCGGCGTTCATCGCCGCTATACTTATGCAGCATGGCAAGTCAGTGGGCAATTTCTTTTCGCCTGCCATTGAAGACGTGCATGACCAGATTCAGATAGACCGGGAGCCGGCAACGGAAGCGGATTTTGACACGGCATTTGCACAGCTGTCGAAGGTTAAAACACCGCTGACCGATTTCGAATTGCTTACTGCCGCCGCGTTTCTCCTATTTAATAGAAGAAAGCCGGATTTCATCATCATCGAAGCCGGTATGGGCGGACGTTTTGACAGCACGAATGTCATCGATCCACTGATTTCCGTCATACCGAGCATTTCACTCGAACATACGAATTTCCTGGGCAGCACAATCTCTGAAATTGCCTGGCATAAAGCGGGCATCATCAAAAAAGGGAAACCGATAGCCATCGGGAAGCTGCCGAAAGAAGCGGAAAAGGTAATCTGTACCACAGCAGAAAAGATGAGTTCGAAAATATTGAAGTCTAAAGACCTATTTGAAGGTAAATTAAAAATGAAAGGCCAGCATCAGAAAGCCAATGCAAATTTGGCGATGCTAGTCTCACACAACATACTCGAAAACCAATTTAAAGAACATTTAGCAATATTAGGAATAACGAGTGCGTCGCTGTCCTTCCGATTCGAAGAAGTATATCCGGATGTGATTTTTGACGGCGCACATAATGAAGCCAGTGTGGATGCTCTGGTTGAAACAGTCCGGAAAATCTATTCGGACCGCGAAATACATATAGTTATGGGATTATTAAAGGATAAAGACCACGAAGCGATCCTGCGGAAACTGGAAACCATCAGCGACCATTTCATCTTCCTGGAATTTGAAAACGAACGGGCTTTACCGGCACAGATTTTATTTTCCAAAAGTGGTAGTAAAATAAAGACAATTCTAAATGATTGTGATATATTACCTGTATCTAGTAAAAATGAAGTGACAATAGTCACGGGTTCACTTTACCTTTTAGCGATCCTGAGAAAACGAAATTATTCGATGTTTGAACATTACAGACCCGATTAATCAAAATTTCTTTGGCAATAGAGAGAACCTAGTAGGGGAGAAGTTGCTATGGATAATGTACAGAAAAGAAAAGTAGTTCTGTGGACACTCTGGGCTCTCATTGTGCCACCGGGCCTTTACCTGATTTATCAATACTTCCCGCCGCCAACGATATCCCTGGTTGATGCCGCAGCCTATCTGGCATTCTTCATCCTGGCCTGTCTGTTGCCGATGAACATCAATGGTGTACCGACTTATCTGGTGCAATGGCTGACAGTTGCCGTATTCCTGAAATATGGACTTTTCGCTGAAGTCATCTTGTCGCAGATTACCATGCTGATCGTCATCTTGAGGCTGCGCACATTTGAAAGTTTGAGCATCCGAATTCCTTTCAACTCTATGATGTTCTTCGCGATTTCTTCACTTGCCGGATTATCTTTCATCTTTGCGGGCGGCGAAATCGGTTCGCTGGATCTCGGCCATATCCTGTTATATGGATTGCTGTTCCAGATGGTTTCCGTAGTATCGAACCAGCTGATCCTCTACGTATATGTAAGGATTCTCGGTGAACACAAGGATTTCTTTTCGACCGATACGATCTGGGATTTCTCCATCACATTGCTGGTCTTTCCGCTTGCCATCGCCTTATACATTTCTGAAACCTATATCGGCTTGACGGCGTTATTGCTGCTGGGCATTCCGTTCTTCACGATGACCGCCATCATGCGCATGTATAATAACTCGGAAAAAGTGAACAGCGATCTGAAAAAAGCGGGTGAAATCGGCCATCAATTGGCGGCGCGTCTTTCTACAGATGAGGTACTGGATCAATTCGTTATCCAGGTAACGGATTTATTCCAGGCGGATTATGCTTATGTCATTGATTACCGGGACGGCAAACTTCTAATGCTCCGTATGTTCGAAGATAATCAGTTCCAATCACTCGACGTTGAACCTGTTAAATATAATGAAGGCATTGCCGGCAACGCGATCGTCAACAACACTTCCTATATCTATGACAATAAAGCGCAGTGGAAAGGGATAGCAAGCGGCTATATGCCGAATGATACCGAAAGCTTGATGGCGACGCCGATTTCCCGGAACAACCGGATCGAAGGGGTCCTCGTGATGGGTTCGAGAAGTAAGCATGCATTCGTCCATCACCAGCTGCAAATCATGGATATCCTGAGTACGTACTTTGCGGTATCGCTGGAAAAAGCAGGGCTGATCCAAAAAGCCATTGCCAAAAGCGAACGCTGCGGCCTCACAAAATTGTATAATTACCGCTATCTTGATGAAGCGCTTGAGAAAAGCATGGCCAAAGTCAATAGCGGTGAACTGCGTAATCTGTCTGTTGTGATGATGGACATCGATCGCTTTAAAGGCATCAATGACAAGTACGGCCACCAAAGCGGCAATGAAATCTTGATCGCACTGGCAAACCTGCTGACGGAAATCGTCGGAAAAGAGGGGACTGTCGCCAGGTACGGCGGTGAAGAATTTGTAGTGCTCCTTCCAAACTACAGTAAAGAGCTGACAATGTTATTTGCGGAAAACATCCGCAAGGAAATCGAAAAACGCGAATTCATGATCCAAAGTGATCTGGATGAAGACCGCAGTACGATTCCGATCAAGATCACCATGAGCATCGGCGTGTCGTCAGCGCCGGACGACAGCGATGACGGCATGGCGATGATCCGCAACGCAGACAGAGCATTGTACATCGGTGCGAAGCAGGCGGGGCGGAATAAGGTTGCTGCTTATACGAAGTGAAAATGAAATAGAAAAGCCCAAGTTCAGTTGATGAACTTGGGCTTTGTTTTTGATTATGGGGCTTCGTAGCTTCTATCTAGTTCGACTGGTGGAGAGACATTATTTATCCAAGGTTCTGTATCAATATCTAATTCAGAAAAGTTTTTAATAATGTCATGATCATAGATAATAGTAAGCCGCGATTTATCTTTGTTCATACCCGCTTGTTCAGAACTTGTATAGTACCTTTTGCCATCACCTCGTAATGCGTTAAGGGTGATTCTTCGGGCTGATATTCCACCTTCAATTTTAATATTCGATCCAACACCATATATCTCCATTGATTGTTCACTGTAAAAGTAACCTTTAAAATTACTAGGATTTGATTTGTTTACGGAGTTGTTAGATAGATTAATATTTCCTTTTGCAAAAATTATTAATGAGCCGGTTCGATTTGCATAAGGGATACCGTAAATTTCTGACTCAGTAATTGTTACGTCACCGTCAACATAAAAGATAACATCACTTTCCAGGTAAGCATTTTCAATTACTAAATCACCATGAACATAAATTGTCCCTTTTACTTTGGATGGATAACTTTTAGAAGAATTGATTATATATAAATCTTTTTCAATATATGCACTTTCTCTAATGTTTAAATCAATAGACGATAAAGCAACTGTTCCTAATGTACCCATTTTTCTAAAGTCATTTTTCCCTGAACCATAGTAAACTCCATCGTACTTTTTTGTGAAGTTATTGCAATTACT
>NZ_PJBO01000062.1:0-29164 GCF_002836425.1 Planomicrobium sp. MB-3u-38 | reverse complement strand
CTTTCCGTAAGGCGTAGCCTCCACAATGACGAAATCAATAAAAAAACTGGTCAAAATACAATTTTTCATTTAAATAAAGCCCAATTAACCAGTGGGGTTGTGGAAATTGGTTGCTAAAGCTTGCCGCGGATAAATCGCGTTTAGGCGCGGATAAAACAGCTCTAGCCGCGGATAAATGCCTGCTAGGCGCGGATAAACAGCCCGCAGCCGCGGATAAACGTCGCCCAGCCGCGGATAACCCAATTTTCAGCCAATCCTCCTCCTAAAAAAGCCCAAATAATTCAGCTCCCCCACCAAAACCGCCTCAGAAATCCGCAAAATCAGCTGGCTCACACAATTGTTTATTCCTTCAGCAATAAACAATTGTGTGAGACCCACCAAAACAGGGAACTCATGTATTTAGTGGGTCATTCCCCTGAGTTGATTGAAAAAGGAGAAATTCACCATGGCAGAAAAAAGAGATGAAATCATCCTGAGAGGGCTGCAGGAAAATAATTTGAAGAATATCGATTTGAATATACCGAAAGAAAAGATAAATGTGTTCACCGGCTTGTCGGGTTCAGGAAAAAGTTCGGTTGTCTTCGATACGTTGGCGACTGAAAGCAGAAGACAGATGACGCTGAACTATCCGCTTTACATCAGGCATCAGATGCCGAGGTATGAGCGGCCACACGCCGACTTGATGCAGCATCTCAGTCCGGTGGTCGTTGTGGAGCAGAAACCGGTGAGAGGAAATTCCCGCTCGACTGTCGGCACGTATATGGATATCGACCCGTTGATCCGATTGCTGTTTTCACGGATCGGCAGCCCGCCGCTCGGTTCAGCGACTGAGTTTTCGAGTGACTCATCGTTCGGCAAATGCCCGGAATGCAGCGGCTTCGGAGAAATTGTTGCGCCTGATATCCACAAGCTCATCGATCACACGAAGTCGCTCCGGGACTCCGCGGTGCGCTTTAAGCCGCTGGCGCCGCCCGGCTGGCAAGGCAGATGGATGGTGGACGGCGGATTGTTCGACCCCGATCTCCCCATCAAAGATTTCACGGAAGAAAAATACAATATGCTGGTCTACGGTCCGCCGGAAGGCGAGCGGGCATTCAGCAAGTATTATTACAAAGTGGGCAATCGGGACATCGAATGGGACGGCCTCCTTCCCCGGTTTATTCGCCTGTACATTAACCGGGACCTCACGAAATTGAAAATCGTATCCCAGGAAGACGTGCTGGCGATGACTGCGCGTACGCCGTGCCCGACCTGTGAAGGTTCCGGATTGAATCCGAAAGTGCTGGAATGCAAAATCAACGGGTTGAATATCGCGCAATATGACCGGCTGGAAATGACGGATTTGCTGGATGAGCTGGCGAAAATAAAAGATCCGGTTGGCACATCGATTGCGCAGCAAGTATATCCGAGTGTCAAACAGCTGGTCGACCTGGGGCTTGGCTATTTGAGTCTGGCGCGAAAAGTGGGCACCCTGTCCGGCGGCGAAGCGCAGCGCGTGAAAATTGCCCGTCACTTGGGCAGCAGCCTGAATAACATCACCTATATTTTCGACGAACCGAGTGCGGGACTGCATCCGGAAGAAATCGAGAAGCTGACGCATATGCTCAAAAGTTTGCGGGACAATTACAATACCGTGGTCGTCATCGAACACAATCTGGCGGTCATCAAGACGGCGGATGAAATCATCGAAATGGGCCCAGGCGCTGGCGCGACCGGTGGTGAAGTGGTCTATCAGGGTGCGCAGGCAGGCTTGCAGAAAGCGTCCGCCATCACCGATTTGGATCATAAAGTTACTGTCAATAAAACACCGCGACAGGCAGAAAGCAGTTTTTCAATCCAAAATGCGTCAGCTAATAATTTGAAAGATGTCAGTGTGGATATTCCGAAAAACGTTCTGGTGTCGGTATGCGGCGTTTCCGGTTCCGGCAAGAGCTCGTTGATGTTCGGAGCCTTTGCCGACAATTATCCTGAAACCATTTCGGTGGGCCAGGGCAGCATCGGAACATCCAGCCGTTCGACACTTGCCACTTATATGGGAATCATGGATGACATCCGGTCGATTCTGGCCAAAGAGACGGGGCAGCCCGTGGGCTTGTTCAGCTTTAATTCGCTTGGAGCCTGTCCAGTCTGCGAAGGAAAAGGCGTCACCACGCCGGATGTGGCTTTTGCGGATCCCGTGACCGTCACCTGCGAAGCCTGCAGAGGCACGCGCTATTCAGATGAAGCGCTGTCCCATCGCCATTTGGGCAAAAATATCGTCGAGATTCTGGAACTGTCGATCGACGAAACCAACGAATACTTGAAAATGCCGAAAATCGTCAAGAAAGTGGATACGTTGAAGGATGTAGGATTGGGCTACCTGACACTTGGCCAAACGACAAGTTCGTTAAGCGGCGGCGAAGTGCAGCGCCTCAAACTCGCGAGCCACCTGAAAAAAGAAGGGCAAATCTATTTGCTGGATGAACCGTCATTGGGTCTGCATACAAAAGACAATGCCCATCTATTGGCCGTATTCCAGGGGCTCGTCGATAAAGGCAATTCAGTCATCCTCATCGAGCACAATCTGAACTTCATCGCCGCGAGCGACTGGGTCATTGAAATGGGCCCAGGCGGAGGGAAGAAAGGCGGCGAAGTCCTGTTTGAAGGCACACCGGAAGCGATGCTGGAGGCGGAAACGCTGACTGCGAAGTGGCTGAGGGATGGTGTGAAGGGCAGTTTTGATTGATTGCAATAATCGGCACCGCAAAATGAAAATTTGCAGCTTTTTGATTTGCTCCGCATTAATGGTTCAAAAGTCTATAGATATATGCCATTTAAATACAGTAAGATAAGAAATAATAATCTGAAAAAGGCAAACTTATCCGAAAGGTAAGGACGCAAAGCTATGAGCCTACCCACCGCTCTTCCGGTGCACGGTTGTCAGGTTGCCAGGCACACATTCTGTGAGCCGCGGCCTACAGAATGGAGGAAATTAAATATGGGTAAAAAAGTGGTGATCATGTTCGTGGTATTTTTCTCATTGATGGCATTCAGCGCACAGGGGCAGGCCCAAGCAAGTGAAGCACCCGAGCAGGCTTTGGCTACATGGCTGTGGAATCCTTGGATGTTCGTTCAGGATGAAGCGGGCACATTGGCGTTCATCGAAAGCAAACAAGTGAACAAAGTTTATGTCCAGGTCGACCCGGACATTTCAAAAGCGGCTTACGGCAGCTTCATCGCCCAAGCACAAGCGAAAGGCATCGCCGTTTACGCGCTTGACGGAGCCCCTTCATGGGTGGCGCCGAAAGGCTATATCAATCAAGACCGTTTTCTGGCATGGGTGACTGATTATCAGGCAACGGCTGCACAAAATGCGAAATTCGCCGGCGTCCATTTGGACGTGGAACCATATCTGTACAGCGGCTGGACATCAAATCAGTCGGCAACGATCAAATCGTTCCAGACACTCATTAAAAGAGCCGGCACGAGCACCGCGAAACTGGGCATTCCGCTCGAAGCCGATATGCCGTTCTGGTTTGATGAAATCAAATACAAGAACACATTCGGCAGAGGGCTGTTGGCAGAGTGGATCATCGGCAATACGGCGGGTGTAACGATCATGGCTTACCGTGATTCGGCGCCAATGATCATCGACATCGTCAAAAACGAAATGGCGATGGCCCAGCGCCTTGGGAAAAGCGTTGTTGTCGGAGTTGAAACCGGCGTGACCGATGAAGGCAGCATCATCACGTTTGCGGAAGAAGGCGAAGCCTTCATGAACCAGGAGCTAGCGAAAGTCACTGCGCATTACGCCGGCAATCCCGCCTATAAAGGGAATGCCGTGCACCATGTCGGCAGCTGGCTGACGTTGCGGCCATAACATGCAGGACACTTTGATGGCGGACATCAAAGTGTCTTTTTATTTGGAATGTATTTTAATGACAAATTACTATATCAGAGATAGTATTTAATAGTATATTTATGACCATATGCTATGCCTATGTATAGTATAATGACTACTATCCAGAAATTGCTAAAGAAGGTGGATCAGCATGGCTTCGACAAAATACAAGACAATGCTTGCCAATAGAATGGAACAGGAATTTTCCAGGTGGCAGACGCAGCAGCACGTTCAGGAACGGGATGTATACCGTTTTTTACATACAATGAAAGGCACGGCCGGCACAATCGGGCTGATGGATCTTTCCGTGTTCAGCGGAAATCAGCTGGAGTTTTATTCGGAAGACAGCACAGCGTTAGTGCCGCTCCAAACATTAACAGCACTTATGGAGACATTTACAGCCTTTTTCACCTCAGACGAACCGGTGTTGGCAGCAGCCGTGAGCTCTTCTGATAATGCGGCGCCCAAAGAATCGTTTGTTCTGGTGATAGATGCGGACGCGAACTTTGCAGCTGCCGTTAAAGAAACTTTGGAAGCACAAGGTGTTTCGGTCGTTATTGCGCTTGATGGCAAGAAAGGGCTGGAATTTTTCAATACACTTCTGCCACAGATGGTCATTGTGGACCGCAATCTGCCCGATGCCGATGGCTTTGACCTCGTAACCCAGATTCATGAAGCGGCCAAAACCCGCTTTCTTCCGATCGCCGTCATCAGCGCGGACGACCGGATTGAGAGCCGGATACAGGCGATGGAGATTGGCGCCACTGATTTTATTGCCAAACCTGTCGATATGGACTTTTTAACGGCTTATGTCCGTAACCGCCTGCGCAGCCAGGATGCGATTTCTCAAGGGACGCTTTACGACGGATTGACCGCAGCGGCCCAAATCATCCACGAAAAGGATGAAAAGGAGCTCAAGCGCAACTTGAACATCATCATTGTCGACGATGATTCCCTTGTGCGCAAACTGATCACGAAGCAATTTGCCGGATGGAAACCGGAAGAATTCGATCTTCACATAGCAGAATACCCTGAAGGCGCCAGTTTCGTGGAATCGGATTGGTATAAACCGGAAGAAAATTATATGATCCTGCTCGACGGTGTCATGCCGAAAATGGATGGCCTCGAAGTCTTGAATCATGTTCGCAGCCGGTACCCTCATGACAATATCATCATTTCCATGCTGACTTCCCGCAACAATGAAGCCGACATTGTCCTGGCGCTGAAAAGCGGCGCAGATGATTATATCGTCAAACCGTTCTATGCCCAGGAAGTGGTGGCGCGCGTCCAGCGGCTCACTAAGAGGATGTTCAAATGAGCCTGATTTTCTATTTGATCCTCAGCATCTCCCTGCTCGCCGGCCAGCTCATCCTGTTGCTCGCATTAGCCTTGCGCAAGCAGCGGCTGTCGGCTAAAGAAGAAGCGATCACCCAGCAATATGAAGCGTTGATCGACGTGTTCAGTTCCTATATGCTGGACCCTTCCGATGACCGGTTCATCCAGGAAATCCGCAGCAATCCGCATAAAATCGTTGTTCTGGAACGTTTGCTGAACGGCTATGTTTCAGTGACAAAAGGCGGCGTCGCTTCTCCGCTGGTCAAAGGATTGTCGGAAGAGTTCCTGTCGGCGCATTACGCTAAACAGCTGTCGCGCAAAAATTGGGCGCTGCGAATGAATACGCTGTACTATATTGAAGATTTTCGTATGGAGTCCTTGAAGCCTGTGCTGAAAGAAAAACTTGATAAGAGCACTCAGCTGGACCTGGAAACCCAGCAGCTGATCCGCACCTTGGCCTCTTTGGACGAAACGGCCACCATCCCTGCATTGGCGCGGTATCCCGACGCACCGGTCCGGTTGTACACCGATGTGTTCAAACGGCTCGATGAAAGTACACGATTGAAAGAATTGGATGCCGCATTGCGGAATGAAAAGACCAATAGCGCATTGAAGCATGCGGCCATTTCCTATATTGGCCTGGCGGGTTTGACTTCATTCCTTCCGTATCTTGAAAATGAATTGCGGGTTCAGGAAGGCGAAATGCGCATCCAATCATTGAAAGCCATCCTTAATATGCAATACCTTTCCGATCCCGGCTTATTGCTGCCGTTCCTCGAGTCATCGTCCTGGCCCGAGCGGATGTATGCTTCCCGCATAGCCGGCAGGCTGCAATTGTCCAGATTCAAAGAAACGCTCAGCACGCTGCTCGGCGATCCGGTTTGGTGGGTCCGCTATTCGGCAGCAGAAGCGCTGGTGCAGTTTTCAGATGGCGATATCCTGCTGTCCCACTTGTCCGCCAATCATCCAGACCGCTTTGCCCGCGATATGGCGTCCCAGTGGAAAGCGTCTCTTTTAGGAAGTGAAACCTGATGCAAACCTTTTTTCAATTTACAGCCTATATTGTTATCGCTTATATGCTTTTTTCAAGTCTGAGTTACCTGGGCTTTTTCATGCTGGCATTCAGAAAGGTGAAGAGAGAGGATCAGCTCGACAAAACGGAGTCCACTGAAGACCTGATCGGCAACTTGAACACGTATCCCGTCTCCATCATTGTTCCTGCCTATAACGAAGAAGTGGGGGTGACCAGCACGGTCCGGTCATTGCTGGCACTGGAATATCCTGAAAAAGAGATCATTGTCGTTGACGACGGGTCGAAAGATAAAACATCTGAGCGCATGATCGAAGAATTCCAGATGAAGCAAATTCCGTTCGCTGTCCGCATGCATATCGAAACGGCTGAAGTCGAAGCCATCTATCAATCGTCCATTTTTCCGTATATCCGCTTGATCAGGAAAGCGAACGGAGGGAAAGCGGATGCCTTGAATGCGGGCATCAATCTGTCCTCCTATCCTTATTTCTGCGCAATCGACGGAGATTCCATCGTCGAAAACGACGGACTCCTGAAAACCATGAAACCCATCATCGAATCGGATGGCCAAATCATAGTGACGGGCGGTTCTGTCCGCATTGCCAACGGCTCCACCATTTCGCGGAGCAAAGTGGAAGCGATCGATTTGCCGAAAAGCCCGGTTGTGCTCATGCAAATCGTGGAGTATTTCCGCGCATTCCTGATCGGCCGGCTCGCATTGAGCCATTTGAATATCCTGCTCATCATTTCTGGCGCTTTTGGTGTCTTTAATAAAGAACGCGTCATTCAAGCGGGCGGATACAATAAAAACACAGTCGGCGAAGATATGGAACTGGTCGTCAGGCTGCACCGGCTGCTCCGTGAAGAAAAGTCGAAGCAGCGGATCGAATATGTTCCGGATCCCGTGTGCTGGACCGAAGCACCAGAATCGCTGGACGTTCTGCGATCGCAGCGGATCCGCTGGCAGCGCGGATTATTTGAAACGCTGTGGTCTCACCGGAAGATGATGCTGAATCCGAAATACGGTTCTGTCGGACTTTTTTCCATGCCATACTTTCTGTTTGTGGAGCTTCTCGGAGCGGTATTCGAGTTTGTCGGCTATTTCCTGATTTTCGGCGGCTTCTTCTTTTCACTCATCGATCCCTATACAGCAGGCATCCTCTTTTTAGTGACGATTTTTTATGGCTCACTCATTTCAGCACTGGCCGTGCTATTGGAGGAATTGACGCTCCATAAATATCCGAAAGCTTCCCACTTGCTGCGTCTTTATTTCTGGGCGCTGACCGAAACGTTCTGGTACCGACCGCTTATGGTCCTGTGGAGAGTCCAGGGAATCTTCGCCGCGTTCCGCAAAAAAGCCCATTGGGGCGATATGAAACGCAAAGGGATCTCATCTTAGTTTTAGGAGGCACATATAAATGAAAAAAATATTAGTGGCAGATGACGAAGATATTCTTCGCATCCTGATTGCCGATACGCTCGAAGACGATTTTGACATCGAAGAAGCGGAAGACGGGCGTGAGGCGCTTGAAAAGATTCGGGAGAACGAGTACGACTTGATCATCCTGGATTACATGATGCCTTACCTGACCGGCCTCGAGGTGCTGGAGCAAGTCCGGAATGACCAGATCGACACGCAGGTCCTGATGCTGACGGCCAAAGCGCAAGACGCAGACCGTGAAAATGCAATGCGGAAAGGGGCGAATCATTTCATGTCCAAGCCCTTCAGCCCGATGGAATTGTTGGAGCTGGTGGAGAAGATAGTCGCTTCATAGTGAAAAAACGAACAGACCCGGAGAGGGTCTGTTCGTTTTTGGTTGGTGGAGAAACTTTAATTTCTATAATCATTCCGTTTTAGCCGGATGCTTTCCGCAGGGAGCGGCCTGAGCCTCCTCATCGCTTCGCTCTTGCGGGGTCTCAGGACTCGCTCTTACTCCTGCAGGAAAGACATTGACCGAAGCTTGCAAGGTCAAGTCTTTGCGACGAAGCTAGCGCAGCGATGCAGGAGCACGTGTTTTGCAAGCCCCCCAGGCGAGCGAAGCTGTTTTGCGGAATATCGATTCCTTACTTTTCTTTCTCAACATGCTAAAAAAAACGAACAGCCCCTAACAGGCCTGTTCGTTTTTTAGTGTATTTAAAAACTCTCTCCCATCCCATTCACTCTGACACAGCTTCTTTCTCAGGATAGAAGATGACGCCGTCCTGGTGCTGGTCGTTCAGCAGTTTTTTCATTAATTTCGAAAGATCGACAGATGCGTAAGGCTTGGTCAAGTAATGGTTGATCTGGGTGAACTTCTGTTCATCCGAAACCGGATCCAAGGCGGACGAAATGACAATCGGGATATCTTTCGTATCCGAATCTTTCTTCATCATGTCGACCAGATCCCAGCCGGTCAGTTCCTCGCCGAGCATGATATCGACCACCGCGCCGACAAGCCGTGACCGTTTGGCTTCGTTAAACGCTTCTTCCACACTCGTGTGATAGATCACTTTGAATCCGTTCAGCTTCAGTTCCTCAGACAGCAGCAACGCAAGGCTGATGTCGTCTTCGACGATCATCACCAGCGGATTGCCTTCTGCACCTTCGGGATAGACGTATTCGGTCGTTTCAGACAGCAGCGGCAATTCAAAGTGGACCGATGTGCCAAGCCCTTCCTGCGACTCTATCCAAATACGCCCGTCGTGTTTTCCGATGATTTCCTGGCAGATGGCAAGGCCGAGGCCTGTTCCGCCGATTTTCCGGCGTGAGCTGTTATCGATGCGCTGGAATTTGGAGAATAACTTCGGAATATCTTCAGTCGGAATGCCGATTCCTTCATCTTTTACCGACACATGAAGGTTTTTGGAGTCATTCTTCAGGGAAATCGTCACATTGCCGCCCATCGGTGAGAACTTAATGGCATTGCCGATAACATTCATCAAAACCTGTGCCAGGCGTTCGCGATCACCTTCGATGACGACATCGGACGCATCATCGATGATGATGATCGGGTGGGTCGATTGCGTCCGGAATTTCTCAGCCGTCTCGATGATCATCTCGCTCATCGACAATTTGCCCATGCGGTAGACCTGATTGCCGGATTCCATGCGCTGCAGATCCAAAAAGTCATTGATCAGGTTGGTCAATCGTTTGGCTTCTTTATAGATCGTTTTCAGGTAGCGTTCCTGTTTTTCGGGCTTAAGCTGTTTGTTCAGCAGGAGCTCGGTAAAGCCGAGGACACTCGACAGCGGTGTCCGCAGTTCATGGCTCACAGTGCTGACCAGTTCGGATTTCATCTTGTCGACTTCGCGTTCCCGCGTAACGTCCCGGTGCACGAAAATCGTTCCCGTTTTCTCTTTGTCGACCACGACCGATGTGCTGTAAACGTCGATTACGCGTTCATCCGGGTCTTTGACGGTGTATTGGAAACTGCTCGAAACCACCTTTTTTTCATCGATGCATTTATGCAGGAATTTCAGCATCGCTTCAGGATCGGTTGTCTGTTCAGCCATATAGCGGGTCCAGACTTCCGCTTCCACATTTGCATCAAGCGGAATATCGCCGCAATCCAGTATGTTGCACATGGTTTTATTGTGCTGTACCATATTGCCATTTTTCGAAATGAACTGGATTCCTTCGTTAATGTTGTTGATGATGCGTTCGTTCAACGTCCGTTCATGGATGGCGGCGTCATAGAGCTGAATGCGATCGATCGCCAAATGGATGCGGTTCAGCAGCCCGCTGATATCGAGCTCTTCTTCTTTCGAGAAAGTCCGTCCTACACGCGACAGTCCGATCAGCGCGATATTTTCCTGTTCTGTGTTTTTCACAGAAGCGTACAAATCGCTCACATATACCGATTCCAGCGCGATCCCTTGTTCATGCATAGCTTCCCGTTTGGTGGTGAACGATTCGCGGTCTTTCAGCCGTTCCAACAGGTAAGGTGTCCGCTCTTCCCGGAATTGCATGAACATGCTTTCCGTAAATCCTTCCAATGCGAATTCCCCTGACTCAGGCAGCCATAGCACCCCGCTGTCAATTTCGTAGGTATCAATAAAATACTGGAGTGTAGCGTTGGCCAATTTCTGCTTATCCAAGGTGAACGACAGGATGTGATTCAGATCATTGAAGCGAATCAGCTGCTCTTTGGTCTTCTCTGTTTCTTCCAGCGATTCTTCCAGCTTCGTCTGTTTTTCCTGGAGTTCGCTTTCATTCAGCAGCAGCGCCTGGTTCTGCGCAGTCAGTTCTTCCTGATTCCCGCGGATAGTCTGGATCATATTATGGAAAGTCCTCGATAAAATACCAAGCTCGTCAGAACGCTCAAGCGGCTTATAAGCGACATCTTCGCCGCCCACAAAGCCTTCAATCGATTCGCGCATGCCTTCCAGCGGTTTCACAATATCGTTCAATGCGCGCAAAATAATAAATGCGACAATGAGGAACAGCAGGAGAAAGAGCAGCATCAGCGCAAAGGAAAAGTTCTGGCTTTCGCTTAACAGGCTTTGGTTCAATTGCTCGAGGCTTCTTTCAGATGCCCGCTCATAATTTTCGGCAAAAGCGATGAATGAGTTGACCTCCGAGTTGGTGCCGCTGCGTGAAATCTCCCGCACCAGCGCATAATCATCCGCTCGCACCGCTGCAATCGACCTCGGCAGCGATTCGCTTTCATAACTTCCCAGGAACTCGCTCAATTCTGCAATCGGCTGCCGCTCATCCTCCGACAACGACAAGGTATTCATCCGTGCGATCAGGCTCTTCAGATTGTCGAGTTCCGCAAAGGCAATTTCCAGATCCTGCTCATACTTGAAAGAGTAAAACCCCCTGACCCGGAAAAACAGCTCATTCACCGAGTCGGACAGCTCTTTCACCATCTCCTGTTTCTCCCTGAGTTCCGTGTATTCGGCCCGGTGTTCGTCTTGCTGCTTGTTCATGAAAAAATAAATTCCCGCGACCACTATCGAACAGATGATCAATGATGAAATGGTCAGTCGTAAATATTTACGCCGTATCCCTTTTTCTGCTGGCTTGCGCATGCATGTGCCTCCTGAATGCTATTTACTTTAATCCCGATTTTTGGATTTATAGTATTTATATTGTAATCGAATTTACAGGATTATGCTTTTTATTTTATTGTGCATTATAATCAATTCAATAGATAGAAGAGGCTTGGGGAGAGGCAGCAGTGAATCCATCAGGCAGAGGAGGGAAGGGAAATGGCGGATTTTCAAATATGTCGTTATGAATCTTCATACGCCGAGGAAGCGGTGGCGATGTGGCGGGACAGCAAAGAAGAGGCGATCGGGCAAAAAGAAATCCATCCTTTCGACAGCCACATCCATTTCTTGAATCATATTCTTCCGCAGGATTACGAAATTTATCTGGCACTCGAAAACGGCCTCGTCGTCGGCATCACCGTCTTCAACGCGGAGGAGCTCAATCAGCTCTATGTAGCCAATGACCAGCAAGGAAAAGGGATTGAAGCGGCATTATTGAAGCTGGCCAAGGAGCATTCGGGCGGCAGCCTGTTCCTGTATACCTTTGAAACGAATAAAAACGCGCAACGCTTTTACGAGAAGCACGGTTTCGTCGAAGTCGGACGGGGATATGAGAATGAAGAGAATTTGCCGGATATTAAATACGAGTGGCGGCGTGATTTTGAGGTGCTGGGTGCTGAGTGATCATAGAATCGTCTGAATGATCATAGAATCTCCTGAGTGATCATAGAATCGAATAAGTGATCATAGAATCCTATAAGTGATCATAGAATCCAATAAGTGATCATAGAACCGCCAAACCTGCTCATAGAACCGCCGCGTGCACGATGAGTTCCATAAAAGAAGGCTTGCGTGACTTTATTTCGAAGAAAAAGTTGAGAAACAGCCGCAAAACGCAGAGTTTTCTGAGCAGGAAGATTAAAAACAGGTTTAAAGTTAGGTAAAGAAGCGGAATAATGTGATTTGCAGGAGGCAGACATGAAGATTCATTATTATTTAGGCTGGTTCACCGAATACTTTCCGGTGAAACTGGAGAAATCGTTGAAGGAAGATATAATGGAACGAAAATCGCTGGTGATGATCAGTTCGATGCCGGCAGCTGATGATAACATTGGAACTACGGAGCGCTCGTGGCTCAATCACGCCGACATTAAATTTGATGAATATCACCTGATTAATTATCGCGTCCAAAAAGAACACGCCCAATCGCTGATTCAAAACGCTTCCGCCATTTTCCTGCTGGGCGGTGATACGGTTGAGCAGAATGCCTTTATAAAGGAATATGGCTTGGCGGACGCAATCCGGCAAAGCGATGCCGTCGTATTAGGGGCGAGCGCCGGTGCGATCAATATGTCGGCGAAGTGGCTGTGCTCGCGAAACTTTGGCTATGATGTCGAGGAAAGCAATTTATATGAAGGAATCGGGTTAGGCAATTTCTCGGTCCTGTCCCATTTCGATCTTGAAAATAATATGGAAATGGTCCGAAGCGAACTGGCTCTTTTATCGGAAGAACTGCCTGTCTACGCGTCGAATAAAGATTGCGCACTGCGGGTAAAGGGAGATCATCTCGACATTTTAGGTGATGTCTATTTGATTGCCCGTTCTGAAATTAAGAAATTGGATGAGACGCTTTGATCGTAAGTGAATATGTTGAAAAAAATAGGACCTGCCGGATCGGCGGGTCTTATTTCTGAAAATCAAAATGAAATGCTCTTGTTGGAATCAGTCGGCTTGTACATGATCATCGCGCTGAAGAAGAAAATCGGCGTGGCGAATTTGATGTCGATGACTTCTACTGGCGTGCTTTCCAAAAATTCGTTCACTTTGCGGTCCATCCCTGTTTCGCTCCAGGCATAAATTGTTTTTACTCTCATATTGAACGGCTCCTTTAAAACGTGTTGTTTTATTCTACGGGCAGGAATGGTTTTGGTTTCGTCATACAAGGTTTTATTTGGAGTGGAGCTAAGGGCTCGGACTGCGAGTTTACAAAATCTGGCGGCATTGGTATATTGAGCGTGAACAGGAGAGTCGCCAAATACGAATTAGGGAAAGAGGTTGGAAAAATGGATGCGAAATTTCCTATTGGACCATTGCAGGTTCCTGACGACGTGAAAGCTGAACATATCCAGGAATGGCTCGAAAAAATCGGCAGTTATTCGATGCGGCTGCGGGAAGCGGTCGACGGATTGGATGACGAACAATTGGAGAAGAAGTACCGGGAAGGCAGTTGGACGGTGCGGCAGCTTGTGCATCATATTGCGGATTCGCAGCTCAATATGTATCAGCGCCTGAAGCTGGCGGTGACGGATGATAATCCGACGGTGCCCGCGTTCGACCAGGAAAAATGGGCGGCGCTTCCGGACAATGATTTGCCGGTCGAAAGTTCGATCCGGATGCTCGAAGGGCTGAACGAAAGGATCGTTTCGCTGGGGCAGCGCCTGCCGGAAGAGTTTCTGGACCGCGTCTTCACCCATGAAGTGAACGGGGAGATTACAGTCGCGACGAAGCTTGCGAAACTGTGCTGGCACGAAGAACATCATTTGGCGCATATCAAGACTGCGTTGGAGAAATAAAATCGAATGACAAAACCGCCGACGGGAGTGATTCCGTTCGGCGGTTTTGATTTGGCATTATTTCTCAAAAACCCGTTTCGCTTCCCGGTCAATTCGGGAAGACATAAAGAAGAGCAAGTTACATGGCACGGCAACGATCCACGGAAAGGATGAATCCATAATGGATGACAACGCATTAAAGAAAACGAAAATCTTCACGATTGTGAATCTGGTGATTTATTTCCTGACGCTTGGCGTCAATTACCTCGGATCTTCGGGATTTTTCAACGGACAGAGCCAGGCGGACATCTCCGACCAGTACATGACGCTGATTTCGCCGGCGCCGTTCACGTTTTCGATTTGGGGCGTCATTTACACGTTGATGCTGATCACTTTGGTCTACCTGTTCATCAAACGGAAAGATGCGCGGATCAGCAAACTGGTTTTATTGATTTCACCATGGTTTATCCTGCTGTCGCTGTTCAATATGAGCTGGATCGTGGCCTTCTCGTATGAGCGCTTGGGCATTTCCACGATTTTGATCATCGGCATGCTGTTCTCGCTGCTCCTCATCATCGGGAAAATCTATACGCATCGTTTTGAAGTTCCGTCAACACTGGCAGGACTCAGTTTTACGCTCTACTGCGCATGGGTGACCATCGCGACCGTCGTCAATACGTCGCTGCTGTTGGTGCAGCTGGACTGGGGCGGTTTCGGCATTTCCTATTCGGTGTGGACGCTGATCATCTTGGCGATTGCCGTCGCATTCGTGCTGATCTATATCTCCAAGTATAAAAATGCGGCCTACCCGCTTCCATTGGCGTGGGCGTTCTTCGGCATCTACGGTTCGTATAACAGCGGGCGCGTCGATCCCGAGTTAGCGACTACTATTCAATGGTTCCTGATTGCCGGCATCGTGATCTTATTGATCGCAGCCGTTTGGCGATTCATCAAGAACGGCAATGCCCTTTTCCAGCAGCGCACGAGTTAAATGCGTCATGACAATAAAATCTGCAAACCTTGCCACGCCGGATGCATCTGCATTCAGGGCGTGGTTTTTTATTTTTGGCTATTTCTTTCATTCAAATAAGAGTTACAATAAATGACAGAGACTCTATATTTATCGGTATGCGGGAGGCAGATATGAATATACAGGCAGTGATTGTGAATGGCCAGAAAATAGTGCCGACAGTGGAATTTGAACTTCAGACAAGTAAAATCATCGGCATCCAGACAAATGTCCAGCGCAAGAAAATGCTGCTGACCCAATTGGCCGAGCAGCCGGATACATATTTATCACTCGCCGATCAAGGCGAATACACCCGTTTGACAGTGGAGGAATTGCTGCGTTTTCTGAAAAACGTCAGCGGACATATAGAGTCAGTGGGCTCAATGCTTCGGCGTTTTCAGCTGGAAGATGTGAAGAGAGTGAAAATTTCGAATTTGACTGCGTCAAAGCGTGTTTACTTGTCATTGCTTCGTATTTTTTTCGCGCAGCAGCTGACGATCGTGCTGGAGGAACCGTATTTCCAGCTTGAAGAGCAGGAGCGCCAAGTGTTTGTGCGATTGGTGCAGGAGCTGTCGGCGGAAAAATGGATCATCATCCTTACGGGCAATCTGGAAGATGCGCTCGTCAGCTGCGATGAAATTTACCGCTTGGACGATGCCGGCCTGCATCATTTGGATATTGCCGATTCAGACAATGAACCAGAAGAACAGGCAGAGGTCGAGGAAGCCGATTTCAAGGTTCAAAAAATCCCGACGAAAAAGAACGATAAAGTTATTTTATTCAATCCGCCGGAAATCGATTATATCGAAAGCATCAACAGCTTGGCTGTGGTACATGTCGGCGGCGAAACGTACAGTTGCGCGCTGACTTTAGCAGAGCTGGAGCAGCGGCTGCAGCATTACGGCTTTTTCCGCTGCCACCGTTCGTATATCGTCAACCTGCAGAAAGTGCGTGAATTGATTACATGGACGAAAAACAGCTACAGCCTGCGTTTGACGACTGGCCAGGATTCCGTGGTGCCGTTGTCGCGCACCAAACTTGTGGAGATGAAAAAGCTGCTGAACATCTAATTTCCCGGGAAATAATCGGTCGGATTGGCGCGTTTAGGGTACAGTTCGGCTGTAAAATGGTACATTTTAGCCCCATTCAGCGGTCACCATTCCTTTTTCTTTATAAGCTTAAGCTAACAACGAAAAGGAGTGGCGCACATGAATATCATTTCCGTCCAAAACATTCAAAAGGCATTTGCATCAAACCAGGCATTAAAAGATGTCTCATTCGACATCCCGAAAGGAGAGATCTTCGGCTTTCTGGGACCAAGCGGTTCGGGCAAGACGACCCTGTTGAAAATCTTGACGGCTCAGCTCGATCCGACGAGCGGGGGCGCAGCCGTATTAGGAAAGCCGGCAATATTGATGCAGAAATCCGAACAGAAACAGCGTTTCGGAATTCTGACCGATACCAGCGGACTATATGAACGATTGACGATTGAAGAGAACCTTGACGTGTTTCGCCGGCTGTACGATTTACCGAAATCATCCATTGATAAAGTGCTTAATTTCGTTAATTTGAATGCGGACCGCAAGAAACGTGTCAGCGTTTTGTCGAAAGGGATGCGCCAGCGCGTCACTTTGGCTTGCGCCATCATCCATGAGCCGGAGCTGCTGTTTTTGGATGAACCGACATCCGCGCTCGACCCGGTGAATACCGCCCATATCCATAAAGGATTGCGCTATTTAAATGAAAAAGGGACGACGATCTTTTTGACGACGCATGACATGACTGAGGCTGAATCATTGTGTGAACGTGTAGCCATCTTGCATAAAGGGGAAATCCGCGCAATCGGTGCGCCCGCCGAACTGAAAAAGACGCACCGCGACGGCACGCTGACGGTGGAACTGACTTCCGGAAAAACCGAGCGCCTCGCTATGAATGAGGACGCTGCGGCATCGATTGCCAACTGGATAACTACTGGGCAGATCGACCGCATGTACACAAACGAGCTGAGTCTCGGCGATATTTTCATTAAATTAACGGGGAGTGAATTGGTATGAACGTGTCATTAAAACGAATCCAAGCCATCTTAATCAAAGACTATAAAGAATTTTCAAGAAACTATGCAATTTCAGTGATGATCCTGTTTCCGCTGCTATTCGCTTTGATTTACCGCTCGGACGGCGGCGAACAAGCCGCGATGTACGCGTTTGTCATAAACTTTTCGCTGGCGATGCTCACGAGTTTCGTCCAGGCTTGTTTGATTGCGGAAGAGAAAGAGCGCAGCACTTTGCGTTCGCTGATGATGACACCGGCGTCCATGCTGGATGTGCTGATCGGCAAAAGCTCGCTTGTCTTCATCATTTCCGCGGTAGTGCTGGCGGGTTCGACTTACCTGTTCGGCTATGAGACATCGAATGGCTTCATGCTGGTGGCTGCGCTGGGTATTTCCATTTTGCTGTATACGGCGATCGGCACGATTTGCGGCTTGTATTCTAAATCGCTGATCGAAGCGTCACTTTCGGTGTTTCCGGTGTTGATCATCTTTACGATGGGACCTTTTGCGTTGGTATTTGAAGATGACTACCCGTTCCTGGCTGTGCTGAATTATTTGCCGAGCAGCCAGTTGAGCGAACTGCTGACAAGTATGGAACTGGGTGCTTCTGGTGCGGAGTTGTATATGCCACTTGTAATTATTTCCATTTGGGCAGTTGTGGTGACGATTATTTCATTCGTTTTGTATAAGAAGCGCTTGATGGATTATTAATAAAGCAGCGGAT
This sequence comes from Planomicrobium sp. MB-3u-38, assembly GCF_002836425.1. Classification (NCBI taxonomy): domain Bacteria; kingdom Bacillati; phylum Bacillota; class Bacilli; order Caryophanales; family Caryophanaceae; genus Planomicrobium; species Planomicrobium sp. MB-3u-38. The sequence goes on along the minus strand of NZ_PJBO01000062.1, from coordinate 11,610 downwards.
TCTGCCGATTTTTTAAGAATCGCTGATAAATGGTGAAAAATCGCTGATAAACAGGAAAAAATCGCTGATAAACGGTGAAAAATCGCTGATAAACTCATAAAAATCGCTGATAAACCATCAAAAATCGCTGATAAAATGAGAATCGACGATAAATGGTGAAAAATCGACGATAAACCTCAAAAAATCGACGATAAAATTCCACATCGCAAAATGCAAGAGCCCGACCTGGCGGATCCCGTCAGGTCGGGCTCTAATTTTGAGCTTCCATGTTATAAAATCGGGTATGGTTATCTAAAACCATTAATAGAAAGAGATGAGAACATGACTTTAGAAATCATACTTTTAATAGCAGCGATCCTATCGATGGCGGGAGTTGGGCTGCTGGTTTATTTCAATAGCCGGAAGTCTGCGGAGCCGGTTGAGGAACAGCAGCCTGAAGCGGAACCTGTTGTCGACGACGAGCCGGACCCGTACGCCGAATACATGCCGCACGTATCGGAAGTGGAAAACGGTGAGGACGTTAAAAGCGGATACCGGAAAATCGAGATTCCGAGCATCCTGAAAGCCGATATCCTGAAGACGCTGTCGGCTGGTGCGGCAATTGTGCGTGACCGCCAGACGTATAAAGTGGAATTCAGCCCGGAAGTGGTGAAGGGCTTGAAGGACAAAAGCATGACGCTGATTCAAAAAGCAGACGGCAAAGGTTTTCTGCCGGCAGTGAAGAAAGAAGGCGCGGCAGGCATCTACAAGCAGGCGACGCTGGTGAAGCACGCCAATCCGGCGCTCGTCGTGCAGGCGAGCGCGAATCTGCTGACGGCGGTGGTCGGCCAGCAGCAATTGATGGAGATCCAAAGTTCGCTGAAGAATATGGGAGAGAAATTGGATACGCTCATCCAGCACCGCGACAACGACTTTTTTGGCAGGACCGAATCCCGTTTTATTTATTTCAGCGAAATCATTGGACGCTTCCGGACCAACGGCATCATGCTGGGCGGAGTGGAGGATCAGAAGATTGAGGATTTCTACACGGACGCGCTGCAGGATCTGAAGGTGTTGAACAAAGATTTGAAAGGCATCGGGGACAGCATCGACCGTTTGAAGGAGCATGAAACGATCCGCAAATGGGGCGAAGCCGCGGTTATAAAAGATTACCGTAAGCTGATCGACGCCTTCAACAGCAAGCAGGAGCTGGTTCTGCTGAACATCAAATTCATCGAAGAATGCTATGCGCCGTACCTGGCCACCGTGCGCAACTACGAGGACACGACCGTGAAGTCCGATACACTGAACGATGTGATTGCCGAAAATAATCACATTGTCGGCATCATTGAAAATAAAGTCGGGAAGATCGAAGAAAATTATAAAGTGAAATTGAATTTCGGTGTAAAAGCGCTGAAATACCGGAATCTGGAGAGCCTGAAAGAAGTGGCTCCGCTGCGGATCAGCCAGCAAAAATCCAAAGAGCAGGAAGTTCCATCCGAGATGCTGGTGGAGCTGGCGGAGGATGAGAAAGTCTATGCGTATGTGCCGAAATAACTTCATATTGGTTTATTTGAAACACTTGTCATCCATTTGACAAGATTAAATTTTCGCCAAACGGGAAAACACAGGATAACACCGAAACACCATTTGCCGCTTAGGAGGAGATTTTATGAGAAAAGATACATTGGAATTGATCATTTATGCCGGCGCAACTGCAGCCAGCCTGTTCATGCTAGTTAAAACTTACAATAAACGTCAAAATACGTATTGGGTATATGAAGATCATGACTTGCGCAACAGCGACGATGCAGACTTGAGAGAAAGTGCAAATGCCGATGTTGATCCAGCCGAAAGAGGCCTCAGCGAATTGGATTCAGCCTACCGCGCGGAATGGGTTTCAATCGGCTATCCGCAGACTCACCGTGAACTCGAAGCTAACGAAAACTGGAATAACTGATCCGAACCGCATCCGCCTTTTTGGCGGATGCGGTTTTTTAGATTTCCATGTCAATAAAAACAGCCAGCAAACCCCAATAGGATCTGATGGCTGTTTTAAATTAGAAGTTAAGGGTTCCGGTTATTATCTGCATTGGTCAATTTATTGTTTTCATCTGGAATCCGTGCCCGATCTTTAAGCGACTGATTCTTTTGCTCCTGCTGATCGAAATCCTGTTTTTGTGAAGTTTCCTGATTCTTTTCGTCCAGGAGTTCCTTCATTTTATCGACGTTTTTATTGTGTTCGGATGATTTATGATCGCTCATCTGAATCGCTCCTTTCTGGCGTTTTTTATTCATATTCCCGGTAAGTGTGAGGGTAAACGTTCAGAAATCGCCGTATTCCCGCTTGCAAAAATTTTCCTTTCCGCAGCCGTTCTAAAGGCATATCCATATGGTAGAATAATCGTAATAATGAATTTTATTAGAATAAAGATATGCATTATGAAAAGACAGGGGCTGGATATATGTTGGGGGAAAGAGAAGAAGATGTGTTCGTGAAGAAACCGGCGGAGAAGCGGAGGCTGGGTGAACCGACGGGTGCGTTCAAAGGGGCAGCCTGGGGAGCATTGCTGATCGGCGTTTCGTCATATTTGATCGGTTTGTATAATGCAGGCATGGAATTGAACGAAAAAGGCTACTACATCGTGTTGCTGATTCTCGGGCTCTACTCGGCGGTATCGCTGCAAAAAGCTGTCCGGGACCGCGACGAAGGAATGAAAGTCACGAACCTCTACTACGGCATCAGCTGGTTCGCGCTGATTTCGGCGATTGCGCTCATGGCGATCGGCTTGTTCAACGCAGGCAGCATCGATTTGAGTGAAAAAGGCTTTTACGGCATTTCGTTTGTGCTGAGTTTGTTCGCTGTGGTGACTGTGCAGAAGAACGTAAGGGATACCGAAGAAGCGAATAGCATGGAAGATTAAGCTGTTCTTTCAGCTGAAATCCGATAACAGCAGAAGAAGCGCCCGGTCCGTGCCGGGCGTTTTGTTCTATCTGGAAGGAGGCAGGATTTTTTGAGGAATTCGATTAGGACGGCTTTTATCCTGATGGGAGCCGGTACAATATTTTACCTGTTCATGAAATACAGTTATTTGGTCAGCTTTCTATTTTTGCATTCCATTACCGGCTCCTTCGTTTTCATCGTGGCAATTATCGGTGCAATCTGGGCAGCGCTCAAACTGGATTGCATCATTTCAGAAAGCCGGTATGAATTTCCGATCCAATCCGCAGCAATCCTGTTGATATCATTGTTTTTCGCTTACCAAATGTTTGCTTCCCATTTTTATTCGGAGCAGTATTTGAAAGCGGCGGGTCTTGAGAAAGTCGAGCAGTTGTTTGAGTTGGCCGAGTTGGATCTTGACGAGAGCGAATTGCGTGCAAAAGCGGAAGAAATTGCTGTGAAAGAGTCTGCCTACGCGATGGGTTTATATGGCGTCAATTCGCGTCCCGACGGAGTCGCAGACTTGGAAATCCTGGAATTCAAGCGCAGATACTATGCCTATGATTTGGTGATCGGCGGCGAAGGCAAAAGCGCCAGCTACACTTTTACGCGTGCTGGATTCGACTTTAAAATCAGTGGAAATTCGGTTATGGAATAAAATCGGAAGTTCTATTACTATAGAAAGAACATCTTGGCGATTTACAGATGGGAACGGGAGGGAGTCACTTGCGGCCAATCATCATCGGAGTCTTTTCAGCTTTCTTTTTCGCATTTACATTTGTCCTGAATGCGTCGATGGAAGCCACCGGAGGCAGTTGGATCTGGAGTGCATCGCTCCGCTATTTTTTCATGGTGCCGTTTTTGGTCGCCATCGTGCTCATGCGGAAAAATTTGCGGCCGGTCTTCAGTGAAATGAAAAAGCAGCCGGGTAAATGGCTGTTGTGGAGCTTTGTCGGATTCGGCTTGTTCTATGCGCCTCTCTGTTTTACCGCGGCCTATTCACCAGGCTGGCTGATTGCGGGAACGTGGCAGATCACGATTGTTTCCGGCGCCTTGCTCGCGCCATTATTTTTCACAACCATACATACACCGGACGGCACACGGAAAGTAAGAGGGAAGATTCCGGTCAAAGGGCTGCTCATGTCGCTCATCATCCTGCTCGGCGTTGCGCTAATGCAAATGGAGCACGCCAAGCAATTGTCATTGGAAAACGTCCTGTACGGAATCGTTCCGATTCTCATCGCGTCATTCGCCTATCCGCTCGGCAACCGAAAAATGATGGAAGTGTGTGAAGGACGGCTGGACGCGTACCAACGGGTGCTCGGCATGACGATCGCCAGTCTGCCTCTCTGGTTCCTGCTTTCAGCATTCGGCATTTTCACCGTCGGCATGCCAAGCGGCAGCCAGGCTTTCCAATCGCTATTGGTGGCCATTTTCTCTGGCGTCATCGCCACGGTCCTATTCTTCATGGCGACCGATATGGTAAGGGGCAGCATGCCGAAACTCGCAGCCGTCGAAGCCACGCAGTCGATGGAAGTTCTGTTCGCCTTAGCGGGTGAGCTGCTGTTTCTGTCCATCTTGTTCCCGTCACCGATGTCGTGGCTCGGCATCATCGTTGTGATCCTGGGAATGATTTTGCACAGCTATGTTTCCGGTGTGAAGGTGGAAAGGTATGTTAAGCAGGTCGTGTAGGTGATCAGGCGAAATTGCCTGGTCAGTTCATCCTTTATCTTGCCTTTTTTATTTTCAGTCAAAAACATTGTTTGATAAGTGTCAGTAATTTTACGGATATTCATGGAATATGATCTAAATTTCTTCTTTCAACGTTTAGATGAAAAGAACGAAAAGGAGGCATACTAATCATGAATAAAAAGTTGGGATTACTGTTAGCGGGTGGCGCTTTGATTTTGTCGGCTTGCGGAAATGATGGCAATCAGGCAAGCGAAGAGCAAAATGATGTTGCTGAAGAGACGCCGGTTGCAGAGCAGGAAGAGAATACAGAAGAAGCAGCGAACGAAGAAGATACAGATGCTGTTGAAGAAACTGAGGAAGCTGAAGAAGAGAAAGCTGAAGAAGAGGCACCTGCAGCAACAGATGTTCCTGAAGCCATGAGCGGAGAAGCCTCTGAACTCCTGTCGGAAGGGGACAGCACCAGTTTCGTTTTCAATCAGACAGGTGAGTTTTCAATTTTTTGTGAGCCACATCCTGTTATGAAAATGACTGTCATAGTTGAAGAAGGAGCAGAAAATTCAGGGGAAGTGGCATTGGACATCGCTGATTATGAATTCAGTGAAGAGACGATTACCGTTGCACCTGGTACAACGATCACGTGGACAAATCAGGATTTAGCACAACATAATGTCGCTTTCGAATAAGTGATTACAGAATGGCAAAAGGACTTCCGGAAATTGCGAAAGTCCTTTTTGCTTTTTATGCAATTGTTTTCGCCTAATTTTTTATTTCTTTGATATCCTTTAAAATATACCAACCATCAGACTTGTGTCCGCCTAGGTTTTTCATAAATGAAGGGTAGGTTATGGGAATAGCGGTAAATAGAAATACTGATAAACTCATGAATGCTGCGCTGTTAAAAATGTTCCCGGGAATACCTGGAATAATAGAAGAGAGATACAAGAATAAAATAAAGACAATTAACGAAGCGATGGGCCCGCATGCACTAAATAAGAGATTTTGTTTAGAAGTCGCGGATGGCAATTCATCCGAATTCGCGACACGACACAGTCCTGAAAAGGCAATGGTCAGATAACATGTCAGCCTCCCAAGACGCAGCTCCAGTTTCTGTTCTTTATTTCTCGGACCCAGATAGATTTCTACTCTCGCTTTCTTATTGCGCAGAAGCACTGGTATTGCATGGCCAATTTCATGAATGAAAAGTACTGCATTCATAACGAACAGCACTGTAACCACTTCTAAAACAAACATATAAATGCACCCTTCCATCTCCCAATGTGTAAAAATTCCTTTTCTTTAATACGGAGTAAGGCATAGAGAAGTTTCATTTCACTAAAGTAATTTTTATCCAAATTTGACAGCAGTATCATGAAATCAATGGTACCCTTGAATAAAGAGGATTTTTGTTTGGAAGAAAGGAAGATGCCCACTGTTAGCTGAAATGTATAAAAGAAGGGAAAAATTCAGTTGGCTGTTTCTTTTGTTCACTTTGGCCGCTGCTGCCGGGTTTGTGGCTATTCAGCCGCCAGCGACGGAGCGGGAACGGTGGGAGCTGCTGTTCTTCCTGTTTCCGATCGGTTTCGTTCTCTCGATCATGTTCATCAGCCGCCAGCAGTATAACAAAGTGAAAGATATCGAAATTCCGGAATCGCAGAAGCAGCTTTTGGAGCTAAATGAAATAGTCGTCAAAAAAGATGTAGCACTCCTTCCGAGGCTGTTCCTGTTCGAGAAAAGCGGAGAGTTTATTGGCGAAGTGAAACCCGTGGACCTCAGTTGGTGGATGCGTACACTGCTTTCCGCACATTCCGTGTTCCTCACATTGCTGCCGATGACCTACGGTTTCTTTGCGCATAACGGCGAAAGATTGGTTACGTTCCAGAAAAAAGGATGGCTGAAGCAAGTCGAGCTGACCATTTTCGATGCACAGCAGCGAAAAATCGGCACATACATACAGGAAGAACTGAAAGCACTTATTCATATCCGAGGCGAACTATTCAATGCTCAGGGCGAGTTGATTTTGCCAATAAAAGCGTCAGGTTTCTCCGGCAATTTCAGCTGGAACGATGAGGAAGAGCGGCAATGGGCTTATTTTTACAACGGAATTTTCCCGCACGAGCACACAGATTTATTCCAGGATTCGCATAATCATATTGTGAAACTGACCAATGAAATACCAGAAGAAGATAAAGCCTGTCTGCTTGCGGTGATCGGCTATTTGTTCATGATGCGGGTTAAGAATTAGAAGAGAACGATAGTTGGGCAAGGTTTCAGCGAAAGAAGAACTGCAGTGATTAAAATAAACTCGTAATGTCTGAAGAGTAAAATTCTTCAGGTGTTGCGTTTTTTATTTGCCATTTACGATAATCTAGACCCCTTCGTTAGAAATATCTCAATCTATGAAGGCAGACAAGTTTAGAGCTGCTGGATAAGAAGTAAAAATAATTAGTAAACTTAGCAAAATTAAATTGACAACGCTTTCATATAAAATTATACTGGGCATATGTTAATAGCTCGTGAGGAGATTTGGAGACACATTAATTACTTTGGGCATGCCCCAAAGGTATTTGATGTGTCTTTTTATGTTTTTGAGCTAACGGCATACATAAAAAGGGGGAAAAAATCCGGAAATCGTAAGGAGTCAATAAATAAAGAGATTTACATAACAAGGAGGATAATCATGAAGAATTTGAAAAGGCCATTGATTTTATTGATAGTTGCATTATTGCTTATTGGTATCGGCAGTGCAGTTGCTGCCAGCTTTAACAGCGCCGGCGGGGATGTAGATGTGTCCCGTATTTATTTTGACACTGAGCGGGGAGAGCTGTCGGGTTTACTTTATAAACCAGAAGGGGCAGACGAAGAGGCAAGACCGACAATCATCGCCACGCACGGTTATTTGAACTCAGGTGAAATGCAGGATGCTCAAGCCATCGAAATGTCCAAGCGGGGTTATGTAGTCCTGGCTTTGGATATGTATGATCATGGACATTCAACCGGAACGATGGAGAAGCCGATTCCGTTCTTCTCTTTCTGGCCGCAAGCTATGTACGATGCGGTACAGTACATGTATGAACAGGATTATGTTTTGAAAGATGATGAAGGAAATGGGATTATTGCTGTTTCCGGACACTCCATGGGAGGCTTCTCTTCAACGCACGCAGTGATGTTGGATGAAGTTGATTTCCAGGAATCAGGTATCCGCAAAATTCAAAGTTCCTTGACGATGGGTTCTGATTATCAGTGGGTGAAAACACTTGGTTACACGGACGAACAAATCAATGCTTCCTATGGTCCGCGTCCATCAGGAAAAATTGCAGGCGTTTATGATGAATTTTTCTTTAATGCAGAAGCAGCTGCGGCAGGCCAGTCTGTCGTCAAGAAAGACTACGTCAGCACAGCTGAAGGCCTTGGGTTTTTAGGCGGACTTGAATCAGCGCAAGCTGGGGAATTCTATGAAGTGGACGGCGGCCAACGAATTATTTACCAGCCTAACGAAACACATCCATGGAATCATTTTTCACAGCAATCTACTGAATATGCAATCGATTTCTATGATACAGCTTTTTCGGATTACGGTAATTTAGTGGCAATCGGAGAAGATGGACAAACGTGGATGTGGAAAGAATGGTTTTCATTTGTGGCTTTAATAGGCTTCTTCCTCCTGTTCATTCCGGTTATCAGCTTATTGACGAAACTGCCATTCTTCAATTGGGTTTACACAGAGCGTCCGGCAGCGCTTTCTGCACCGAAATCAGATGGTGCGAAACTAGCTGGTTATATACTGCTTATTGTGGGAGCTCTTTATCCGGCTCTATTCTTTACGGCATTATACAGCGCCAATGAAACAGGGATGACCTTGCTGCGTCAGATCAGCATGATCACCATTGCATTGTCTGCCCTGATTTTATTGTTCAGCTTTGTAAAAAATTCCGCCAAGTCAGTAAAAATGGGCTCCGGGTTAATTCTTGGCCTAAGCATCGTACAATATATTTTCCTCCGTCAGCAGGAGCGATTCTTTGCGACTACAGAATGGTTTGGCGGAGCTACTGTCAATCCGATTCTCTTCTGGGCGATCAATGTTGCGATCGTGACGTTGATAATTTTGGTTGGTTATCACTTTGTTTCGAAAAAAGCGGAAGGAGCACGTTTTGCGAATTATGGATTGCGTGCTAACATCAAAACGATCATCTCGGCTTTTGTTACCGCTGTCCTTGCTGTCGTTATCGGCTATGCGGTCCTCTATTTAGTGGATGCAATTTTCCAAGTCGATTTCCGTCTATGGACAGTAGCAGTAAAAACATTTGAAGAACAGCATTTATGGGCACTTTTACGCTATGCACCATTATTCTTCATCTACTTTTTCATCGTGGGTATCTCAGTCAATGTCAATACAGCCAGCAGTTTTTATGATGGATGGAAAGGATACGGCATATCCATTCTCCACTTTATCGGTGGACTGATCCTGTATCTGATCTATCATTATGGCTTATTGTTCATTACAGGGACAGGCGGCTATCCTGCAGAGTCATTATCATCGATTATTGTAATCGGGCTTGTGCCGATCCTTTTGGTAGCAGCAGTTTACAATCGTTACTTTTTCAGAAAAACTGGAAATGTCTATGTAGGGGCATTCCTGAATACGATTCTAATAACGCTGATTACTTTAGCAAATACGGTTCTTTATACGATCCTCTAATCGTATAACGAGAAGAGGGCTCAGGATGAACTTAATCCTGAGCCTTTTTTATTTTGAATAAAGTGAAAGAAGTCGACATCTCGGTATTCGATTCAATTTTTTCTCATACAAAAGTCTGAATATTCTTTAATTTAAGTTGAAACACTTCTAATCCTTCCTTATTTCTTTATAATGAACAATTATGGAAGAGGGAGTGGAAGCGATGACGAAACTGAAGCAGGAAGCGCTGCAAATGCACCGGGACCATCAAGGGAAACTGGAGATTGTTTCAAAAGTCGCTTTGCGGAACGAGTATGATTTGAGTTTGGCTTACTCTCCCGGCGTCGCGGAACCGTGTAAGGAGATTGAACGGGATAAAGCGACAGCTTACGATTACACGATGAAAGGCAATACGGTCGCTGTGCTGACGAATGGCACGGCGGTGCTTGGCCTTGGCAATATCGGACCGGATGCTTCGATGCCGGTCATGGAAGGGAAAGCGGCGCTGCTGAAGAGTTTTGCCGGTGTGGATGCGTTTCCCATCGCTTTGAAGACGGAGGATCCGGAAGAAATTATTCGGACAGTGAAATTGCTGGAGCCAGGATTTGGCGGCGTGAACCTGGAAGACATCAAAGCTCCCGAGTGTTTTATTGTCGAAGAACGGCTGCGTCAGGAAATGGACATTCCGGTGTTCCACGACGATCAGCACGGCACGGCGATTGTCACGCTGGCCGGTTTGATCAATGCGCTGAAACTAACGGGGCGTACCGTGGATGAAACGAAAGTGGTCGTCAACGGGGCAGGTGCCGCCGGAATCGCGGTGGTGAAGCTGCTGAGTGGCTACGGTTTTTCGGATATCATCATGTGTGATACTAAAGGCGCGATTTACGAAGGTCGCCCGAACGGCATGAATCCGTATAAGGCGCTGGTTGCGGAGATCACCAATTTCAATAAAGAGGATGGCCAGCTGGCAGATGTGATCCAGGGAGCAGATGTCTTTATCGGTGTATCGGCTGAAGGGGCGCTGTCGCAGGACATGATCCGGTCAATGAATGACGAGCCGATCATTTTCGCGATGGCCAATCCGAATCCTGAGATTCTGCCGCATCTGGCTAAAGAAGCTGGCGCGCGCGTTGTCGGTACCGGCCGTTCCGATTTCCCCAATCAAGTCAATAATGTGCTCGCTTTTCCAGGGATTTTCCGTGGGGCGCTTGACGTGCGGGCGAGTGATATCAATGAAACCATGAAGATTGCAGCTGTTGGTGCGATTGCAGGATTATTGAGTGAAGATGAACTTCACGATGACTATGTCATACCGGCACCGTTCGATTCCCGTGTCGCGCCGGCCGTAGCCGCCGCTGTTGCGCGGGCGGCAGTCGAGACGGGAGTGGCGAGGAAGCCTGTGGCTGAGAAGGTGGAAGTGTTTTCTGAGAAATAGAGTATGTGAGTGGATTTAGGAGAATCGCTGATAAACCGTGAAAAATCGCTGATAAACACGAAAAAATCGCCGATAAACGGTGAAGAATCGCTGATAAACCAAAGAAAAACGCTGATAAAATGAAAATCGACGATAAAAGGAATAAAATCGACGATAAACCTTCAAAAATCAACGATAAACACCAAAAAATCGACGATAAAACTCTATACACAAAAAGGCAAGCGCATCTCCTGCGCTTGCCTTTTCTATTTGTATACTTTTGTCTTTTTAAATTGATAGTGATTTTCCAAGGAGGCAAAGATTACTATTGCAGATTTGTATAATACTTATAGTCTTTCATTACTTGTTCAAGAAATTCCTCTTGATCATAAATTTTCAATAACTGAGCGGCTTGCTCTAAATACTCATCTTCTTTTCCTAATTGAAGCATTTTCCTGCAGATTGCAATACGGATAAATAAAACAGATAAACTCTGTTGAGTCATTCCCACTTTATGTTTATTGAGTATGTCTTCCAATACGTTTAATGCAGTTTTAAAGTCCTTTTCCTTGATTAACAGCAATGAAAGATTGAGCTTTAATGTAGTAACAAGTCGATTTGAATCCTGAAAATCTTTGTAATTGTAAATTCTCGAAAGAAGAGTATTTGCCATTTCAATAGCAATATCGTTCGGGAAAAAATAGAGAATGGAATGAATTATACGAATATCTGTAAGATACCATTGATCAACTTTTGGTCTTCTGTCAAGAAAGTGGACACGGAAATACTGTTCTTTTTCGTCCAAAAGCCTATCGCGCTCCGCTTGATTGGACGGCAATGAGAAGCGGTTCAAAAGCGAACCACTTCGCATGGCCGTCAAACTGTTACGAAACCATTTGTTCCGAG
>NZ_PJBO01000061.1:0-29809 GCF_002836425.1 Planomicrobium sp. MB-3u-38 | reverse complement strand
AAATCGTATTCTATAGCGATTTTCATACTAACATACAAAAATTACTGTTTTCGGCTGCTTTATAAACCTGAGAAAATAATCTGCTTACAAAATATTCGTGCAGAACAATAGTCGGTAATTACTAAAGAGAAAGATTGATTGCCGAAGAAAAGGATGACTTTCTAAGCAAGAGATTTCATCTACCAAAAAAATATCTTAGTAGAAATAAAATTTTCATAAGAGCCTGGAGGAGAAGAAAATTGAATTTATTACCTAAAAAATTTCCGAATGATGAAGATGGCAAAGTGTTAAAATTACTTTATAAAGAAGGTATTGATTTTACACAAACTTATCAAGTTGATTTTTTAGTAGCTGTTCCCGATAAAAAAAATGGAGACTCTATTCTGCACGAATTAAAGAAAAATGGGTTTAGCTGTGTACTAGAACAAGACGATGAATCTAAAGAATGGATTTGTTATTGTGAAGTAGAAATGCTTTTAACTCATGAAGGTGTGACTAATATACAAAAGCAATTGAATAAGTTAAGTGAACCTTATAATGCCTACTCAGATGGCTGGGGAGTAATGATCAATTGAATCATCTTCATTATACAAAGGCGTCAGATTTCAAAAAAGCTACATTAATGTAAAAAGAAATTGAAGGATAATTAACACTATCTGAGTTTCTTTTGTGATTGGATTTCATATCGGCAGGTAGGCCATGATTAGCTACATATGAAAAGAGTCAAGAGAGTGCTAATAATACAAAGTGACTTTCCTCAAAAAATTAACGGGCCTTTTGATTTACTGCAGGGGCTAATGAACAGCAAGAAAAAGACGAATAGTGCAGGTGTTGCATCCAAAAGTTAGAGTTAAAATTTGCACTGACATAAAAGTATAAGACCAGTAAAAAGACCTTTCGTTTAAAAACAGTTATGAAAATATCAACAAATCTATACGAAGATGTTTTTCTATGGAAAATATAATGAAAAATTTAAACAGAAGCTGATAAAAGAATATTTTGATTGGTCTATTGAGTTATCCACGCCTATCCAAAAAACACAAGATATCTAGCCAGGTGACAATTGCACGCTAAGGCTGTTTTTTCCAAGACTTCGGAAAAGGAGAATTTCGAACAGGTAGAAAACCAGATGTAATCCATTCAATTTGAATTTGATATATTAAAACTTGATTTCCCTGCCAGGATACAAAAATTGTAATTAGGATGCATAAGCTTACGCTCTTAATACTTATTCATGTTTCTCCCATAGGCGAAATGTTGCAGCTTGTGACTATAGTCAATTTCAAGAAAGCAATATGTTCAGCAAATCTCATATTCTTAAAACAAATAAAACCTCACCTTATGATAGCTCTATAAAAGCTTTCAATCAGTGAGGTTTGTTGTTGATATTAATTGACTAAGGCTATTCTACTGTTATTAAGCAAAAGCCTTTGTGAAAATTTCTTACTATGCAATATTTCTCTATTAATTTTTCGGAAATTGTTGAACCGCTTTTACCACTCCCGCCATTCTTCTGTAATGTCTTCATTCGTCTCCAGACCAGCTTGCTGCGCTTTTTCCATAATGAAATCATACAGTTCCTCTCGCTCTAGTGTCTCAATGAAAAAGTCATATTTTTCATTCAGCTCATTTAAACGGAGGACCGTTTCCTTCACTTTTTTTATAATTTTCTTCTCAGTTGGCGCTTGAAGGCGGGAAAGTCCATCCATATAGTCATGGAGTACGTTATCTGTTGCCCTTAGATTTTCTTCAGTAAATTGGTCATCCCCAGCGTTCATCCTTATTCTCCACTCTTGCGTAGGTAAAGGCTGTTCCCTCTGCTTAGCGTTTTGCTGAACCGGTTCAGTGTCTTCCGGTTTGGATTTCTCTATAAAAGAGTGAGGGTCATTGAGCCGTGGCCCTTCTTTCAGCCGATGGGAATAATGTTTTTTATTCGTAAAATAAGCGTACTCCATCTCGATACAACGGGAGACATCTCCATCCACTACAGTAGAATCTACCAAAACCAAGGTTTTCAAGCGAGGTAGCTGTTCTGTAAACCGAATTGACGGTATATTCCCACAGTCATTCAAACTCAAAGACTCAAGCGATTGGATTTTTCCAATTGGAGAAAAGTCTTGGATTTTTTTTGCAAACTCTATTTGAAGTTTCGTCAGGTTTTCCGACAGATATTGAATCGCGTCGATGTCCATCAGGGCGCTCATTCTAAACAATGCGAGTCGACCTAACTTCTGCAATCCTTGAATCCCCTCCAGGGAAGTGATGTTGGAGCTGATTAGCTCGAGATCTACAAGAGCTTTCAGGTCTGTGAACTCCATCAGGTTTTTCCCTTTTGGCTTATAGTCCCAAATCTGCATTTTCTTCAAGTTAATCAGGCTACCGATTGCTGCTGCCTTAGGCGGCAATGTGCCGATAATCTTTTCCAACGAGGTCAACTGGCTAAAATCGACCTTCAAGGAAGGGGAAGTATCATTGATTATTAAGACTTTAAGTGCCTTCAAGTGATAGGCTCCATCAAAATTCTTTACACTCGGCCCTTCAAGTGAAAAGGTCTCTATACTTGGACATTCACTTAAGAAATCGATTTGTGATTCATCATAGCCGTAGGTAACCTCTACCTTTTTGACCTGGTGCGACTGGATATACTGAACAGATTCTTGTACATTTTCCTTACTAATGAATACGGTGATTCCATTCCCATCGTTACTTATACGAAGCTTATTTTTCTCCATAGGCTCTCCTCATTTATCTTTTAATACCTTCCATAGTCTTGATAGTGATACTTTTTACCTGGGCTCCATATTGCATTATAGAGTTTTCCACCCTTTTTGTATTTATATTTCTTCATCAGTTTGTATTCTTTTATATACGCCTCTCTATGGTTTTTTGCAGGTCTCCACATAACTGTTTTCACTTTATCACTATGCTTACTTGCATGTTTTTTAGCTGAATTTCTTGCTCTTTTCATACTTCCTTTACCTACATACACAAAACCTGATTCATACTTAACAACATAGGAACCAGTGCGTTTAGATAATTTTTTCCCTGCTGTCTTGTATATTTTTTTCCCTGCCTTAAATTTACTTCCACCGACAAAGCCCCAGGCTGCCGCTTTTAAAATTTGTTTTCTAGATTTTCCGGATTTGTATGCACCATATGCATCATAAGCAGCAAATCCGGCGTTAATAGCTAACCAAGCGAAATGACCGTCCGGATCTACTAACATAACTGGATTGTTATTCGTATACGTATAACCGTTCTGTGTGAGGATATCATCGTCATCCCCTGGATCTGGATCCATGGACGTGAAAACCCCAGCCTGCGGGTTATAATAGCGCGCCATCAAGTAATAATTTTGTGTTTCCATATCAAACTGATAACCCGCATAACGATAAGGATTCTTTTCTGCATATGAACCTTCTTGGTAAATGGTATTACCCCAAGCATCATATACATAGGAAGCGACAATCAAATCAGATTTTGAACTACCTGTCCTATTCGTCACCATAACTACATCGCCATGCGCATTGTAATGGTAGTAGTAGCGTGTGCTCTTTGAATCTTTTACTTCTGTACGAGCCATTAGTTGGCCATTTGTATTATAGGAATGATACGCAGTAATTACATTGCTTGCGTCTGTTTCGTAAAGGACGTTTAAGCCCTGACCATCATAAATATAGTTTGTGACTGTACCATTTACATTCTTGCGGATTCGACGATCAGCATCGTCATACCAGTATTCAGCTACTTGTACAGTGGTAGCTTTGCTATTTACCTTTCGCAGACGATTATCGGCGTCCCACTGATAGATGAATTTCCCATCGTCCAACAAGTTGCCATTGTCATCATATGTCCACTTGGTGCTGGTGGTTCCATTCTTGACTTCAATCAGCTGGTTCCGTTTATTGAAGACATGATCTACCGTCTGTGTCACGGTTCCGTTTTTCGTCACTTGCTTCTGTTCGCGGTTGCCTACGACATCGTACTTGTAAGCGATTTTCTCTCCGGTAAGCGGAATGCTCTCAAGTTTCAGCTGATTCATTGAATCATAGTCATAGTCTGCAGTGCCTGTCAGCGTAGCCCGGCTGGCAAACTGCTGTGTGATATGCTGTTTTGACCGGTTTCCATTTGCATCATATTCATAACCGAATTTTATCAATCCATTGATGTCATTATGACCGATATCAATGGACTCCACAAGGCTTCGATCGTCATAGACGAAGAGAGCGCCTGTGCCGTTCGGTGCACTATAAGTTTTTACATTGCCGGTCTCATCATATTGGAATCGGTATTTCTCATTGTTTGGATCAATCAGTTCTGTATTGTAATTTAATGTATTGTACTTAAACTCGTGCTTGTAGCTAAGTGCACCGTTAGATATGGTCTCTACGGTGACATTGTCATTGGCATCGAATACCCAGTCGATGGCTGGACCGACCGCCAAGCTGCTACCGTTCGACTGCCGAGTTACCCGGTTTCCACTATCAAACTTCTGGAACATTTTCGTATCTGTCAGTAAGTTGTGAATTTCTTCTTGATTGCCGTTACCGTCCAACTTGAATGATGATACCTGTTGAGCGGTTCCACCTGGCAAGGTATGCACCAGACCTGTTTGCCGGTCTGCTGAGTCGTAGAGGACTGAAACTTTGCTACCCGTAGGATACGTTGTCAAACTGATTTCTCCGCGAGAATTGTGATCAAAGTCAGTAACGTAAGTTTTACCATCCGCATGAACAGTCTCTGTCTGCAGTTGGCCGGCGTCATCATAATCATAGCTGCTCTTGCTATAGGTAATTGATGGATTTACCTTAGAACGTACACTTTTCTCTTTATTGCTACCGTTTCCGTCATAGGTGTAATAGATCTGTGCATCTGACCCCGGCATAGAAGTGGTTTCCAACTGATTCGCTTTATTATAAGTATATTCTGTCACGAACCCCTTTGCATCTGTTACGGAAGTCTGATTGCCCCAGTTGTCATGCGCATAACGCGTTTCATAACCTAATTCGTCTGTTTGGACTTCCAGGACATTTCCCTTTGCATCATAACCACTGGAAGAGCTGACCAGTCCTTCTTGCAGACGCACACTGTCAAACCAAGCTGTTCCAGTTACTTGTCCATTAAAGGAAAGGTAGACGTTTACTTTATCAATTGGTTGAGTGAGATTCAGAGATACTGCTGCCTTTTGCCAATCATGGGTTCCTAAGGCAAATAATCCACTGCCTTTTCCAATCTCGGTCCCACTTGCATTGTAAGCTCGTAAATAAATATTATATCCGCTTCCCGGGTTCGTCGAAAGGTCAACGGCATTCACCGCTTTACTGAGTGCTGACGCTGTAATGGGAGCTGGAGTTGTTTGTTTCAGATAGATGGTCTGGCTCATGGTGAAAAGAGGATCCGTAGTTTGTTTCCGTAGTACTTTTACAGACAAGTCACCATCGAAAACTTCCTCTTCATCATACATTCCTTTTAAAGCTGTAAAATTCCAGCCGGGAAACTCGGTAGGTGCACTTTCATTCAATTGTTCCATTCCACTGTTTGATATCGGGTTAAAGGTAGAAGAAACTTGTCCGTATTCTAACTGAATATTGTCAAAGCTCGCTGTTCCACCGGAAAGGCCTTCTTTTCCATTATCCACTTCTAGATAGATTCGAATTGCAGTTGTACCAGCAGGAGTCTTGAAGGAAAGCTGGCGTTCAGTCCATTCATCATTGGTACCGGACAGGTAATGATACCGATTATCTGCATATTGTGTCGGCGATATGCCAAGGAACTGCACATTGAAGAAAGCGCGTCCTTGAAGGTTCGCCGTCTTCAGTAATCCGCTCAGTGTATATAACGTATTTTCCTGGACAGGAATATCTTGTGTGATTGAAGTAAACGACAACGTGCCGTTTGCCAGTCCGTTTGCCGGCTTCGAAGTCAGCGTAATCGCCCGGTTTTGTTTAGCGCCTGTGGTGGTTAAGGTTGCGGTACCGGTATTATTCGAGCTATTTCGTACCGTCCAGCCAGCGTGAGTTGTAGCACTTTCTTCAAATCCGCCGTTTGTCAGCTGATTAAAAGCTACCGCCATCTCTTTTGAAGAGCGTGTCACATTTCCAAAAGCATCATATTCCGTTATGGCACTTGTTTTTGATGGGTCGTTGCTGGAAACTTCCAACATCCCATCGTAAGCCGTGGTATACGTTTCTTTCAGCGCATCTGTAACAGAAACAACGTCATTGTTTTCATTATAGGAAGCAAGTGTCGTTTCCTGATTTGCACCGACGACTTCCAAGACATTTCCTTCGCCGTCGAATACGGCTGTCTCGGTTCCAGCGCGCGGATCCACCGTTTTGGTTAGTTCATTCAACGAGTAGGTATAGGTCGTTTTCAGATTTAATTTTCCAGTTCCGGTATCCGTGACCAGTGTGGCCGGATTTCCTGCGCCTGTATACGTCAGGGTATCCACCGACGAAACCGCGGTACCCGTTGCCGGGGAAGAGGAAGCCTCACCGTTATACGTCTGTGTCGCTGGGTGCGTAATAGACGCCTGTCCGGATCCATAAGCCAGAGAAGTAACCTTTCCAACCGCATCTTTTACACTTGTCAGTCGTTTAGAGGCATCATAACCCAAGACCGTCTGCTTGTTTAATGCGTCGTTGATTGTCTTAAGCAAGCCATTCTCATACGTATAACTGTACGTAGCTCCTGTCGGATCCGTAACACTTGTCAACTGCCCGTTGGTGTAAGTGTATGACCAGACACGGCCACCGTAATCCTCAACTTTCGTAATCAAGCCGTTCGATCCCGTGAACGTAATTTTCGTGACACGTCCGCTTGCATCTGTGATGGTCATCGGATTGGCTGACCAAGAGAGTGTTACTTTATTTGTTAATTTCTCTCCATCTTCGATTCGGAAAAGGCGCCCCTTGAAATCGGATGCCGCTCTTCCAAAATGGAGTTTATCCTGATTCTTGGTGGTCAGGACGAACGTATTGGCTGTACTGGTAATCGGCAAATACAGCCCGTGCGGCTGCGCATACACGCCTTCTGAAATGTATTTGTAAACGTGAACCGTGCCGTCTTCTTCTGTCAGTTGCACGTCTTTGTTGCTGAGTTCATCCAAACGGATGTCGTATGAGAACAGCCAGCCTTTGCCGAAACTGCCGACTTGGTCGCTCAGACTATTGTATGTCCGTGCAATTTCAATCGATGGTCCTCTGCCGGACAAACTCGCATCCGTCTCACTGAATGTCAGGTTCCCGTTGATGGCATTGACCGTTCCGGCAGGTGTGCTGAATGTCGGCCAGAATGCTTCACTGCCCAACGAGTTCTGTTTGTCCGGAAGTGGGGACTTGAAGTAGGTCGACTGGACCGATTCCGGGTGATTCTCGGTATAAGCTTTCACCCGTACATAGTAATGCTTGATGGCGCCGTAAGATCCACCGGATGCCTGGTAAACCGGTGTCGGATCTTTCGGCAGCTCCACGCCTGTACCGTCCAAACGGAAAGCGAATTTGCCAGCGGCTACATCAGCCGAAGTCGGCCAGATTTTTTTGCCTTGTGAATGCCACTGCAACGCCTGATCCGGTTTGGCAGGATCCACTTTAATATCCGCCACCTGTTCATACGTTTTCCCGTTGAACAGGAGAACCTTATAGCCGGTCGCGAGTGCCACCGGTTCCCAGTTGGCGGAGATGTAGCCGGTTGTGTCGTCCAGGTTGATGCTCGCTGCACCGTTTATGCCCTGTGGTTTGGAAAGCGGCATATACGGCATGGTTTCCGCGGACATGCTCGAGTTGCCGGCGTCATAAACAGCGGCGACACGGACCCAGTACTTGGTGCCAGTGCCGTAACGGCCGCCAGAAACCTGGTAAGTTTCGGAAGGATCTACCGGCAGTTCCTGGCCTAGACCGTTTGAACTGAGCTGGTAGTGGCCGTTGTACAACTGCTCATCTGTCGGCCAGATGTTCTTTCCTTTAGTCGACCAGGAAGTCACGTTCCCCGCCGGAAACCCTTGATAGGAATGACCATTATAAAGGTAAACGATGTAATCCTTCGCGCCAGGGACGCTCGGCCACGAAACATCCAGATAGCCGGTATCCGTTCCGTCATTGTTGTTTGTCGCCTTTACCGTCGGTGCTGCCGGTGTCGGGTAACTGTACGTGACAGACAGATACGGTTTGTTTGTACTGTTTTCAGACGCATAGAATCGTTTCCAGTAAGTCTGGCCGTTTCCGTTCGTATGCAGCTTAAAGCCGTAATTGGCTTTTGTGCCCGTCGCCCATTGCTGAACGGTGGAAGTTACATTGAAATTGGCCCATTGGCCTTTGTAGACATTGGTGCTTGTGATGGCTGTCGAAGCCGGTTTGTTGTTCCACGTCAACGTGGAAGGGGACCAAGCAGCACTCACCGCATCAATCCACAAGCCCGTGGCAGTCGTCGGATAATAGGAATGTGACGTATAGACGCTGAAGGTGGCGGAATCAATCGTTGCCCCTTTCAGGTGCGCTACGTTTTGTTGCAGGTACGAAAACTGCGTTCCGGAAGAAGCATCAAAATAACCCGCGCGCAATGAATAATAGCCGCCGTTAGAATCCCAATAGGAATCATAGTTGGCTGTCGGGTAGGCACTGGAGACGAACGAATCGGCGGAAGTCGGCAAGCTCGTCGTCGGATCGATGTAGATCGGGTACTCCCGGTCCGGAGAAGAAAGCCATTCCGGATCGGCCGTCAACGTAACCAGATACCCCAGTTCATTCTTTTCCAGTGAAAACGCCAGTTCTTCCGACCGGACCGCTTCCCCCGAAAATTCGTCGACATTGGAGTCTGACATCACCGGAGCCGGGGTGGTAAAGACCACTTCCTCGTTCTCCGTCCAGGAAATGGAGCCGTCTTCAATCAGTTTCCCTTTCAGGTTGGTGTGCACCTGGTAATGGAACGTATGGTAATCGACCGCTTCCGTCAGGATCAGGTCTTCTTTTAAGGATGTGTCAAACAGGATGCTACGCAGATCCACTGCCGGAAAGATTTCCCGGTGAAAAATGGTGTTTTCCGTGTAGTCGATGGTGGGGGGCAATACCTGTACCACACCGGCTGGACCTTCTGCAGAAAGCAGTTCATATTTCAGTGTATTTCCGTCGTTCTGGATCGTGACGTATGTATCGTCGACCACGGAAGGGAATTCCACTTCCAGCTTGGTATTTTCACCGGAAATCTTCTCTTCCTTTTTGTCTTCTTTCAGGTCCGTGGAGATGTCCTGCCAGTCGCCGGCCGCATCTTCGCTGTGGATTGGTTCCGGATAGATTTCCTCGGTGAACGTGCCGTCACCGTTGCTGAAAACCTTGGAGTTTTCGGTCCGTTCTTCGACCATTTCCCCTTCCTCCGGATAGACCGGTTCATCCCCATTGGTATAAGTGACTGGGGCCACGTCGGCTTCAGGATCTTCCATTTCGATGGTGTACGGGTTACTTTCTTCATTCAGACCGAGCCGTTCTTCGTACTCGGCCAGTTCGTTTCCTTCTGCCTGCGCCATCTGCTGCCACGGCAGGCTGGTGAAAATTAAGAGGATACTAAGTAAAATGACCAATAACTTTGTTGCGTTCTTCATGTTCCTTCTCCTTTGCTAAGTTCATTATTGATCCGTTTCACTGAGTCCTCGCTTTCTTTCGTTATCTTGTTTAATTTTTCTGAAAGTGAAACAATCTTGCTAATAATATGTCAAAAGAGGGGGAGAAAATATAGTGCCAAATACTTATTTTCCATTTTAAAGGACTTTTCTGAGCATTTTTTCATTATATCTTTCCAGTTTCTTTTAAACTTCTTTCGTTATTCCAGTTTGATTCAATCAAGCTCTAACTTTCTCTAAAAAGCAATGTGCTTAAATAGTTCAATGTAATAGTAAGAATCGAGAATGCCGCTTGCTCTTTTTGTAATTTTTTAGAAAAAAATTCAGTTTAAGAAAGGCAGGAAAAGAAACAGCGGTTTCGTAGCTTTTTCAGGTGGGATTTTAAAACACTTCTAGTAGGCACTAAAGATCTGGTATTAAAAATATTTTTAGTAAAATAGATACAATGACCTAACAAATAAATACAAATATTGGCTATACATAATGGATTTATGAAGCTATACTAATTTTAGTTTTATATCCAGAAGGAAAGGAGGCGCTACCAAATGAAATGGTTTGTAACAGTATTAAAAAAAGCATTCAACTTTTCCGATCGTTCACGCCGGAAAGAATATTGGATGTTCATGTTGATTGCAGCTTTGTTCAGCCTTGTACTAACGATGGTTGATGCATTCGCTGGATTGGAAATAGCTGAAGACGTCGGCATATTAAGCACTTTATTCTCTCTTCTTCTTATCATTCCGAGTCTTTCGGTTACGTTCCGGCGTTTGCATGATACAGGGAAAAGCGGCTGGTGGATACTGATTTCGTTGATTCCAGTCATTGGCT
Source organism: Planomicrobium sp. MB-3u-38 (assembly GCF_002836425.1). NCBI lineage: Bacteria > Bacillati > Bacillota > Bacilli > Caryophanales > Caryophanaceae > Planomicrobium > Planomicrobium sp. MB-3u-38. The sequence goes on along the minus strand of NZ_PJBO01000061.1, from coordinate 19,371 downwards.
GGATTGTCTTATTGGTCTTTACTGTTCAAGACAGCGAATCGGGCATCAATCGTTTTGGTGCCAGTCCGAAAGCGGCAGTATAGTCAAGGGCAAAGTACAGGGAAAGCAATTACCGGTTCTCGGCATGCAAAACGATACAGTCAGAGACGGACGAAGGGGGCAGTTAATCTGTCCTCTTTTTAGCGTTCTATTTTTTCTGTCCTCCCTTTTAAAAGAAGTTAAACAACCCTCATCAAATGAAGGTTTTTCATTGAATATAGGGAGGGGACTTATAAAAATTCATGTGAAGGAAAATCAACTGCTCGCCTGTATGTTCGCAGACATACACTTCTGTGAGTAGTTAAAAAATAGATGAAGACCTTGAAAAAGGAGAAAAGGGAAATTAGTCGAACTACCCCATAGAATCAAGAAACCACTTGCCTGGGAAGCGAATGAATAAGGAGGAGGGAGTGGTGTGAGGTGTTTTTTGAACTTTTTTAAATCGAAATCGCCTTCTTCTGATACAGCCTATGTCGGGATTCCCGACACAGCCTTTGACGAGGCGTTGAAAAGAGAAATCCGGGAAGTCGAAGCATATGCAGCAGAACTGGCAAAATCGTTGCAAGAGCAATATACAAAGGAATTTGAAAAGAAGAAACGCAATAACCTGAGGGTGTGTTTGGAGCGCACTATTGACGGGGATGAAGTCGAAGGGATCTCAAGCGACCATGTCTTTGAGAAGGAATATTGTTCGTTTATGGCGGTGGAATACGACAACTTCGAGGAAGACGACCGATTCGAAGACCTCGACATTCCGTTGTGGTATTACTTTGGCGGCTATTGGCACGGGACGGGCACACTTTATCAAGCAACTTACGACCATCTGGAAAAGGAAATGGAAGAAGCCTTAAAAGGATTATTGAACCGATTCTGAAAGAAGCAAATACATATTTTCAATTTAACAATAGTGCAGTTAAGTTACATTCAAAATCAATAGAATACAAAATGTAAAAGGAGCGTTAATTTATTGGCCAGCGCAAATTATATAAACTTATTCTCATACTACTTTTTTAAAAACTTAATCCTTTTTCTAGTAATTTGTTATGCAGAAGACAATTTTCGTAAATCACTTCAGGAATTCACTACATCTGATTTTATTCGATCTTGTATAGTCTTTTTTATCATATTTCTAATTTGGAGCACTACTTCGCAGAGTTATGAAAACTTCCAATCATTCTCTAAGAAAACTAGGTTTCTTCTGGGAATTACAGCTGGATTGACTGCAGTTCTTTCAAGTGGGTATTTACTAAGTGTTTACTTTTGAATGTAACTTATTGTGAATTAAGTTACATTCGGAGTACTTGAACTATCTTAATTCTAGTAACATTGAAAAAAGGAAAGTAATGAAAATTTAAGCTATATAACTGGTTAGCACCCAGTAGTGATTTTGATGATTATTGAAATTGAAGGACACCTTATCCAAGTTTTGTTAACGGGAAAAAAGTGTACGAAACAGCAATTGAAACAGATGTATCTTCAGGCAGATAAATTAACTTATGAGTACTTCGACTTTCCTGACGTGTTTTGTCGGCTTCATAACTTTGAGCAAATTCCCTATTTGGAGGATATTGAAGTTGATTATGTCATAGACACTGATACCGGTAGGATTTACACACCGAGTTATTAAGTTTAAGGAACAGTTATTAGAGAGTTTATGTTGAATTTGAATGTAACTTATTAGCAATTAAGTTACATTCATTTTCTACTGTAATCCTTCAACCGGCCGTTCAACTGTTACACTAAATCACAAGACAATGCATCAAAAGATGAGTACACTTGAGTCGAAAATACCAAAGAAATCAGTTGCAAATACCACAATAAGCAACACCAACATAAAAGCAGATTGACAGATCGTGAAAATATAGGCATTTGGATTCTTTGCATATCTTCGCTCCATGACTGCTCTTATAATTTCACTGGTAAATACGAGTCCAAATAACAAAAACCAAGGTTGTAAGAAAAAATAGGCTTCTCCAGGAATTAATACGATATTAATAAATCCGCCTAACACAATCATGATAATAAAGAGAAGTCTTAGATTCCAATCGATTTTTTTATGTTTGTCATTTACATAGTTATGAGAGAAAACTTTTGCTTTCTCGACGCCTAGCCATCTTCTCAAGATGGCATTGAATATCGTTATTAACAAGAAACAAATAGTTAATAAGAGAAGTAACTTTAACCAAAAAAATGGTTCAACTTCATACATAAAATGCCCTCCCGCGTTGCACAAGTGGCTATACCTAATCTACCAATTGTTGTGAACTTACTCAGAAATCAAAGTGAAAACGAACTTGCTGGAAAAATGATACATCCAAAAGACTGTAATCATTTTACATTGTATTACGGACAGTTTTAGATGATGGAATGAGCAGACGTTTAGTAGTTACTCTATATCTGATTATTTGCGTTCCTTGATTTCTTCTTTGTATAAAAAATATAAACAGCATTCACAATGAATAATATTAGGGCAGATGTTAAAAAGCCAAGTATTCCCGGTATATTAGGACCCGTTATTAAAAAGAAAAGAGTAGCTAAAACAAAAGCAGTAAAGCCAACCATGCTAAGTTTCCATCGGGAATTTTCTATTCTTGCCATACTAATGCTCCCCCTTTCTCAAATCGATCGCACGCCTATCAAAATTTACTGAATCTGAAACCTTAACTTGAACTAGGTTTGGGCAGGGTATGTGCTGTCATCACCATTTTATAATCAGTCTCCACCACCGCCACCACCATCGAATCCTCCGTCTGATCCGCCGTCATAGCTCGAATCATGGTTTTTCCACGCGTCATCTTTATTGTCGTAGTCTCCATAATAATGAATCGGACCATCAGAAGCTGCGGATCCGGTTTTTCTAAATTTCGATTGCTCAGCAGAGCGTCGATCTTTCAGCATACTAAAAATAAGCATAATCACGATGAATGAAACGATATAACCCATTGAAATTCCTCCTTTGTTTGGATATTCCGTTAAATCCTGGTTGAATAATTTGTAGAACGAGATCTTTCTACTGTCTATTACGTATAGAATAGTCTGAAAGTTTCGTTTTGTGTTTAATTTCCCTGTCCGAAGCTCTCTATCACTAAAATCTACTTTAGATAAAGTTACTTCCTCTTTTTATTTTCTTTCAATACTGATAGCTAAAAAAAATCTTCTTATTTTATTAAAATGAAACTCCTCAACTTTTATTCGCGTCTTAAGGGTACTCAAAAAGAAAAAAGAAGAGGGGGGGAGAGCTGTGACCGGACCAGAAAAGACCAGATTTTCCAGCTGTTGATCAAAACCAATATTTGGGTCGAACTGAGGCAACCTAAATTTTTTCTCTCCCGCTAACCGGCAGCGAATGCAAGCCTGCGTAACCGGCAATCCTTGAAAACCCATAACCCCAGCAACCTCTCGCAAAAGGCTGTGGAGGTTTACTTATTGAGAACTTACAGGATTTCATTCATTGTTCAAATAAATTTCCTTTTACAAGGCGTGTGCTACTTTTAATGGGTATAATAAGAACGAGTGTTCTTAAGGTAAGGAGGAATAGATGATGATGGAAAATAAGAGGAGGAATTCCAATAAGGGAAGAAGACAGACGCAGTGGGCTGGTCTTTTCGTTTCCGAACATGCGTGGCTCACCGGTAAGGAGGATGTTAGCGATCCGCAGCCGATGCTCAGTGCAGATGAAAAACAGGCCATATGGGATATGCTGATCGTCGCCTGTGACCGGAAATGCCCGGTCTTTATTCAATCCTGGCAGGACCGCCATTTCCACTTTCATCGCTGCACGATTCTAGAACGGGATTTTGCCCAGCGAACTATTACCTATGAAGACGCCATTGGTCAAGGGAAGCTGGCCATTGATACCATTACCTCAATGCATATGTTGGATTAGATGAAATAACATTCGGTTTCTACTTATCCGTTATATTCTAAATCGATCCAGGTTACATTATAGGGAAGGGATACTTAGTGATAGTATCTTTCATTTATATGTTCGCAAAATATCAATTTAACGAACAATAGTTAGTGTAAAACTGTCGGATGTATTATAATGAAGAAACTTAAATTAACGGAGAGAAGAAATCAATGGTAGCAAAAAGTTATCTCTATTAAGCCATCCAAGTATTCATTTGGCCATTGTTAAATAGAAACTTATAATGTCTCTAATCCATTGAATCTCTACTTTACTAATATTATTACAAAGCAAACTTTAGGAGGTCTTTATGGTTTTTGAAAGATGCAATTTTTGTATAGCTTATGAGGAAATTAAATACTTTTATGATAGCCACCGACTAGGTGATATTTCGAAGACATTAGAACTAACGGAATCTTTCTCTGCAGTATGTCCTTATTGCAAAAGTGAGCTTGAAGAAGGAGATATCCTTATTTCTAATGAACAAGAATTCTTTGAATGCGTTACCGAAGTAATTGGAGGAACATTATCAGAAGAAATTGCAGAATGCCAAGACTGTAATCACGGTGAAATATTACTCGTTCAACGTCATGGAGACCCTCTAGATTTAACAACCGTTGGAGATTTAATACTAGAATGGTTTACTGATGACGAAATAATAAAGGAAGTTCTCCCACATATACGTTGTCAAACCTGTAACGAATCTATACCTGAAGATTTTCCATATGTCACCAGGAGTGAACTTGATCTTTTTTACGGGGAATTCCAAGAAATTTTTGACGAAGTATTTGGCATCACTAAGGAAGCTGGTTCAGACTTCGTTAAGTATCTGTCGAAAAATCCAATGCTTGGACTTAACCATGATGTTGGTAAGGAAATATTCACCCTTTTAAAAGATTCCACGTTCGCGAACCGCATCAATATTCCTCAAGATAGACTTTACCTCAGAGGAAGAACTCGAAAGAAACTGGAGAGATTGGTTCCATTTGTAGCCGCTGAACTCTGGAACCCACCTAATGAAATAACCAGACAGGGACGTTATAACCCTGCAGGCGTATCTGTACTTTACCTCGCCGATACAGAAGAAGTAATAGAAAAAGAAATTGGATTTGATGAAGACAATTATGAAATGGATATAGGAGAATTTATAATCAAAAATCCATTGACTGTTTTGGACCTTTCCGGCACTAACAGTAGTAGTTTCAGCAATATGAATGAGTCTTCTGATTCTACTCTTAAAACCATGTATCTCTTCCCTAATTTCGTAATGCAATGTTTACTTGCTGCAGGAGAATTTAATGGGATTTTATATGATAGCGTTAAGGGAAAAGGAAAAAATCTTTGCTTGTTCGATTTTGAAAAAGAAACAGACTTATTAATCAATAATATTTACACATATAATTAATGTTCGCTTAAATTACATTTTGCGAACATATGGAAGCACTATTACCCAAAGGAGGTCCATACACTATGGCCATGACACCGGAAGAACTGCAAGTCCTCCAGCGGATTGAAAATCAATTAAAAGACATGCCCTTCTATGTGGTCGAATATATCCGATCGAAAAAGCGAGCCGGCCTTTCGGCCGATACCTTGCTGCAGTACCTCTATCGCTATCAGCACTTTTTTCACTGGCTGCTCCGTGAAGGGCTGGTAGAAGGTGCCAATACCGCGTCCATTCCCTATTCTGTTTTGGCGGAACTGAAGAAGCAAGACGTAGAGCACTACATAGAATTCCTGAAGGAAGAATCTCTTACCCAAAAGAACAACATCGTGAAAAAGCGTGGCAACGCCGTCGTGATGCTCTCTGTGAATGCGTTGAAATCGCTCTTCAACTACCTGACGAAAGAGACCGAAAACGAGGATGGGGAATCGTATTTCTATCGGAATGTGATGAGCAAGATTGTGCTGCACACGAAAAAAGAGACGGCCAGCCGACGTGCACAGAAAATCAGCTCCGTCATCCTTAACGAACATGAAATCAATGACTTCCTGCAGTTCGTGGAACATGAGTACGAGGCGACACTAAAGAGTACACTTGCCCGCCAGCGCTTCAACCGGGACAAGGAGAGGGATTTGGCCATCCTCTCCCTATTTCTCGGAAGCGGCATCCGCCTCGGAGAAATGGCACGCATTCTCGTGAAGAAAATCAACCTCAAGAAGCAATTGATCGATATAAAACGGAAAGGCGCGAAGGAAGATACAGTACGAATTATGAATCAGGCGATTCAGCATTTAAAAGACTATCTGCATATCCGGGAAGGCCGGTATACCGGATCCAAAGAAGTGCCCTTTTTGTTCGTGACGCTCTATGGAGGCGCTGCCCGTCCTCTATCTCGGAGGGCGATTGAGAACCTGGTGACCAAATACACGGCTGCATTTGCGCAAGGTGAAGGCATGAGTCCGCATAAGCTACGGCATACATTTGCAGCGGACTTTATTCGGAATGACGGCAATATCGTTCTGCTGCGTGATCAACTAGGTCATAGTAATATTGAAACCACTTCCCTTTATACCAACCTATCTAATAAAGATAACGAACAAGTGTTAACTCGGATGGAAAAGAATCGTGCAAAGAGTGAAAATCGTTAAATATAAAAGGACAGTCAGCTTGGGGATATGCTGTCTGTCCTTTTGTATGGTTAACTTTATGAATTCTTCTGATAGATCTTTTGCTTTTTCTTATAGCTTTAGAGATTAGTTAGTTTCATTAATATTTAAGTTTAATCGAATCTTCTCCAACAACTTCTTTATTTCCTCAGAATCATCCGGATGTATTTCGAGATAAAAAGTACATGCTCTTGAAAGATATTTATAAAAAGTATCCAAACTTACGATGACTTCAGATTCGTAGGCATGAGAAATATCTATAGAAAATCTAATACCATCTTCAAAGTAATCTTCTTCTAAAGGATGCATCTCATTCGAAAACTCACAGTTGTGATAGTCTACTGAGTAGCCTTCATTCTGTGAAAAAGATCTCATTGCTCCTAAAAAAAGTATTGGTCCTTTCATAATGAAACTAAAATAGTCATACATAGGTGTTAACTCTTGTGGAATTTGTAACTTTTCAGCTAAATTCATCGTTTCTCCACCTTTTACTTACTTTGTTCAATTACAGGAAAGAAATTAGTTATTTCATTTGTAAATTCGTTTCTAAATCCTGTAAACTGTAAACCATTTGAAGCTACCCCATTAATTGTTGTGGTGCTATCTGGTCGAAACTCAATTGTACCTGCGTTTATTCCATTTTGCATTGCTTCAAGTCCTAATTGTATCATTTCATCATCTGTAAAAACTGTCGGATCATAAACAGTTTTCAACCTATAGTTAAACTCTCCTTCTAACACTTCACCATTATAGTATTTAGGATATTGATAACGTATTAGTGTTATTCCCTCAATGGTAGGGTGTGGAGTTTTTGTTGTTATAGTAATAGGCTTATCTACAATATACTTATTGAATTCCTCTATGTTATGACCACCTTTTATGCCACTCTTTCGAGTAAATGCCTCCACTTTTATTATGTGCTCCATTCCACCTGCTTGTAAAACCACCGGGATAGCAGCCACGGCGTCATCTACTAAAGTATCTGCAGTTTTAGCTGTAAAAGTACTTGCTTTGTATGCACTTCCCAGTCGATACATGACGACCGCTTCAATAGCAAGACCAGCCGCATATTCACCCGTCAGGGCAAGAATCACTTTATCTCCTGTAAAGAACGTCTTGTAGATTTCTCCTTCTGCATTTCTGCCTAACGATACATCATCTCTTGCATAACCAAGTAACCGATTATCAAAGTTGCCGTTCAGCTCAAACAAGCCGCCCATTTCAGTTCGTGGATCCCACTTATTCAAGGCTGTCTGGTAAGCAATCACACTAAGCAACACTTCGTTTGAGTAATTAGTGGTAATTGGCCCATCATAGAATTTCATCTTGGTCAGTAATTCCTGCATTTCTTGTATCTCGGCTGCACTATGACTTGCATTCAAGCCGTCCAGTAAAAGTTCATGCTGGAATTCGCCTTCACTTCAGAAATTCAGTGAATAAGATGTAGAGGCTGTGCCACTGGAACTCGGACTCGAGACTTTGACGTAAACTGTTGCAATTTTTATCACGGTCTCATTAATTTTTGCAGGTCTTTACTATGTGAAGCAGTTAGAGTTGGCTCAATACCAGTCAAACGCCATGAAACTGTATCTAGTACGTGCTGGCATTGCAGTAGTTCCTGTCTTTTTAGGAGCAACGTTATTGTATTTCTTTTTAAGTCTTTAAAACTTTCTTCTGATTTTCGGAAGAAAATTTTTTTGTGGAAATTTGAATGTAACTTCACTGCACTTAAGTTACATTCAGTTTCGCTAATAGTAAAAGGTTTATGACAACCTTGCTTCAGAAAAATTAGGGGAGAGTTTATCATACATACTTAAAATAATTCCACATGCCAATACTGTTGTTAAAAATGTACCAACGTACAAAAAAAGAGAAGGCACATAGCCGAAAGCAACTTCGCTTGGCAGATCTTCTACATTTGCCCAGGCAGCTTCCCAATCTGGTTCATAATTCGACGTTTTTACGTATCCTACTGCCAAAGTAATAGTGAAGTAAATGCTATGGATAGCGGTTGCTCCCACTAGAGATTTTGAAATAATCTTCATCCTAATTCCCTCCTTCTCTTCTAGTTTTTAGTATATCAATGCCTCTCTAGTTCGTATATAAAATATAGATTCAACCTTAACCAAGCATAGTGATGCAACAGTCTTTTATATTTCATAAATTCTTCTGGTTCAAAGCGTTCGTAAAAGTACACTTATAAGAATGAAAAAAGGAAGAGACTTTCTATAAAGTCTCTTCCCTACCGATAAGTTCTGATATGTAAACTGGAAACCTGACTAAGAAGATGCTTAAATTCAGCTACATTAAATATCCAATATTCTTGAACTTGTATCATTTCAGTTAATCAAGCAACTTTTCTATCGCGCTAATCTTACTGAACTTTATCCATTTCATATCATCTTTGCTTTCCAGTACCTGGTCTAATAGCGTGTTTCTTGAAACTATAATATCGAACTCATTAAAAAAAGAAAAAGTAAAATCCGAAAATACTTTCCCATTCTTCAACGTGATGGTCACTCGATCTCCGCTTTTCAATTCTTTTATAACGGGTAATCTATCACGGATATTCTGCCACTTTAACTTGCTCAATTTATTATCGAAGTGATTTTCTCCCAATAATACCAGCAGAATTAAAACGGCAATTCCCCACCATCCACTCTGATTGTAAATAGGAGTACTTATGAGTATGGCACCAAAGAAAATGAAAAACTTGAAAAACCAATATAAAACTTTCAACATATGTCCTCCTCCAGCAGTAATTCCCCCTCGAAAGCACCTATACATTAAGGAACTATAGTTTCACGTAATTGTACGCTTAATGAAATCATCAATAATTATGTGTAAATAAGTAAAACTTTTCTTGTATGTTTCAAATTCGCGAAAATTTACAACTGATAATTATCACTCAGTTTAGAGATATAAGTAGTCATGGTATGAACATATCAATTCCCTCTCATTTCTGACGATATATACTTATAGCATATTGGCTCCATTCCGGTTGAAGTTCACGGAAATGGATAACTTTCCAAGGATTGAAAAAGGTTTGGCCATTCTTATTAAAGAACAGTTGGTTTCCTATATGATAAGAGGCGTGTTGAATTTGTCCGTCTGCACTTTCCCATGCAGCCACATCTCCTTCAATCAGATCTGTTGTTTCCACAAGTTGATGTGTTCTGCTCAACTTTTCTTTAAAGGTTTGGGGATGCACCCACTCATGTATGATCCATTCCTGACCGGAAACAGCAAAAAGAGTCGCAGCTAAACAATTGCTTCCCCCTTCGGTTGGAAAAGTATTCGCATATTTTTTGATTATCAACGGAAGATACTCTGGCGTTTCCTCGCTCGTCCACCTATCCCATTGTTGAGCATACTTCCTCATCAAATGTTCCTTTATAGTCACCGACAGTCTTTTCCAGAGATCAGCAGTCAAAACAATCCATTCATCCTCTTTTTCGTTCACTGCATTTTCTTTCAGAAAGAGAGGTACCTCTGAAAAATAGGATAAGGGAAAAATTAACCCTCTATTCATCTTTAGCTGAATCTGCAAAAGCCTTTCTTTTTTTGATGGGGGCAATTCTTTGATCCAGTTCTCACTGGCTACGATCACAAAGTTAGCTTCTTTGGACAAGTTCCAATATTCGTAGCTATTTGCAAGCTGGATTTGTCTGTAGGAGGCATGATTGAAAAACTCATCTTTCGGTATAAGTAAAACTTGTCCTATCACTTCTTCAAATAAAGGCAAGTCCTCATCTTGGATGAAGAACAAATCTTTCTCAGGCACATATTTTTTAATCCACTTCTCAAGTTGAGTTTCTGATGGTTGAATGTTCATTTTCAAGATGCCCTCACTTTTGGCTTTATATAAACTGTTATATCCCTAGCCTAAATTACTGTTTTTATTTTACTTTAACATATATATCCATTAGAAAAAGCTTTATAAAAATGAGAAAAACAGATTCGAATGTATTCATTTAAATTTTTAACCGTTCGTAAAAGTAGACTTTTCCAAACAAAATTATAGAGAAGGTCGATTCAGTCTTTAAAGTATTAAAGTGTATCTTGGCAGGATTTAAAATTTTTTTCGAGAATCTAACTAGTGAATGGAGGCAGAAAAATGAAGACCGAGATTTTAACACAGAATCAAAGAAGCTGGAATACAGTCGCCGGCCACTTCAATGGCATTGATGCTTTGCCAAGCTACGGACCCTTTACTCAGACTGAAGAAGAATTGCAGTTATTTGAAGCGATTCAAGATAAAAAGGTGCTAGATATTGGCTGTGGCAGCGGCCATTCCTTAGCTTATATGAAAGCACAAGGAGCTGCAGAATTGTGGGGTCTCGATTTTTCGGAGAAACAAATCGAAACCGCGAAGGAAACCTTAAAAGGGCTGCAGGCGAACTTGCACTGTGCAGCCATGGAAGAAGATATCGATCTTCCTAAAGATTATTTCGACATTGTCTATTCCATCTATGCGATTGGATGGACGACCGATTTGGAAAGCACGTTAAACTTGATCTATTCATATTTAAAACCCGGGGGCTATTTCCTGTTTAGCTGGGATCATCCGCTTTATGCCTACCTGCAAAGTGAAAATGGCCTTATTTCACTGAAAGGTTCATACCAGGATGAAGGCATGACACGATACGAGAATTTTAAAGGGGAAGGTGTACCCGTTGTTATTCCGCAACGTAAGTTTAGTACATACCTTAATTCACTAATCCAATCCGGTTTTACCATTGAAGAAGTCGTCGAGCCGGACGTTTCGGTACAGCTGAAGGACAGGGAACCGGAAATATCCGACCGCTATTATTCACTCTATAAAGCTCAAAAGTTTCCTACTACAATGATAATTAAAGCGAGAAAATAAATCCGCTATCTTAACAAAAGAGGAAAAGCATTGCTGATTGCATTGCTCTTCCTCTTTGTATCTTCAAATGAATAGCTACTACTGCCAATAACTCTCTAATATGTATACTAATCTTCCAAAATTAGCGTTTTACAAAAATGTAATTGAGTTATGTTGAAAATGCATCACTCAAAATTCTTTTTGAAATAAGTGGCGGATTCACTATACCCGATCGCCTTATAAAACTTTTCGGCTCTTCTAGTAGCTAAAGCGATTAATTTTGCTCCTCGGGATTTCGACTCTTTCTCTGCTTCTTCCATTAAGTGCTTTCCAATAGATTGCCCTCTATATTCTTCTTTTACAAACAACTCTTCTACCCAACTGATGGTGCCATTCGCATAAAAGGCTGGGTGATGCAAGACAAAAACATATCCGATCAGTTGTTGATCCTTTTCCGCAACCAACATATCTACATTTTGATCCTCAACTACTGATTTGAAAACTGAGAAAAAGTCCGCTTCGTTCACTTCAAAGCTGGTGGCTAAGCTCTTTGCTAACGGGTATACCTCTTGTCTGTCGCTTTCAACGGCTTTTCGATAGATGATGTGAGTGGTCATGTAAATCCCCTTTTCCTTCTTTCCAAATTTTTGATACCAATTAATTTAAACCTTTTACTAATCTGCCACTCATTCATAAATGCTTAATTTGTTGTACCATTTGGGCTGCAACCGACTGAAGTAATCATGATCGTCCAAAAATGTATCGATTTTCTGCAGCATATCATTCGTTTCTTCCGGAATGGTATTCAAGGTCCAAATGACGGATGAGAAAACACACATCGCCATATAAAGCGAATATAGCCGCCAAAATTCTTCGCCGGGTTCTTCGCCTTGAAAATATCCCTTTATTTGCCCTCTTGAAAATGGAACGCTGATTCCTCGGCTAAAAATGCCGATCTTCAGGAATTCATGAATGGGATCTCCCCAGTCGTATCTGTCAAAATCAATAACGCCCGCCAGCTTTTTATTCTTCACAATGAGATTTCCAAGATGAAAGTCATCATGTTGAAACAGGTTTGGCCGCTGTTCCATCAGGTGAATGTTCTCATCGATAAAGTCCATGATTTGCTTATCGTTTTTCACCTTTATCCCACAGGACAAGTAAGCATCCAGGTATTTCCGATGTTTCTCGATTTTTCTGGAATGCCAGGGAGCGATCGTTTCAGGTGCCGCATATTGATGCATTTTCTTCAGTTCTTTCCCTGCTGCTATCCCCAGGTCATATTGTTCTTGCTCACTATAAGCGGAGATTTCCTCTCCTGCATCGTTACCTTCTATATAAGACGTAATCATATATCCCTTTTCCATCGTCTTTCCAATCGCTATGGGTTTTAAACTGGCAACACCATAGTCTTGCATCTTTTCCAGAAGTGCGTATTCACTTTTTTTGGCATCCAACTGTTCTGGCTTATAAATTCGCAGAAACAACTTACCCTGATCGTCTGGCATATGTATAAGATACTTTTCATCTGATGAATAACCTTTTTTGATCTGGATGATCTTCTCAAAATCGCTTACGTAGGGAATTTGTCTTGCTAAGATTTCAATCACTTTCTCACCCCTTATTATTAAACCCATTCTCCAAGTAAGCTTCTTCTGACGGCTAGCAACACGAAAATAGGGTTTTTTTAAAAGTATTTCTGTTCAATATTTTATTCCAGATGCGGAATCCAACTGTGTCCCATTGAAAACTGTCTTTTCAATGATTCCTTTAGCCATGTTTTTTCTTTTATTGATAAGGTCGGTAAGACAGAGAGAAAGTCCTGAGAATCTTTTTCTCTTATTTGTTCAACTCCCCCTTTATACAGGAGTTGAACTGCAGGATTTAGATAAGGAACATTGTTTTCGTCAGTGGAGAACAATTCTACTCTCGCTTCTTGAACAGTCTTTTCTCGCCGATAAACCCAGTTGTCTTGTTCATTATCCATAAACATGATTTCGAATGCCCAAGGAGATTGGCTATCTCTACTGACCCATACACTGTTGACTGCATCAAGGTATTCATCAGCAGACCAAAGGGATAACTTACCATCTTTCGCCTTGTACAATGTCCAGTCATTTTTCAAGCGCTGATAAATCACTTGCTGATCCGCACGAAAAACTACAATATCTATATCGCTATGGTTCCGCGTTTTTCTTCCTAAGTGGATATCCAATGCCCACCCACCAGCAATTCCCCAATCAATAGACATACCAGAAAATATACTACTCACTTCTTGAACCGCCAGGGGTTCCCAATTACTATAATCAGTTCTCAATCTCATCACCTCTCTTTTGCGGTCTTTAAACAACTTCTACTCCATTATCATTTATACAAGTTCTTATAAACTGATGATATGTAAACTGAGTTTAGTTTAAAGTTATGCCTTCTATTGTTTCTCGTATTGCTGCAATCATAAAGTCAGGACGATCAAGATGCACAGAATGCCCCGACTGTTCAGCGAACACTAATTTGCTCTTTTTTGAAAGCTTAGCTTGGTTTTTGATTAGTTGTTCCCATGTATTTTCAAGAAGCATTAACTCTGATTCAGGCAGACCTTCTTCTATTCCTTGTTCAATGACGTATTCCTTGTCCCGGCCAATTACTAAAAGAGGAAGATCAGGAAATTGCCCCAAACCCTTAATGATTCTTGCATCTGCTTTCCAGTTCTCTACCTCACTCTTCATTGCTTTGTACAGATTGGGTTTCTGCTGAAATTTTATTAATCTTTCTTGTACAGGCAAAGGCAACTTTTTCTGATTTTCTGTTAGGATAGGCTGAACAATCTTGCTCAACTCTTTTTCATTCAGCTCCGCATAAGCCTGGCAGTTCTCTAACCACTCTTCATCAGAAGAATTTTGGTTTAAAATAGGAAGGTCCAGTGTGTCCAGCTTTTCTAAATCATGGGAAGTAGAGTCTACCAGTACTAAAGCTCTCACTTTATGAGGATATACCTTTGTAAAATGCTGCGCACATAACCCACCATAGGAATGGCCAATCATTATAACCGGTTCAACTATTTCTAATATGGCTAATAATTGATGCACTTCTTCTATAGTACTAGTAGTGGTGCGATTTTCTTCTTCTATTTCACTTTCACCAAGTCCCGGCCGATGGAACATAACAATCCTGTTTGTTTTACTTAAAGCTTCTGCCACTTCAACCCATTCATCGAATGAACAGCCCATTCCAGCTAAAATTAAGATAGGAGTTCCGTGATCCCCCTCTTGGAATATCTCTATTCGTTTATTGTTAAGGCTCACAAAACTTCTCATCCTTACTCTCCTCACAATGAAGTTCAATCAGAATCATTCTTAATTTCCTTCTATTATTTTAACATTAGTTTTTGTTTATCTACTTTGAAAAAAACCGTTCGTAAAAGTACACTTTTGCGAACGAAAATCAAAAGTTTTATGGACATAAATTTTTTTAGATTTTTCTGAAGGAAATGAAAAGACTTTTAAAAGTCTTTTAAAAGATGTATAATAGAAATAACCTAAAGGAGTGGATGAAAATGGCGATGAGAATACTGGATATCCCCACCACGTCGATTTCGAATGTAAAACGTTCACCCATGGAAGCTTTTCAGATGGCTGATCAAGAAGCTGCTGGCGTATATGTCTTCAACCGCGAAAAAGTTGCGGGTGTTATGCTCACCCAAAAACAATACGAATCCTTGAACAAAGAAATAGAAGAGCTTTACGATCAACTGGCTGATTTGGTGGCTGAAAAACGGCTGCTGACGGAAAATGTCTCTACTTTCTCAGACGTGGAAGTTCGCGGTGCAATCTCGACTGAATCCCCTGTCATTGATGAAGAAGATGGGTGGGAATAACCGTTGTATCAGCTTGAATGGACACAGTATTCAAAGGAAGATTATGACCAGCTTGATGGCAGCCAAAAAATCTTTATCAATAAAGCGCTGGATCGGATCAAATTAAGGGGCATGGAAGCCGGCCAATCCCTTCATGGCAATTTGGCACAATGCAATAAATTGAAAAACAAGAAGATGGGCCTGCGGATTATTTTCAGAGAAGCCGAGGGAACCATCCAAGTAATTCAGATTGTGGCTATTGGGAAACGCGATAAAGAAAAGATTTATAAGATGGCTGAAGAACGATTAAGTTAACTGAACAGAAGAACAGGTTCCTCCTGCTAAAAAGAAAAAAGAGCCCGGCATACCGGCACTTCTAAAGTGCTCGCTTTGCTGGACTCTTTTTTTATTGCTCTTTTAATTGATGTCGTAACTTCTGATAAGCGATTATATGTAAACAAAATACTTGATGAAATTCTATTTCGAAAACCTTACAAATTAACTAGTAGATGGAAATACTCTCATTTTTATATACTTTCTTTTTTTAATTTCTAAAATTAGTTTACTTCGATCGCATAAGTGACTGTCTCTGTTAAAATTAATTGTCAAAACAGGGGTCACCGGACTGCTGGAATTCGTCTAATCTATGAAAGGGGGGAACGTCTCTGATGGAACTGCCTAATGAAGAAATCTTATTTACCGCCTCCGACCCGCACCAGCTCTTAAATGAGCTGATGGCTGCATACGGCAATGAACTGAAGCGAATCGCATTTCTTTATGTAAACGATGCATCGGAGTGCGAAGACATTATCCAGGAAGTGTTTATAAGCTGTTTCGGAAACATACATAACTTTCAGCATAGTTCTTCTTATAAGACATGGCTTACTCGTATCACCATTAATAAATGCAAAGACCACTTGAAGAAATGGAGTTTTCGGAATTTGTTGTACCGCCCGTTTGTAAGCATCCAAAAGACAGATCCTTCCGCTGAAGTTTCCGCACTGTCAGAAATGGCTGCAGAAGAAATGGCTGGATATTTTTCACATCTTTCCCCCAAATATAAAGAGGTATTGATTTTATTTTATTACCAGGAACTGACGATGAATGAAATCAGCGACGTGCTTGATATCGGAAGCAACACGGTGAAGTCCCGGCTTCTCCGAGGAAAAAAGGCGCTGCAAGTTGAACTGGAAAGGAGTGGATATGATGGATCACTTTGATAAAAATATTAAGTCGAAATTGAAGGAACACGCTGATACGCACGTCCGTTTCACAGCTGCCGACCGGAACCGGATTATTCAGCAAGTTAGCGGGAAACAAAAAGAGCGTCGACGCTTCCAGCCCGTCTATCTTTCAGTTCTTACCTTGACAGCTTTTTTCACTATTCTACTGACTTTATCACTCATCGATACAGGTAAACAGCAAGTTCAGGAAGTGCAGAATGCGCTGCACGAAGTTGCGCTTGCAGACCGATATGAAGGACGAGAACTGACAATCGGCGCAATCGGTGAGTTGCCGGATTTCTCGTTTGACCACGTTATATTCCGGGAAGCGAAACCTGCGGATCTTCACGAAAACAGCGGGGAGTATAATGCATTTTTCATTACGGAAGAATACTTTAAAGAACTATCAACAGATGAATGGACGGCCGTATTCCAATCGATTCCGACGCCAGTTTTTTTTCTGAACAATAACTATAACGCCGTTGTTTTTCAATCTGACGGCATTGATTATCAAGAAGGCGCGTGGGAATCTACTACGAATTCAGAAGGCTTTGTCGGAGAAGCTTTCGGTGAAACTGACAATATGAGTTGGGGATATGGCAACCCTACGCCCTCGGAAGCGGCCGCAGATGTGCCTGCTCACTACTTTCATTTGATGTTCAAAGACATCGAAAAATACTGGGCTTCGGTTAATGTGGATACAATAGCTGCTCAACTGGAAAACCTTCAACCCGATTTCACAAAAATTATCAGTGAAGCGGAAACGGAATATGGAAAGCTCGTTTTCTACGGCCTGACTAATGAAGAATACACAGCGGAAGGAGTCGGTCTTGCGCTTTTCCAACAAGTTCAGGAAGACTGGCTCTATACGGATGGAACCGCAAGCACTGTCACGAGCGTGCAAGGAATTACTGGTTCCTCCGAGAGAATTGAACTTTCCAGCGGCAATATAATCCACTACAGTTACCGTTACAGTAACAGCGAACCGTTGAACCATATCGAACTAATGGATGAACTTCCTTCCACTTCGGATGCAGAGCTCGGTGTCATTTACTATACGTTGCCAGCAATAAACACACAGTAATCCAGCCTTCCGATCCAAACGATCGGAGGGGTTTTTTCTGACATATTATAAAGGGTTATAGTGTGTTTCACTTAGAGAAGACTTGCTTCAAAAATCGAAAGATGAAGAAAGACGAAAAAATGGTCAACGAACTAAAAAGGAGAAAAGATGTGCTGCAAACAGCCTCTTCTCTCCCTTTCTATTTGTATAGCTTCTGATAACTGTTATGGCTTCAAAATATTCTTCCATTGAAGTATCAACTTCAATTAAAACCTCGAATTAGCATTTAATATTTTCATTTTTCATTTTTTAAGTATAAGGCTATGGTAATATAAGGATAAAAATAAAAGTAGGTTTTCTTTTGGAACTTTTCACAGAGAAATTAATTTTGATTGCGCTATTCGTTTTAATCATCCACTCCATCGAAACACTGGCCTATGCTGTTCGCTTATCGGGAGTAAGGGTACGTCTGCTGGCATCTGCTCTTTCCTTATTTAATGTCATGGTAATGGTTTCCCGTTTGGCAAATATGATGCAGCAGCCTTTTACCGGAAGTTTAATTGACTCTGCTCCAGAGACGAATACATTAGAATTTGTCGAGGCACAATACCGGATCATCATTGGTTCTTCTACAATCGGAACGATTTTAGGGATTCTTTTACTCCCAACTTTCATCTCTATCTTTTCGCGTGCAATCATTCACCTATCAGCCGAAAGAGGATCTATTCCCGGACTGGTCAAAAAAGGGATGAGTATTGGCTATATCAGAAGAGGAATCGGACACATTCACCTGCCAAAGCCTTCTTACTTAAAAGGCGTCCGTTTAAAAGATATTCCGGTCCAGTTATTTTTCATCAATATGATCATTACCGCTGTTTACACAATTGGCGTTCTTTCTGCGCTTTATGCAGCCATTATCGTTCCGGAAAGAGCTGCTACCGCGATTATGGCTTCTGGCCTGATCAATGGATTGGCTACCATCCTGCTCATTGTTTTCGTCGATCCGAAAATATCTGTGTTAGCCGATGATGTCCTCAATCGCCGCGGCAGTTACCTAAATCTTAAAAGCATCGCTGTCATGATGATCGCTTCCCGCTTACTGGGTACGATACTTGCTCAATTATTCTTTTTGCCTGGGGCAAGATACATAGCGTGGTTCACGAAATTTATTGTGTAATTTAAAAAATACAGGTTGTTATTCAAAAACAAAGTTATCTCTCTAAATAAAGGAAGACCGGATGCAAGGTTGTAAGCATCCAGTCTTCCTTTGTACTTCCGATAAATTCATGATATGTAAACTAAAAATTCCAGCCAAAGATATTTAAGACTTCTAAATTAGCTGCATTTCTAATATCGATTTTTGGAAAAAAATTGGAAATTTACTTATCGATTAGTACTGCATATTCATTAATTTTTTCAAAGCTCACATCATTTGAAGTCCTGACTAATAAAAACAGTTATTTCAGTTCTACCCATCCATTCTTTATCGCCGTTACAACTGCTTGTGTCCGATCAAGCAGAGCGCGATAGAGTTTTGGAAGAAAAAGAACAGTTTTTCTGTGTCCACTTTCTTGACGGAAGACCAAGAAAGATGTTTGCTTCATGGTTGATTCCCCATCCATTTCAGTACCAATGCACATATCTTTTTTCATTGAATTGCCTTATTACTTAGTTGATTAATCGCCTAAATCCATTAGAGTTAGAATTACCTGACGGGATAAGTTCAGTTAGTAAAAATACCTAAACAGAAGAAGTGAGGGAGAAAAAAGATGACAGCAACGAAAAAAGAGAACAAAAGAAAACAAAAAAAAGAGAGATCCTCAACAT
>NZ_PJBO01000081.1:0-229266 GCF_002836425.1 Planomicrobium sp. MB-3u-38 | reverse complement strand
GGTGCTCCAATATTACCATTCACTAATGGACTAACTGAAGAAGTTTACAAAGAACTAAATAATAATTATTTATTTTGATGAAAATAGTCCTATTCACATTCACCGCTTTTAGTCGATAATGTTGACGTAGGTAAAAAGGATTAAGGCAGAGATATAAAATAGAAGCGACAAGGGGGAGTTAAAGTGATTCGTTTATTGATATTGATAATGCTGGGAGCTATAGCGCTGGGAGTCAGTTATTTTTTCTTCAAATCGGTGCCGATGGGCAGGAAGATGCTGGTAGTTGGGGGTGGCCTTTTCGCCGCACTTGCCGCCGCAGCGCTCCAGATGAATAATCCGCTCTACATTCCAGTTTTAGTGATTGTAGGTGTAGCACTCCTTCTTTCATTAATATATATGAAGGTTGTTGAAAAGAATCAAAACGAAAAAATGAAACAATCGAGCGAAAGAAAGTCCCGAATGGCAGTCGAATCATCATTGAAAAAGTCCAAAGACTCCGATTTGGCAAAAGCCTTTACTATAGAGTCGATTGAAATGGATGAGGGGGAGCGTAAATTTGGATAACAAAATTTTCGGTATGACTTTTCTGGCTGTTGCTACAAGTGCATTATTATTTTTCGGCGTAGCGAACGCTGGAGCGTTTGCTGTCGATCACCTCTTATTCCCGAAAGATGAATTTGGTGAAAATACATATATCGGAACTGCTGAAGTCTCGGATATGGAAGTGGCGAGCGCTGTTTCCCTCGTTTCTCAAAATTTTGATACCTGGAGACAAAATGCCAAATTGACTGTTACGTACCAGGATGCTTCTGCAGAATATCCTTTGGAAACTGTTCAGATACTTTTGGAGGAAACGGTAGGGCAGGCTGAAACCGGTGTCCAAAATACATTTGTATTCGAACTTCAGGAGGAGGCAACACAATCGTTTTTACAGTCTCATTTTTCTGTGGCTGATTTTTCTAAGTCCGATATTAAAGTGATAAATGAAAAACTGGCTTTAGCGTTAGCTGGCGGACAATCAGAAACATACGTAAATATAAGTGATGATTCTTTATCCGTGCAGAAAGTCGTTATTTCAGAATCAGCGTTTTCGCATAAGCTTGTAAATAATGGGACAGACAATGTGATTGAAGCTTTAAATGGCTTGCAGCTTGCGCCAGGTGAAAACTTTTCGTTTTTGGATTTCATCAATGAACAGAATGTAACTGAAATTACCGATGCAGAGTTGACTGAAATCGCTTCTCTTATATACTCAACTGCTTTGAAAACAAATTTGGCAGTTGTGGAGCGGAGTATCGGTTCAGTGCAGCCCGTTTCTGTCCCATTAGGCCAAGAGGCAGCAATTAACCGCAAGCTGGGGATTGACTTGGTTATAACAAACACAAATAACAGCTCTTACACTTTAAATATCGAAAAAAATAATACTACGATTACAGGCTCATTAAGTGCCATGCCGTTAGTTAATGACTATGTGGTTCAAATTGGCGGAGAAACAAAAGTGAAGCCCCGTCTGATCAAACAGTACAGTGCATTTGTCACTGCGGGAAAATCGGTTAAGGAAGAAGGCAGTGAAGGCGTGCGTGTTGAGGTGTCACGCGCTATCCTGTCAAATGGTGAAGAAGTCTCTGTTGAGCCGGTTTCGACAGATTTTTACCCTCCGGTTCACCGGGTAGAAATTTATCCGCTTGCCAAACCTGTGTCAGAAACGCCTGCAAATGGTACTGTTCCTGGAAGAATCGACCCGAATAATCCGGATTCAACTACTAATGATCCGGCAGATCCAGATTCTGGAGACGGAAAACCGGTATTAATTGTCGAAGATCCTGATAATCCTGGTTATGATCTGGATGGCAATCCAATTATTTATGACGAAAAAGGAAATATTGTAAGTGAAGATCCTAATAGAAATATTAAAGATACAGAAATGCCTGTCTACGATAAAGGCGGCAATTTGACAAACCCTTAAATGGGCAAGGGGGAATAAGCTTGGCTGTCATAAGAAAAAGATTAGGCGATATTTTAATTGAACAAGGTTTATTGACTGAAGAAGATCTGCAATTGACATTAAAAGAGAAAAAATCTGATCAGAAACTCGGGGATGCGCTATTATCGCGGGCGTTAATCACTGAACAGCAATTGATCGAGACATTGGAAGTTCAATTGAATATTCCGCATGTAACACTTTTCCGTTATCCATTTGATCCTAAATTATTCAATGTGGTGCCTAAAGAATTCGCAAAAAGAAATCTGCTTGTGCCTTTAAAAGTCGAAGGCGACAAACTTTTCATAGCTATGACCGATCCAATGGACTTTATCACAATTGATGATCTTCGATTGACGACAGGTTTCCAGATTGAACCGGCGATTGCTTCCCGCGACGATATTATGAAAACCATCTCTAAATACTACGATGAAGAATCCTACGACGACTTATTGGGCGAGATTCCTGAAGTGTCTCAAGAGCAAAAAGAAGAGTTGGTTGATAATGATGCGCCAATCGTCCGTCTTGTTAATCAGATCCTTTCGAGCGCAGTTGCTTTGAAAGCGAGTGATGTTCACTTTGATCCGCATGAAGGACGGATTCTGGTCCGCTACCGTATAGATGGGACTTTGCGTACAGAACGGACACTGCCGAAAATGATGCAGCAGATGGTGACCGCCCGCATTAAAATTCTGGCGAATCTGGATATTACAGAAAGCAGGATTCCTCAGGATGGCCGTATTAAGACAACCGTCGATTTCCGGCCAATCGATTTGCGGGTATCATCTTTGCCGACCGTTTACGGTGAAAAAATCGTAATGCGGATACTTGATCTTGGAAATAACCTTACCGATATTTCTAAACTTGGCTTTAGTGATTTGAATATGAAGAGATTCATGCGGGAAATTGAAAAGCCTAATGGCATCGTTCTTATTTCTGGTCCGACTGGTTCAGGTAAATCTTCGACATTATATGCAGCGTTGAACAAATTGAATGACGAAGCTGTCAATATAATAACGGTTGAAGATCCGGTGGAGTACCAGCTCGAAGGCATCAATCAGATTCAAGTGAATACAAATGTTGGATTAAGTTTTGCGGCTGGTCTTCGTTCCATACTTCGTCAGGATCCGGACATTGTAATGGTCGGGGAAATACGTGATAAAGAAACAGCCGATATTTCTATTCGTGCTTCTTTAACAGGGCATTTAGTGCTCAGTACGATACATACGAATGACTCGATTGCTTCGGTAACACGTTTGATGGATATGGGAGTGGAACCGTTTCTTGTCACCGCTTCATTAAATGCGGTAGTGGCCCAGCGTCTGGTTAGAAAAGTTTGCCGGGATTGCCGTCAAATCGATGAGCCGACACAAAGCGAAAAGGAAATTTTTGCAAAACGCGGTTTGAAAATAGAAGCAATTGCAAGAGGGAAAGGCTGTTCACAATGCAATATGACCGGATATCGTGGCCGTATGGCGATACATGAAGTTTTGGTAGTGGATGAAGCCATTAAAGAAGTCATAAACCGAGGTGGTTCCGCCGCGGAAATACGTAAGATCGCAGTGCGGAATCAAACAATCTTCCTTATAGATGACGGGCTTAAAAAAGTTCAAGACAAGCTGACGACTACAGAAGAAATTCTGCGTGTCGCCACCATAGCGGAGTGATTATATGCCAACTACTTATATAAATAAAGTTTTGACAGAGGCTAAAAATTTAAATGTTTCAGACATTCATATGACAACTGGCATACCGCCAGTTTTCAGGATGCATGGAACGCTGAAACGCTATGGAGATACTAATCTGACTCCTGATATGACGAAAGAAATCGCGCAAGCTTTGATGCCTGATATCTTATGGCAGCAATTTCTTGATAAAGGTGAAATGGATTATTCCTATTCACTTTCCGGTGTGGCGAGATTCCGTGTCAATTCATTTCACCAGCGCGGTTCAATTTCGCATGCATTCCGTACGATACCAACCGAAATCCCGACAATCGATGATTTGAACATGCCGAAGATATTAGCCGGATTGGCTGAAACCCCGCAAGGCCTGATATTAGTGACAGGCCCGACCGGTTCAGGGAAGTCGACGACGCTTGCGGCGATGATCCGCCATATCAATGAAAATATGACAAAACATATCATCACACTCGAAGACCCCATTGAATATCTGCATCGTCATGGCTCTTCCATTATCGATCAGCGGGAAGTGGGATTCGATACAGATTCATTTGCAAATGGCTTGCGAGCAGCTCTTCGCCAGGACCCGGATGTCATTCTGGTCGGAGAAATGCGGGACCTGGAAACGATTTCAACCGCCATTACTGCTGCTGAAACCGGCCACCTTGTAATGGCGACACTTCATACTTCGAGTGCGGCTTCTACTATTGAAAGGATAATTGATGTGTTTCCTTCGGGACAACAGGCTCAAGTCCGGACTCAGCTTGCCGGTATTCTGAAAGCCGTCGTTTCCCAGCGTTTGCTGCCGACGGCTGACGGCAAAGGCCGTGCGGCAGCCACAGAGATCCTGATAAATAATCCGGCGGTTTCAAATCTCATCCGAACTGAGAAAGTGCACCAGATTCCGAACGTCATTTTGACAAACCGCTCGAACGGTATGCATATGATGGTTTCTTCCGTACAGGAACTTTTGGCAAAAGGGAAAATCAGCCGTCAAACCGCGCAACCGTTCATGGAAGGGGGAGAATAGATGGCGCGTTTCAAATATGAAGGCCGTGACCAGAAAAAAATCCGTTCCGGCGTAATGGTGGCCAAGAACCGGCGTGACGCGATTCTTCGCCTCCGTGATGACGGCATTCGCGTAATCGATATCCGGGAAATCGAAACCACTGCTCTGCAGAAAGACATCGTCATCGGCAATCCGGTCAAGCAGGATCAGTTCATCATGTTCCTGCGCCAATTCTCAACCTTGATGCGGGCGGGTGTTACGATTGTGGATGCTGTTAAAATACTGGCGCAGCAAGTTGAGTCAAAACCTTTGCAGAATGCTCTGACTGAAGTGGATGACGAATTGAGAAAAGGGAATTCCTTGTCTGATTCTTTAGCTAAATATCCGAAAATATTCGAGCCATTGACTTTGAACCTGATAAAAGCAGGCGAATTGTCAGGTAATATTGACGAGTCGTTGGACCGTTTGGCGACCCATTATGAAAAAGCCTATCAAACGAAGCAAAAAGTCATATCCGCTATGACATATCCTGCAGTTGTAGGTGTACTCGCAATCGGCGTTGTAATTTTCCTGTTGTCTTCCATCGTTCCAATGTTTGTGGATATGTTTGAAAGCAGCGGCGGAGAATTGCCGGCACTCACGGTATTTGTCATGGGCGCCAGTGATTTCATCATGGGATACTGGTATCTTTTGATTGCGGGAACCTTAGCGGTTATCGGTGCTTTTTGGCTGATGTATAAAAATGAACAAGGAAAGTATTTGCTTGATGCCTTGATGCTGCGCATTCCGATTTTCGGCAAAATGCTGAAAAAATCTGCGCTGGCCAGAATGACCCGCACCTTAAGTTCTTTATTCTCCAGTTCGGTTCCGATTCTTCAGGCTTTGACAATGGTGGAAAAAGTTGTTGGGAACGCGGTTATTTCAAAAGTGGTCCTGGCTTCGCGTGATTCACTGGAAAAAGGTGGTTCTCTCACAGAGCCGATGAAAAACCACTGGGCATTCCCGCCGTTGATTCCTCACATGATTTCAATCGGTGAACAGACAGGCTCACTCGATCATATGCTGTCAAAAGTAGCCGAATTCTACGAAAAAGAAGTGGAAGCAGAGACTGACCGGTTAAAAGCGCTGATCGAACCTTTGATGATTGTTTTCCTGGCTGTTTTAGTCGGGACTATAGTCCTTTCAATCATGATGCCGATGTTCGGGATGTTTGAAAATATCGACAATATGTAGAAAAACGTACGGTTTTATAAGAAATTTTTTCTTATTTTTGTAAAAAAACCGTTGCTTTATCCACGGGTGTTGCTATAATGAAGTTGTGCTTATAAAGTACTATTTTAAATGAAAATATAGGGGGAAAAGAAATGAAAAAGTTTATCCAAAACAAGTTAAAAGAGCAGAAAGGTTTGACGCTGATCGAGCTTTTGGCAGTTATCGTTATCCTTGCAATTATCGCAGCAATCGCGATTCCGGCGATCGGGAATATTATTGAGAACAGCCGTTATAGCGCTGTTAAGTCTGATGCTTTGAATGCTTTAAGCGCTGCTAATATTTACTTTGCCGAAAATCCTGAAAAAACAAGTGTTACTATTTCAGAATTGGCTTCTGGATATTTAGATAATGCAGGTACTTTAAACACAACATTAGTAGCAACGAACGTAGTAACTAAAACTGATGGTGTTGTTGAAATAACTCACGCAAATATTGAATATGCTTCGAGTAAAAACGTGGCTTTTGATGAAGCTTCGGTAGCAGATATTAATGCAGATACTAATAAAGGCAGTGGTGATGGCGGCTACACAATTGATTAATCAAA
Source organism: Planomicrobium sp. MB-3u-38 (assembly GCF_002836425.1). Lineage (NCBI taxonomy): Bacteria > Bacillati > Bacillota > Bacilli > Caryophanales > Caryophanaceae > Planomicrobium > Planomicrobium sp. MB-3u-38. The sequence goes on along the minus strand of NZ_PJBO01000081.1, from coordinate 222,778 downwards.
TTAACAAATAATTTTTTAGGAGCTGAAAAAATGGCCTTATCGTTCTTATCGAGAAAAGCACGCGTAGCGACAATTACAATAGAAGAAGATGCAATCCGCTATGTGGAATTGAAGTCGGTTTCTCCAATTCAATTGAGCGCCGCGGAAGAGATTCTTCTTCCGGCAGGCGTCATTGAAGATGGCAAAATCACCGATGAAAAAACGCTTCGATCGATACTCGATGAGGCTGTCAATCAGTGGGGTCTCTCCAAGAAGTCAGTCCGATTCCTCGCCCCTGACGAATTTGTTATCATCCGCAAAGTGACTTACCCCGAAGATGTAAAAGCTGATGAACTGAAGGGTCATTTCTTCATTGAAATGGGATCGACGGTTTATCTTCCTTTTGAAGATCCGGTATTCGATGTGGTGCCTTACCGCGAGGACCTGGAACAGCCGGAAGCAATCATCATCGCTTCCAAAGAATCGATCATAAAATCATATGAATATGCATTTGATGATGTGAAATTGAAGCCGGTAGTTGCGGACATAACTCCGCTGGCGCTATATCGGCTTGCTCATCTCGAACATAATTTTATGGAAGATGAACATATTATGATGCTTGATATCCGTAGCAAAAAAATGACTGTTTCGATTTTCCATAACCATTTTCCGCTTTTTATGCGTTCAGTGGAGTTTGATGCAGGCAATACAATTTCGGTCGAACCGCTTTCGCTTGCTGAAGTGATTGAAGAAGAAGCTGAGAAGCTGGCTAATTTTTACCGTTATAACTTGAACGGCGGACTGTCTGGTATCACAAAAATCATCTGTAATAGGGACACAGAAAAAACTGAAGAACTTCGGGCAAGAATGGAAAGCCGTTTTTCGGTGCCTTTCCAGCCGGTCGTTCTTGGGGATATTCCTTCTGATGAATCAAAATCAATTAATGCGCGCTTTAACCGGGCAATCGGCCTTGCGTTGAAAGAGGTGTAAATATGCTGATTGATATAAATTTATTGCCTCAAAAAGAAAGGGACCGCCCAATTCATCTGATCGTTGCGGGCAGTATTGTCCTATTGACGCTGATTCTGTGGGCAGTGCTTTTCTCTATGACGCAGGGAGAAGAAAGTTCGCATCAGGAGCTTTTGGCTCAATCTGCAGAGGTTACTGCTGAACAGGCTTTAATACGCCAGGAGATCGAAGCGAGCCAGGGAATGAATGAAGAACAGCAATTGCTTGAAACTGTTACATGGGCTGAGAGTTATCAATTCGACACAGTGCCGCTCATTGCAGAGCTTGTCACTGTATTGCCGGAAAGAGGCTTTTTTGATTCCTTTTCCTATACAGGACCCAACACTGCGACTCTGACCCTTCAATTTGACACGGCAAGAGAGGCTGCATATTATCTGACACAGCTTAAGACTTCAGAGGTGCTGGCTTCTGCGACATTGGATTCAGTCGCAAACCAGGAATTGGGTCTTACGGAGGAAGAAACAGCTGCGAATGATGATGATGCACTTGTACAGAATCCAAGATATCTCGCTACATACACTTTGCTTTTTGTTGATGGCCGCATACCTGCTGAAGGAACCGCTGTAGCGGAAGATGGGACCATTATCCAAGAAGCGACTGAAGAAGCTCCTGTAGAAACGGCACCGGAAACTGAAACCGCTCCGGAAGAGACGGAGGGTGATGTTCAATGAATTTCACGAAAGAACAAAAAGACACAGCAATGGTCGTTTTAGCCAGCCTATTGCTGATGGTGGTACTTGCTTATACTTACTTCGGCTTTTATTCACCGGCAAAAGAAGCCCGGCTGCAGACCGAACAGACCTTGTCATCCGAACGTGAAGTGCTGATGGCTTTAGAGAATCAATTGAAACAAATGCCGCAAACTGAACGGATCAGCGCATCGGAATTACAGCAGAAAGTGGCTGTAGAACCATTGACAGATCTGATTCTATTGCAGGTTGAACAAGCGGAATTGATGTCCGGAACACTTATCAAATCAGTGAGTTTCACTGAAGGACCGGTTGACCTTCTGGCACCGGTTGAAGGAGTCGAAAATATTCAGGAAGTGCTTACATCTATTGAACTGGAAGCTTATGATTACGAAAGCATCACAGCTTTCATCAAGGAAATTGAATCGATGAAACGGATTATGATTGTGGACGCGATTAATTTCGCTGCTGCTCCGGAACAGACGGAGCAGGTGACAGAAGATGAGCCGTTAAGCGTTTCGCTTCAGTTTTCAGCTTTCTATCGTCCGGATCTGATCGCTTTATCCGATACTGCTCCTAAAGTGGATGCACCGGCACCGGCCAATAAAGTCAATCCGATGCCTCAGAATGATGGTACTTCATTGGTTACAGATGCTTCAGATTCTGAAGCTGATGAGACGACAGAAGACACAAACAGCAATGTAGCTGGCACGCAGACTTCGAGCTATCATAAAGTCGGCCAAGGCGATACATTAAGTTCGATTTCCATGAAATACTATGGCACTGAAAAAGGGGAAGAATGGATCAAGGAAGCGAACAATCTTCCGAATGCCATCATTTCAGTCGGAACGGTTCTAACCATTCCTGCAAGACCGTAAGAGGAGAAATCATCGTGATTTCTCTTTTTCTTATTAATTTACGCTTAACGTTTCAATCCTAGCAGAAAATGAGGTTAACCATGACAATTGCTTATACTGCGTTCTTTTCAATTTTTGGGCTGGTTTTCGGTTCTTTTTTCAATGTTGTCGGCCTTCGCGTTCCTAGAAAAGAATCAATCGCGTTTCCGCCATCCCATTGCACAAAATGTGATCGAAGACTCACCGCAATGGATCTTGTTCCGGTTTTCTCCTATCTATTTTTGAAAGGCAAATGCCGTTCATGCGGCGAGAAAATCCACTGGGTTTATCCATTTATGGAAGCTGTAACAGCCGCGCTGTTCGCATTTTCTTTTTGGCATTTCGGTTTTACGCCGGAACTGATCATCGCGATTCTGTTTGTATCGATGCTTGTCATCATCACGGTTTCGGATATCGCTTATATGCTCATCCCGGATAAAGTCCTTTTGCCATTCGGTATCGCGCTGCTCGTGCTGCGGTTCTTCATCCCTCTGGATCCGTGGTGGGACAGTTTGCTTGGTGCGGCAACAGGATTCCTGATCCTCTTGCTGATTTCGATTGTATCGAAAGGCGGAATGGGCGGCGGCGACATCAAACTGTTCTTCGTCATCGGGCTGGTGCTCGGTACTGGCGGTACATTGATGACGCTGTTCTTTGCTTCATTGATCGGAGCGATTGTCGGCATCATCGTGCTGCGTGTGACCAAGCAAGGGCGCAAAACACCGATACCGTTCGGCCCGTCTATCGCGGCGGGAGCTGTCATTGTTTATTTTTACGGGGAACCGTTGTTGAATTGGTATATGAATTTATGGCTTTAAAAAAATCCCTGAAGAGAAATCTTCAGGGATTTTTTATGTGGAGTTTTTTCAGATGAACAGGAAAGGGAGCCAGTATAAATGAAGGACAAGAATCATGGAGTAGAGCACATTGGCGAAAATGAATGTATAGCGCCAGAACGTTTTGCGGATGCCGGCGAAAGTCGTGAACAGCAAGCCGAACAGACAGACGGACAGGAAAAGTTTAATGCTGAGAATTGTAAAGGGGGCAAACGAACTTAATAAGGGATTGGCTTCGGTGACGAGTCCGCGTGTCAAACCGAAGTAAGTTAATATTCCATCAAGCCCATTTAATATGATCAGCAGCCAAATGTATTTTTTTAAGGGAGCCCTGTTATCGGGGATTGCCATCTCGTGCACCTCTTTTCGTGGAGCAGGGTTAGTTTTGCTCGTGATATATATTTGTCTAAATGACTCTTTTTTGCTCTTGTAACTGACATACCCGCACGAGAAAGATAATAGACATGAAAAATTATCCATAATTTTTTGAACTTTGTATAGCTGTCTGCTTATTGAAGGCAATCTGAGATATGTAGCAAAACAGCGAAGACTCCCAGGCGACCAAGCGAAGTGACGAGATCCACTCGGGCGAAGTGAAACGAGTACGAGTTAGCTCGGCGCAAGCAGCCAGGAAAGCGAAGCAGTTTTGCGGAATATCGTCTATAAAACCCCACAAAAAAACCAACCCAGAAAAATCTGAGTTGGCTTTATTTATTTCCTTAATTATTATAATGCAACGGTGAACCAGGTCCGAGATCCAAACCGAGCATCATCCAGACGATCAGCATGATCGACCAGACAATCAGGAAGATGATCGAGTACGGGAACATGACCGAAATCAATGTCCCGATGCCCATCTTCTTGTCGTATTTCTGCGCAAACGCGATGATGATCGCGAAATACGTCATCAGCGGCGAAATGATGTTCGTTGATGAGTCGGCGATGCGGTATGCCATCTGTGTGAGTTCAGGCGAATAGCCGAGCTGCATCATGATCGGCACAAATACTGGCGCCATCATAGCCCATTTTGCCGACGCTGAACCGATGAACAGGTTGATGACACCCGTGATGAAGATGAAGCTGAGAATCAGCGGGATGCCTGTCAAGTTTGCGCCTTGCAGGAATTCTGCCCCGTAAACGCCGATGACCATTCCCATATTCGATTCGGCGAAGTAGGCGACGAATTGTCCGGCAGTGAACGCCAGGACGATGAACATCCCCATCGACGCCATCGTGTCAGTCAAATGGCTCGCGACATCTTTATCGTTCTTGATATTCTTGGTAGCGATTCCGTAGAACAAGCCAGGGATGAAGAACAGGATGGTGATGATCGGAACAAGCGACGACATAAACGGTGATTGGACGATGCCGCCGTCTTCAGCTCGAAGCGCTCCGTTTTCCGGAACGATCAGCATGGCAAATGCGGCTGCAGCGATAAGGAATGAAATCGCAGCCCACAGCATGCCTTTCTTTTCTTCGGCGCTGAGGCCGGTCAATTCTTCCCGGTACTCGCCTTTGTATTCTCCGAGGCGCGGTTCGATGATTTTTTCGGTGACGAATGCACCGGCTAGTGTCAGGACGAAAACAGAAGCGATGATGAAGTAATAGTTCATCGCGATATTCATGCCTTCCGCATACGCTGGATCGATGATCGCAGCGGCAGCAATTGTCAGCTCCCCGAGCATCGGGTCAGTCGCCGACAGCAGCAGGTTCGCACTGAAACCGCCGGATACACCGGCAAACGCAGCTGCAAGACCCGCAAGCGGATGGCGGCCGAGCGCAGCGAATATTACTGCGCCAAGTGGAGGTAAGACAACGTATCCTGCGTCAGATGCCACACTCGACATAATACCGGCGAACACAAGTCCAGCTGTAATCAGGAAGCGGGGAACGGACAACACAAATCCGCGCAGCATCGCGCTGATCAGTCCTGTGCGTTCCGCGATTCCGATTCCTAGCATAGTCGCCAGCACGACGCCGAGCGGTGCGAATCCGATGAAGTTATCAACCATGCTGGTGAAGATATACTGGATGCCTTCCGCATTCAGCAGGTTTTTCACTTCGACCATTTCGCCTTCCTGTCCGGGATGTTCGACCGAGATGCCGAAGCTTGAAATGATGGCTGACAGCACAAGCACTAGCAGGGCAAGCAAGGCGAACAGCGTCACCGGATGCGGCAGTTTATTGCCTGCAAATTCGATTCCATCCAGGAACTTCTGGAAGAATCCTTTTCGCTTTTTTTCCATTTAATCTACCTCTTTTCAAATTTTGAAGTTCCTATTCATTATTTCAAAATAGGAAATTTCAGAAATTAAAATCCGTTACCATTGTATAGGTTTGGATTGAAGGAATAAAGGCTTTTGAAGAAGTAGTAATAATGGCAAAATTGGATAATGTTTTATTGTTTTGACAACGTGGTTGAAATGGAAAATTTACTGGAGCTTGAAAGGGGGGTTCAATCTTCATAATTGCTAAATCTAATGGCTGTTTTCAATGATGCCGCCGGATATTTAATTTGCCTGCCGCAAATTTCATATTTGGATCGTCCATAGCAGGCAAAATCCATTTTTCGCAATTTGAAGTGGCCGTCGGGGTGGTGGTATTCTTAAGGAAAGAAAAAGGAGGCGTTTTTATGTATTTCAAAGCCCAGCAACCGGTTGTCCTGGCATCGCAGTCGCCGAGAAGACGCGAACTGCTCGAGATGCTCGGATTCGATTTCCGTGTGATTCCAAGCAAAAAGGAAGAGCCTAAACCGGAACAATTCCAGAATGCGCTGAACTATGTCATCAATTGTGCGGAAGTGAAAGCGGCGGATGTCGCGAAAAAAAATCCTGAGGCTGTGGTCATCGGTTCGGATACGATCGTCGTGTGCGACGGTGAAATCCTATTGAAGCCAGAAGACAAGAAGCAGGCGATGGAAACGTTGCGCAAACTTTCCGGCCGCAGCCATGAAGTGATTACAGCCGTAGCGATCAAATCCGGAAACAGTGAAATGCAATTCCACGAGACAACGGAAGTGACTTTTTTCGATCTGCCGGACAGCTGGATCGAAGCCTACACGAATACGGACGATCCTTACGACAAAGCTGGAGCTTACGGCATCCAGACGCTGTCGGGTTTATTTGTTGAAAAGATCAACGGAGATTACAATACGGTGGTCGGATTGCCGGTTGCCCGTTTGGCGCGGAAACTTTCAGACGCCGGTTACATCAGCCTGTCGGGGAGCCGTGTCGAATGCTGAAGGAACAGTCTTTGATGATCCGCGATGTCCATACAGCAGACCGGCCGCGCGAACGGCTGGTCAATCAGGGGGCGACGAGCCTGTCGAACCAGGAATTGATCGCCATCATGCTGCGCACCGGTACAAGGCAGGAGTCCGTCCTGCATCTGGCGAACCGGGTGCTGAATCATTTTGAACAGATCCAGCAGCTTAAAGACGCCAGCATTGAAGAACTCACATCCATCAACGGCATCGGCCAGGCGAAGGCGGTCCAGTTATTGGCCGCTGTCGAACTTGGCCGGCGCCTGTCCTCCAAACAGACGGATGCGAAATTCACCATCCGTTCCCCTAAAGATGCCGCCTCATTTCTCATGGCGGATATGACTTCACTCAAACAGGAACATTTTGTCGTTCTATTTTTGAATATAAAGAACCAGGTTTTGCATAGACAGACAATATTTGTCGGAAGTTTGAACGCCAGCATCGTCCATCCGCGCGAAATTTTCAGGGAAGCAGTGCGCCGATCGGCGGCGTCCATTGTCTGCGCGCATAACCATCCATCCGGCAATCCCGCGCCGTCGCCTGAAGATATCGCGGTGACCAAGCGGCTGATGGAAGCCGGAAGCATTGTCGGCATTGAGCTATTGGACCATATCATTATCGGGGACCATCAGTTCATTTCATTAAATGAAAAGGGATATATGTAGCACTGTTACTTTCTTTACTTTTCAGCTATAATGAGTAGTATTGTGTAAACTCTATGGCTTTTTGGCATATAAAGAAGGGAAGATTTGACGTGTTTGGAATGGGATCAAAAGATGTAGGAATCGACTTAGGAACTGCTAACACATTAGTATTTATTAAAAATAAAGGGATTGTTCTGAGAGAACCATCCGTTGTCGCAAAAAATACGCAAACCGGCGAAATCGTCGCTGTCGGCAACGACGCGCGCAATATGATCGGCCGTACACCGGGATCCATCGTGGCAATCCGTCCGATGCGTGATGGCGTCATCGCTGATTACGATACAACAACTGCAATGATTCAATATTATATGAAGGAAGCGATGAAGAAAGTCGGCGGATCGATGAAAAAACCGAACGTCATGATCTGTGTTCCTTTCGGCATCACATCCGTAGAACAGCGCGCAATCATCGACGCGTCGCGTCAAGCTGGCGCACGTGAAGCGTTCACGATCGAAGAGCCGTTCGCAGCTGCAATCGGCGCAAGTCTTCCGGTTTGGGAACCAATGGGCTCCATGGTCGTCGATATTGGTGGAGGAACAACGGAAGTTGCGGTCATTTCACTTGGCGGCATCGTAACGAGCGAATCCATCCGTGTTGCCGGGGATGCGATGGACCAGGCAATCACGCAATATATCCGTAAAACGTATAACCTGACTATCGGGGAACGTACAGCTGAAGCCATCAAGATGGAAATCGGCGCAGCGCGTGTCACTACACCAGAAGAAAAAGCGGTGAAAATGGACATACGCGGCCGCGATTTGTTGACAGGCTTGCCAAAAACGATTGAAATTTCTTCTGAAGAAATCGCTGAAGCGTTGAAGGAATCCGTTCTTTCAATCATTGAAGGCGTGACGAAAACGCTTGAAACGACTCCGCCGGAATTATCGGCTGACGTCATGGAACGCGGAATCGTTCTTACCGGAGGCGGCGCTCTCCTGAAAAATCTGGATAAAGTCATTTCGGACGAAACTCAAATGCCAGTCCTGATTGCAGAAAACCCGCTGGATTGCGTGGCGATCGGCACAGGCAAAGCACTTGATAATATCGATCAAATCCGTCGCATGCAATCAACTAAATAAGTAAGGAGGATTGCTGCCATGTCTAGGTTCTTTTCGAACAAGCGGCTAATTCTGTTGATGCTCGGGGTTATTCTGCTCGTAGCATTAATTTCCTATTCCTTGCGGGATCGCGACAATGTATCCTTTCCGGAACAGATCATCAAAGACACAGTAGGTGCCGGACAGTCACTGTTTTCCGGCCCGGCGCATTTTGTCACCGGCATATTCGATAACGTTGATTCACTTTTGAATACATATAAGGAAAATCAGCATTTGAAAGGCCGTCTGGAAGAATTCGCGGCAGTGAAAGCGGAAGTGACCGACCTGCGTTCCGAGAACGATCAATTGAAGGAAATCGTCGGCAAGGAAGCCGACTTGCGGGATTATAACCCGATCCAGGCAACCGTCATTGCGCGGAACCCGGATCAATGGGAAGAAAAAGTTATTTTGAATAAAGGCGAATCGGATGGTGTCATGGAAAACATGGCAGTCATGACGGCACAGGGGCTGATCGGTAAAGTCACATTGGTGACTGCGACGACATCCACTGTCGAATTGATCTCAACACAAAACCCCAATTACCGGGTTTCTTCAATGGTCATCGGCGGGGAAGAAGGCGTCTTCGGTTTGATCGAGGGCTATGACGCTGAACGCCGCGAACTCTTATTGAAGCGTATTGATGCGCAAATCGAACTTGAAGTCGGCCAGCAGGTGGTTTCAAGCGGACTCGGTGGGATTTTCCCCAAAGGTCTGATCATCGGTGAGATTACAGAAATCACCATCGATGAATTCGGCCTGACGAAACTTGCGTATGTCAAACCGTCAGCCGACTTTACATTGCTGAACCATGTCATGATCGCCGATCGTGAAATGCCTGAAACAAAAGGTGAAGATGAGGGCGTCCCAACGGAGGAAGAAGGATCATGATCCGTTATCTCCTTCCGTTGATAGCACTCGTCCTGTTTTTCCTCGAACCCGTCTTTGGATTATTTTCCCCGTTGCAGCTTGACGGGGTTTATTATTATATTGTGCCTCGTTTTTTATTGATGTTCCTGATTTTCGTAACGGTCTATTATGATGCCAAACATGCAATGTTCTACGGTTTATTTTTCGGCCTCTTGTACGATGTCTTTTTCATTGATATTATTGGACTATATTCATTTTTGTACCCGATGATGTGTCTGATCGCGGGTTACATCGTCAAGTCAGTGCATCGTAATCTGATCGTTGCCACTCTCCTGACACTGGTCCTGACAGCACTTTTCGAATTTGTGCTGTATTTATTCTTTTCATTTATCGCCCTTGCTTCAATGCCGGTCGATGTCTTTCTGACTTCACGTCTTTTGCCGACAATGATCGCCAATTCCTTATTCCTGGTCATGCTTGGCTGGGCATTCAAATCAGTGATCGTCGCGCGGTTGATCGAACGTGAAAACAGTAAAGTCTAATTTGAATGAAAAGCGGGAACCATTTGATTTTGATGCTTTCTCAATGGAAAGAAGTTTATACTCAGGTATTTAATTTGAAAGCGCAGGTGACGTATTTTTGAAGAATCTTGTCTATATAAGAGGAACGAAAGAAGGCCTTGTGCTGCAGCTCGATGATCAGTGCGACTACACGGACATGCTGAACGAACTGAAGGCCAAGGTTTCGGACCCTGCGCTTGATGGCAGCGCCGAAGTGCAGCTCCATCTGGGCTATCGCTATTGCACCGAAGCCCAATATAAGGAAGTCGTCGCGACCATCCAGAACAACTCGCATCTGCGGGTGTCGAAGATGCGCAGCGAAGTGATTTCCGTCGAAGAAAGCAATAAACGGATCCAGGAACGCCAGTCCGAGACTTATGTCGGCATCGTGCGTTCCGGGCAGGTAGTGAAAGCTGAAGGGGACCTCGTCGTAGTCGGCGATGTCAATCCGAACGGCCGTGTTGTGGCCGGCGGCAATATCTACGTGCTGGGCCGTCTGAAAGGAATCGCCCATGCAGGCGCGAACGGCAACCGAGAGGCTGTCATTGCCGCGTCCTGGCTTGAGGCGACTCATTTGATGATCGACGATTCCATCGAGACGATGACCGACGAATTGTCGGTGCTGTCCGAACAGCCCGAAATGGAATGCGCATATTTACATAGCAACGGCCAGAACATCGTTATCGACCGTCTGCAGGAATTGCGGTACATCCGACCGCAAATTTCAACGTTTAAAGGAGGAAGCTAGTGTGGGAGAAGCAATCGTCATAACATCAGGCAAGGGGGGCGTCGGTAAAACGACGACAACCGCCAATCTCGGCACTGCATTGGCTCTTCAAGGGAAAAAGGTTTGCCTGATCGATACCGATATCGGCCTGCGCAATCTTGATGTTATCTTAGGTCTTGAAAACCGCATCATCTATGACATTGTCGATGTTCTCGAAGGCCGCTGCAAAGTGCACCAGGCTCTCGTCAAAGACAAGCGCTTTGAAGATATGCTGTATTTATTGCCAGCCGCCCAGACGACTGACAAGAACGCCATCAATCCGGAGCAGATGAAGGAACTCGTGACCGAACTCAAAAAAGACTACGATTTCGTCATCATCGACTGCCCAGCCGGCATCGAGCAAGGCTATAAAAACGCCGTCGCCGGTGCTGACCGCGCCATCGTCGTCACCACCCCTGAAATTTCAGCCGTGCGCGACGCCGACCGCATCATCGGCCTGCTCGAGCTCGAAGAAAACATCGAGCCGCCAAAACTCATCATCAACCGCATCCGCCAGCATCTCATGAAAGCCGGCGAAGCGCTCGACATCAACGAAATCACGACCCACCTGTCCATAGACCTCCTCGGCATCGTAGCCGATGACGAAAGCGTCATCTCCAGCTCGAACCGCGGCGAACCCGTCGTCATGAACCCGGCCAACCCGGCCGCCATGGGCTACCGCAACATCGCCCGCCGCCTGCTCGGCGAGTCCGTTCCGCTCATGACGATGGATAAACAGAGCACAGGTGTGTTTTCGAAGATTAAGGCTATTTTTGCGAAATAAAATTTTTCATCATGCGACCCTCACAGAATTTTGTGGGGGTTTTTGTGTTTTATTAATGGAATTAAATTTCAATAACAAAGCGCAATTGATAAGGTTGAGTTCGAAATATGAAAAGGGGTGCGGGTTGGACGTTCATATGTTGAAAGGGATGGTGTTATATGATCGGTTGCCGGTGGGTCATCCGGCAAAAGTGAAGATGTTTGGCGAAGTGAAAAGGTCTCTGGCGGGAGCGGCAGGCGAGAAGCGGACAGTGGAATTGCTGGAGCGGGAATTGGATCTCGTGGAGAAGGCAAAGATTTTCCGCGGCGTGTGGCTTCCTTATATGGATGGCTTCGCCCAAGTGGATGTTCTCGTGCTGCACGCAAATTTTGTCTGTGCGCTCGAAGTGAAGAACATGGTCGGCGAGTTCCATTTCGATTCGGTCAACTTTCAGTTCCACCGGATCATCGACGGCCGCTTCGAAGGCATGCGCAATCCCGAATCCCAGCTCCACCGCGCAGTCAAAGCCTCCGAAAAATTCTTTGGCTGCAAAGTTCACGGCACCATCGTGCTGTCGAGCCGCTCGGGAAGAGTTGCCGTGCCGCCGAAACTTTATCCGGTCATTGCGCTTGATTACCTACCGTTCCATATCGAGAAGATGGTGGACGTTCGCACCGCGCACAACATAGAAGGTCTTGAGGGCTTAGTGCGGCGCAGCCGCGGGCAATTCAATGGTCCTGATCTTTTGGAGAAGCATAAGCTGACGAGGGAGTGTTTGGAGGTGGGGGTCAGGTGTTTGGGGTGTGGTCGGGCAAACTGTGAGTGGCGTGAACGAAAATGGCGCTGCGGTTATTGTGGAGTTATATCTTCGGATGCACATGAGTTTGCACTGCAGGAATATGCGATTTTGTTTGGGAGTGAGCTGACGACTGAATATGCATATAAATGGCTGGGGATAAAAGATAAATATGTTCTGTATCGCTTGCTGGAAAATTCTACTATTAAAAGTAATAAAAGAGGAACACGCTTTATTATTGAAAATAAGAGCTTATTAATTGAACATTTTAGCGAGATTTATTCGTGACCGCACCTCAAAAGGAAATAACCGCACCTCAAACAGCAAAGACCGCACCTCAAATGAAGATTTCCGCACCTCAGACTGCTTTTTCCGCACCCCAGAAATAAATATGTATAATATTTCCTGGAAAAGACACCTTTTCAAAAACTCAACCATAGATTTCAACCAATTCACTGGTCGACAAGTCCATTTGAACATATATCTAACTCATTACCGCTCAAACCAGACTCATTTCCACCCAAACCAATCCAATTCCTTACTTAACCAATAAATTCTCAACCAATTCCCACCCAATCCTACAATATCTATTGACGCCACTAGCTCCGGCGTGATATTATTTTAATGTTATGTTTGTAGCGCACCTGTGCTACAACCGCTCGAACCGGGTCAGCAAGCATTCGCAGCAATGTGGATCACCTGGATAGGCGAGTCTTAGTCTAAGAGGAGGTGCAAGGATATGTACGCAATTATTGAAACTGGTGGTAAACAGATCAAAGTTGAATCGGGTCAGGAGATCTACGTTGAGAAATTGAACGGAGAAGCTGGTGACACGATCACATTTGACAAAGTTCTATTTGTAGGTGGAGATGACACTAAAGTGGGTGTTCCTTTTGTTGAAGGAGCTACTGTTACAGCTAAAGTTGAAAAACACGGCAAACAGAAAAAAATCACTGTCTTCAAATACAAAGCTAAAAAGAACTACCGTAAAAAGCAAGGTCACCGTCAACCATACACAAAATTGACTGTTGACGCGATCAACCTGTAAGGATGATCAAAGTTAAAATTAAAGAGACGTCAGGTCGCATTTCGTCATTTGAGATGTCAGGACATGCAGACTTCGCTGAACATGGGCAAGACCTGGTATGTGCCGGCGCATCAGCTGTTTCATTTGGAGCAGTGAACGCCATTATGGAACTTACCGGAATTGAACCGGAAATCACGCAGTCGGAAAGCGGCTATTTAAAAGTCGGTTTCGCGGATGACCTTGACGGGAAAACAGATGAAAAGGTGCAATTGCTCCTTCGCAGCATGATTGTTTCGTTAAAAACGATTGAACAAGACTATGAAGAATATATTAAAATAACCTTCACAGCTTAGGAGGTGGGACAGAATGTTAAGATTAGATCTTCAGTTTTTCGCATCCAAAAAAGGTGTAGGTTCAACGAGAAACGGACGTGACTCAGAATCTAAACGCCTTGGCGCTAAACGTGCAGACGGCCAAGAAGTTACTGGTGGTTCAATTTTATACCGTCAACGCGGTACTAAAATTTATCCAGGAGAAAACGTTGGACGTGGCGGAGACGATACACTTTTCGCTAAAATCGACGGCGTTGTACGCTTTGAGCGTTACGGCCGCGACAAGAAAAAAGTGAGCGTATACCCAGTAGTTGCACAAGAAGCTTAATAAAAACGAAAAGGGCTGCTTTCGCAGCCCTTTTTCTTTTTCAATGAATAAGATTCAGAGCTAAACTGACGCCTACGCTTTTCCTAAGAAATCTGCAGATAAAATTGGTATACTGAAAAAAGAAGAAAGTTTAGGACGTGAGTGTAATGGATAACTCGATTACGGTGGCACAAGCGCTTCGGCATGCGCGCCACGATTTCTTGAATGAGCTTCAATTGATTCAGATGAAACTTGATCTTGGACGTGGGCAGGACGTGAAATCGATTATTCGATCGCGTGCCGAAGCGGCTGTGCAGCTGAACAGGCTGACAGCGCTTAAGATGCCGGCAACCGAAAATTGGCTGCTGACGGCGGAATGGCGTTTTCCGGAATTTCGTTTCCATTTGGAATGCCTTGCGGAAGCAGGGATGGCCACAAAAGATGCAGCATTCGCCGACTGGCTGGAACAGTTTTTCACCAGCCTGAAAGAACAGGCGGAACTTGCATCGGACATCATTTGCCGAACGACGTTGAAAGAACATCAATCCGCATTTGAAATCGGATTGGAATTGGACGGAAACTTGCCGGATGCATTAGAGCTTCCGGAAGTGCCGGGTTTATTGATAAAGAAAGACATTGCAGCGGACAATACAAAAATTATTGTCAGCGCAAAGATGGAGGGATAATATGTTTGTCGATCACGTAAAAGTTTATGTAAGAGGTGGCGACGGCGGGGATGGCATGGTAGCATTCCGCCGCGAGAAATATGTACCGAACGGCGGACCAGCCGGCGGTGACGGTGGTAAAGGCGCGAACGTCGTCTTTATCGTACAGGAAGGTTTGCGCACGCTGATGGATTTCCGCTACAAACGGATATTCAAAGCTGACCGCGGAACACATGGCATGAGTGCCAACAAACACGGCGCGAAAGCGGAAGACTTGGTTATCGAAGTCCCGCCTGGCACAGTGGTGAAAGATGCTGATACGGGTGAAACGATCGCTGACCTGGTTGAACACGGCCAGACGGCAATCATCGCAAAAGGCGGACGCGGAGGACGCGGCAACTCGCGCTTTGCGACACCTGCCAATCCGGCACCTGAACTTTCGGAAAAAGGTGAGCCAGGATTTGAGCGCAACGTCATTTTGGAGTTGAAAGTGCTTGCGGATGCAGGGCTTGTCGGATTCCCTAGTGTCGGGAAATCGACTTTATTATCAGTCGTATCGGCTGCTAAACCGAAAATCGCTGAATATCATTTCACGACAATCGTACCGAACCTCGGAATGGTTGAAACGGAAGATCAGCGCAGCTTCGTTATGGCCGATTTGCCTGGACTGATCGAAGGCGCGCACGAAGGGATCGGCCTTGGCCATCAATTCCTGCGCCATATCGAACGGACGCGCGTCATTGTCCACGTCATCGATATGTCCGGCATGGAAGGCCGCGATCCGTATGAAGATTATTTGACAATCAATAAAGAATTGGAACAATACAATATGCGTTTGACGGAACGTCCGCAGCTGATTGTTGCGAATAAGATGGATATGCCGGATGCAGAAGAAAATCTGGAGGAATTCCGTAAGAAATTGCCGGAAGATGCCCGGATTTTCCCGATATCGGCGTTAAGCCGCCAGGGCTTGAACAATCTTTTATTCGCCATTGCGGATCTTCTTGAAGTAACGCCTGAATTCCCGATGATCGACGAAGAAGCCGACGAATCGGAAAGCTCTGTTCTTTACCGCCACGAATCGGAAGGCGATGGTTTCAACATCACCCGCGATCCGGACGGCGCTTATGTATTGAGCGGCTATGCGATCGAGCGTTTGTTCAAGATGACCGACTTCTCGCGTGAAGATTCAATCCGCCGTTTTGCCCGCCAGATGCGCGGCATGGGCATTGATGACGCATTGCGTGAGCGCGGTGCTGAAGACGGCGACACAGTTCGCCTGCTTGAATTTGAATTCGAATTTACTGAATAAATCTGGAGGGGACAAGGATGAAGGATATTTCGGAACAGCGGTATTATTTGGTGCGCGAGGATGTTCTGACCGAAGCGATGCAAAAAACGCTCGAGGTCAAGAAGATGCTGCAGCGTGATAACATCTCTATACTCGATGCCGTGGAGAAGACCGGCTTATCCCGATCCGCTTTCTATAAATACCGGGACGCTGTTTTTCCTTTCCATTCCATCGTCAAAGAACGCATCCTGACGATTTTCCTTCAATTGGAGGACCGGACCGGCACGCTTGCGACTTTGCTCGAGGCGGTGGCCCAGGCTGGCTGCAATATTTTGACGATCCATCAGACGATTCCAATCCAGGGACGCGCCAATGTGACACTTTCTCTGGATGTAACGGCGATGGAGCAGGATCTCGACAGCTTTTTGCATCAGCTGAAAAAACTCGATTTTGTGGAGTCGGCGGATGTGGTTTCAAGCGGATCATTATAATTTAGGAGTGGTTTGATGGCTGAGCAGCAGACGAAAAAACGAATTTCTTTTTTGGGTCCGGACGCTTCGTTCACCCATTTGGCGGCATTGAAGGCATTTCCGGACAGCGAATTGATCGCTTACACAACGATTCCGGAATGCATCGAAGCCGTAGCGGACAATGAAGTGGAATATGCGGTCGTGCCGCTGGAGAATGCGCTGGAAGGCTCAGTTCCGCTGACGATCGATTATCTGTTCCATGAAGTGCAGCTGTATGTGACGGCTGAAGTGCTGTCGCCGATCGAGCAGCATTTGATGGTTCATCCGGATAATGCAAAATCGGATTCCTTCGAAGCGATTTATTCGCATCCGCATGCTTTGGCGCAATGCCATAAATTCCTTTACTATACCTTTAAAAACACACCGCTTGAACAATACAGTTCGACTTCGGCAGCGGCCAAAATGGTCAGCGAGCTGCCGGAGCGCAACATTGCAGCGATTGGCAATGAATTCTCGGCCCAGAAATATGGCCTGACCATTGTCCACCGGGAAATCCATGATTTCCATTTCAATCACACACGATTCTTCGTATTGTCGAAGACGAACCATCAATTGGACAATCCGGCTCATAACGACAAAGTGAAAACAACGTTGATGATTTCGCCGCCAAAAGACGACCGTTCAGGAGTCCTTCATCAGGTGCTGTCCGTCTTCGCCTGGCGCCAGCTCAACTTGAGTAAAATCGAGTCGCGGCCGCTGAAGACCGGACTCGGGAATTATTTCTTCATCGCCGATGTGGTGGATGACGAAATGTCGCCGATGATGCAAGGCGCCTTCATGGAACTCGCGGCTCTCGGCTGCACGGTGAAAACGCTCGGTTCGTATTACACCTACGAATAAAAGAGGAAAGCTCTGCTGCCAACATGGCTGCGGAGCTTTTTTACGTTCACAGGGCTTTGAAATGAAAAGCCTTCGCGTCCGCGAAGGCTCCCTTTAAAGACTTGGAAGTTTTCGCATGGCGAAAACTTCCGCTTGAGGTCTGGGATAAAGGGTGAATCGCTTGCCGATCACATTTCTGTCGTAGCCGATCATAAATTTTCCATAGCCGATCACAAACAAGTGGTAGCCGATCACAAATCATCCGTAGCCGATCATAAAACCCAAAATCAGCTTCACGGCCGGATTAATTCCAGCTTCCAGGCAATAAAACCTGCAGAAAAAAGAAAATCCCGTGAATCTGAAAGCGATTCACGGGAAAAACACTCAATTTTATTCACTTTCCTCCAATAAATAGCCTGCTGCACGCATATCATTCATTGCCTGTTCCAGAATCGCGACATTCGGAGCGGTGATGGTATGCAGATGCAACCCGCCTGTCAGCTCCAGTAAATAGCTGGCACCGGTTTCCCGCACACGCTGCATGAACATGTCGACTTCACGGCGTGACGACACGTGGATGCCGGCTGTCAGTTCGCCGTAGACAGGATGTTCAATCGTCACATCTTTGACAGTGACGCCCGCATCGACGAGCACATATAATTCATCCTGCGTATCTTCGGGTTTATGGAAACACGCCAGTACGCGGTACAGATCGTCATCTGCAGTTTCGCGCATGTACAGATAGCCCTGGCTGGTGGCGATAATCGGTTCGCCTTTCGCTTTCAACAATGTCATGTCGCCGACAATGACCTGCCGTGACACGCCCATAAGTGAAGCAAGCTCGCCGCCTTTCAGCGGATCGGCTGTCTCTTTCAATTTGTCCAGCAGCAATTGCCGGCGCTGTTCTCCCATAATTTTCTTCATTGAGATCCCTCGCTTTAATTCGTCATAAACCCATTTTAACACGGGGCGACTTTGGGCGGGTTTATTTCGTCTAAAGGGCTCGGATATGCTATAATCATAGAGTTGAATTGAAGGGGAGAAATGATATGTACGATTACATAAAAGGGCGGGTTACGCGAGTGACGCCTGAATATTTAGTGATTGAACAGGCAGGAATCGGCTGGCAGATCTTTGCGCCGAATCCGTATTCGTTCGGTTCGGATGAGCTGCAGGTATTCCTGCACCACCACGTCCGCGAAGACGCCCAATTATTATTCGGTTTTCCGACGCTGGAGCAGCGCGAACTTTTCCGCAAGCTGATATCGGTGTCGGGCATCGGACCAAAAGGCGCGTTGGCGATTTTGGCTAGCGGTCAGCCGCAGCACGTCATCGAAGCGATCGAACGGGAAGATGAGTCGTATCTCGTCAAATTCCCGGGCGTCGGCAAGAAGACGGCGCGCCAGATGATCCTCGATTTGAAAGGCAAGCTGGCGGAATTCTTCGGCGATCCATTTGAGGACAATGAAGAGACGGGCGGTTTGCTGTCGGTTGAAGACAATGAACTTGAGGAAGCGATGCTGGCGCTTGGCGCTCTTGGCTATTCTGAACGCGAAATCAATAAAGTCAAACCGAAGCTTAAGGATCTCAACCTGAACACGGAAGCTTATATGAAGAAGGCATTGCAGCTTTTGTTGAAGCAGAATTGATATAAAATAAATTATAATTTTTTAATCCGATATTTCGCAAAACAGCTTCGCTTGCCGGGGGCTCGCACTGAGCTAACTCGTGCTCTTTTCACTTTACCCGAGTGGGTGCTCAACGTTACGCTGAAACTTAAGAGAGTCTTTGCTGCTTCACCTGAAATCCAGAAGTGGACCCCAGCAAAGGCGCGGCTCCGGACTGGCCGGAGCAATAAGACGAGTGGTCTTCTCGGCTTATTGCGGGAGGCAAGGTTAGCCATACGAAGATGGCGCAGCCTTTGCGACGAGCAGTGCGCAGGAGCATAATCTTTGCACTGTCCATAGCGCCGAAGCGGTATTTTATAGCAGTTTTATTTTACAAATAACAAATAATAAGGAGGTGCAGACCATGGAAGAACGGGTGATAGGAAGCGAGATTTCCGAATTTGATGAGCGTTTTGAGCAGTCGTTGCGTCCGCAGTATCTGTCCCAGTATATCGGGCAGCAGAAAGTGAAGCATAATCTTGAAATATTCATCGAAGCGGCTAAAATGCGCGAGGAGAGCCTGGACCATGTGCTGCTCTATGGGCCTCCGGGTCTTGGTAAGACGACGCTCGCAGCGGTCATCGCCAACGAAATGCAGGTCGGCGTCAAGATGACGAGCGGCCCGGCGATCGAACGTCCCGGTGATTTGGCGGCGATCGTTTCTTCGCTGGAGCCGGGAGATGTCTTGTTCATCGATGAGATTCATCGTCTGAACCGCTCGATCGAAGAAGTGCTGTATCCGGCGATGGAAGATTTCTGCCTCGATATTGTCGTGGGCAAAGGCCCGACAGCGCGTTCTGTGCGCCTCGACTTGCCGCCTTTCACACTAATCGGTGCGACGACGCGAGCGGGTGCTTTATCTGCGCCGCTTCGTGACCGGTTCGGTGTGCTGGCTCGACTTGATTATTACGACACGGAAGCATTGACTGAAATCGTTGTCCGCAGTTCGAAATTGTTTGAAGTGGATATCGATCCGAATGCAGCTGTAGAAATTGCGCGCCGCTCACGCGGAACCCCGCGTATTGCAAACCGTCTATTGAAGCGCGTCCGCGACTATGCGATGGTGCGCGGCACCGGCTCGATTACCATGGATATGGCGAATCAGGCTCTCGAAATGCTGCAGGTCGATCCGCTTGGCCTCGACCACATCGACCATAAACTGATCACCGGGATGATTTCCCGTTTCCGCGGCGGTCCGGTCGGACTGGATACGATTGCGGCAAGCATTGGAGAAGAGTCGACGACGATTGAAGATGTCTACGAACCGTATTTATTGCAGATCGGATTTATCCAGCGGACACCGAGAGGCCGGACTGTTACAGCTGCAGCCTACGAACACTTTAAATTGGAGATGCCTGAATGACGAAAACTACTCAACAACCCAATACACTTAATGTAAATGATTTTGACTTTGAGCTTCCTGAAGAATTGATTGCTCAAACGCCGCTTCTTGACCGTACGTCAAGCCGGCTTTTGGTCATGAATAAAGAAAGCGGCAAGACCGAACATAAGCATTTCCGCGACATCATCGATTATCTGCACGAAGGCGACACGCTTGTTTTGAACGACACGCGCGTGCTGCCTGCGCGCCTGATGGGCGTCAAGGAAGATACAGGCGCGAATATCGAAGTTCTTCTATTGAAACAAATCGAAGATGACGTATGGGAAACGCTTGTGAAACCGGCGAAGAAAGTGAAAGTCGGCACGGTTGTCAGTTTCGGTGAAGGATTGCTGCGCGCGGAATGCACCGGAATTCTTGACCACGGCGGCCGCCATTTCAAAATGATCTATGACGGGATTTTTTATGAAATCCTCGATCAGCTTGGTGAAATGCCATTGCCTCCATATATTCGCGAAAAACTGGAAGATCAGGACCGTTACCAGACGGTATTCGCGAAAGAGCGTGGAAGTGCTGCGGCACCGACTGCAGGGCTTCATTTTACCGATGAATTATTGAAGGAAATCGAAGCAAAAGGCGTCAATATCGCCTTTATTACCTTGCATGTCGGCCTTGGAACATTCCGTCCGGTATCGGTCGAATCGATCGAAGACCACGAAATGCACGCTGAATTCTACCGGATCACCAAAGAGACGGCGGATCTCATCAATAACACGAAAGCACATGGCGGCCGCGTCATTTCGGTCGGTACCACATCGACCCGTACGCTGGAATCCGTAGCCAATAAATTCGGCGGCGAGCTCCAGGAAGACAGCGGCTGGACGGATATTTTCATCTTCCCCGGCTATGAATTCAAGGCGATCGACGGTCTCATCACGAATTTCCATTTGCCGAAATCGACGCTGGTGATGCTTGTCAGTGCTTTATCGAACCGGGACAATATTTTGAACGCATACAACGAAGCAGTAAATGAACGTTACAGATTCTTCAGTTTTGGAGACGCCATGTTCATTGAACCACAGAAAAAGGAGAATCATCATGACTGAAGCAGTCCGTTATGAACATATCAAAACCTGTAAACAGACCGGCGCGCGACTTGGCATCGTCCATACGCCGCACGGCTCATTCGAAACACCCGCTTTCATGCCGGTAGGTACACAAGCGACCGTTAAAACAATGTCACCGGAAGAATTGAAAGCGATGAATGCTGGGATTATCCTCAGTAACACCTACCATCTATGGCTGCGTCCCGGAAACGACGTCATCAAGGAAGCGGGCGGACTTCATAAATTCATGAACTGGGACCGTCCAATTCTGACGGATTCCGGCGGCTTCCAGGTATTTTCTTTAAGCGAGTTCCGCAATATCAAAGAAGAAGGCGTCCATTTCCGCAACCATATGAACGGCGATAAATTATTTTTGAGCCCGGAAAAAGCGATGGAAATCCAGAACGACCTGGGTTCGGACATCATGATGGCTTTCGATGAATGCCCGCCATACCCGGCGAGCCATGAATACATGAAATCATCTGTAGAGCGTACATCGCGCTGGGCAGAACGCTGCCTGGAAGCGCATGCGCGCAAAGATGTGCAAGGTCTTTTCGGCATTATCCAAGGCGGCGAGTACGAAGATCTTCGTAAACAAAGCGCCCAGGATCTGGTGTCACTCGATTTCCCTGGATACGCAATCGGCGGACTTTCTGTCGGTGAACCGAAAGATGTCATGAACCGTGCACTTGAATTTACGACGCCTTTGATGCCGACGAACAAACCGCGTTACCTGATGGGCGTCGGTTCGCCTGATTCATTGATCGACGGAGCAATCCGCGGCATCGATATGTTCGATTGTGTCTTGCCGACACGCATTGCCCGAAACGGTACATTGATGACGAGCACAGGCCGTTTGAATATCAAAAACGCAGCGTTCAAGCGTGATTTCAATCCGATCGATGAAAAATGCGATTGCTATACGTGCAAAAATTACACCCGGGCTTATGTCCATCATTTAATTCGCGCAGATGAAACGTTTGGAATTCGACTTACCAGTTATCATAATCTGCAATTTCTGTTAAACTTAATGGAACAGGTGCGCCAAGCGATTCGTGAGGACCGCCTGGGAGATTTCCGCGAAGAATTTTTTGAGGCTTACGGCTTCAATAAACCAAACGCAAAGAATTTCTAAGACACAGATAGAGAGTGAAAGGGGGAATATGAATAATGGAAACTTTAGTTGCTTTATCACCTTTACTTCTAATGTTCGTTTTGATGTGGTTCTTTATTATCCGCCCAGCGCAGAAGCGCCAGAAGGCTACGGCCAACATGCAGTCTGAATTGAGACGTGGCGATCGTATCGTTACGATCGGGGGACTTCACGGCACGATCGATGCTGTGGATGATGCGACGATCTACATCACAGTTGCAGACGGTACTCGTATGCAATTCGAACGCCAGGCAATCGCCCGCGTTGTGGATCAGGCAAAAACGACAGTCTAAGAAATCTTCGCCTTCGAACTGAAGGCGATTTTTTTTAGAGATAATTCACGGATTGTTCAAATAAATAAAAATATAAGTTGAAATAATGAAATAGTATTTATAAACCGCTTCGGCGCTTAGGACAAGCCTCCCGTAATAAGCCGAGAAGACCACTCGTCTTATTACTCCGGCCAGTCCGGCGACGCGCCTTCGCTCGGGTCACTTCTAGATATGGAGCAAAACAGCGAAGAGTTGAACGAAGCCTGCGAGGGCAACTCTTTGCGACGAAGCAGCGCAGCGATGCAGGAGCACAGGTTTTAGCTAGCTCAGCGCAAGCCCCAGGAAAGCGGAGCTGTTTTGCGGAATATCGGTTGCTAAGGACTATTAATTAAAATTATATAAGTTAAAGAGGGAAAAACCATGCCGAAATATACCGAGCAATATGATGTCGTATTGCCATTCTTAGAAAGTAAATGTGAGGAATTCCAGTTTTCCAATTACGATACATTTACACCGGAAGATATTTGGCAATACCTGATTAAGAAGAAATGGCGCAAGAAAGATATCGGCGATATGCCGCTGCATGAAATGGTCAATGAAATCATGGAAATGCGGGCTTCGGAATTTGTGGCGTATCATCAGATCGAAGGCTTCAAGGGAGACAACTGGTTTTCAGGAGAAAATTCCGATGATCTGGAACAGCTGCTTCGGCCCACCCAGAAAAAACCAAAATGAATTTGACACGCTTTGACGCGTGTTTCATAATGAAGTTGCTGCGTTTTAGATAATGAGGAGGAACTATACATATGAAAGCAAGAGGTCGTATAATAGCCTTTTTCTTACTGGTCATTGTACTGATAGGAATGATTGGCACCACCAGCTTACCGATAGCTAAAGACATTAAATTGGGATTGGATCTCCAAGGCGGTTTTGAAGTTCTCTACGAAGTCCAGCCTTTGGAGGGCGGCCCTGAAATCACCAATGAAATCCTGTCTGACACAACTGACGCTCTGATGAACCGGATCAACGTTCTCGGTGTCAGCGAACCGGTCATCCAGATTGAAGGCGAAGACCGGATCCGGGTCCAGCTGGCTGGCATTGAAGACCAGTCCCAGGCACGTGAATTATTATCCACGGAAGCGAACCTGACTTTCCGTGATGCGGATGATAATGTCGTGCTGGACGGATCGGATTTAAAAGAAGGCGGAGCTACTGGAACGTTCGGTGAAAACGGCCAGCCGATCGTATCGCTTGAATTGAAAGATCCAGGCCAATTCGCAGAAATTACGGGCGAAATTTCACAGCGTCCGCCAGGTGAAAACGTTCTGGTCATTTGGCTGGACTTTGAAGAAGGCGTCGATTCCTATGAGGAAGAACGCATGAAAGCAGATCCGAAGTTTGTTTCTGCTCCAAGCGTGCGCCAGCGCATTAACTCACCCAGTGTTCAAATCGAAGGTTCATTCACTGTAGAAGAAACACAAAATCTTGCAGGCATCCTGAATGCTGGCGCACTGCCAGTCAAGTTAACTGAAATCTACTCGACTTCAGTTGGCGCACAATTCGGGGAAGAAGCTCTGGATAAAACGACATTTGCCGCTGCAATCGGTATCGGCCTTGTCCTGTTGTTCATGCTTGTGTTCTATCGTTTCCCAGGAGTGATCGCTTTCATCACCTTATCGGTATACGTCTACTTGATCCTGTTGATCTTTGTATGGATCGGCGGAGTGCTGACACTGCCGGGTATTGCAGCAATCATGCTCGGTGTCGGTATGGCGGTTGATGCCAATATCATCACATATGAGCGGATCCGTGAAGAGATGCGGACTGGTAAATCTGTCAGGGATTCATTCCGCATCGGCGCACGTTCATCGTTCTCGGCTATCATTGATGCCAACGTAACGACTTTGCTTGCTGCAGGTGTCCTGTTCTATTTCGGTACCAGTTCCGTAAAAGGATTTGCGACCTTATTGATCATTTCAATTCTTGCCAGCTTTATCACAGCGGTTTGGGGATCACGTCTATTGCTTGGCCTTTGGGTCCACAGCGGATTCCTCGACAGCAAATTCGGCTGGTTCGGTTTGAAAGCTGATAAGATTCACAATCTTTCCGAAGAAAAAGAAATTACTGATCTATCGACACCTTTCGACCGTATCGACTTTGCCGGCAACCGCAATAAATTCTTTGCCGCTTCACTGGCATTGATTGCAGCGGGAGCCATCGTGCTCGGCATCTTCCAATTGAATCTCGGGATTGATTTTTCTGGAGGCACACGAGTTGAAGTAACTGCTGATTCAGCACTCAGCCAACAGGAAGTTGAAGAGTTCCTTGAAGAGACGGGTTATCCATCAGATGATGTGGTCATTTCCGGAGACGAATCCAATATCGGCGTTGCCCGTTATCAGGATGATTTCACCCAGGATCAAATCGATGAATTAACTCAGGCGGCCAATGAAGAATATGGCCAGGATCCAAACGTCTCCACTGTTTCGAACCAGGTCTCCATCGAGCTTGCGCAAAATGCTTTGTATGCCTTGGCGATTGCCGCGCTCGGCATCATCATCTATGTCGCATTCCGCTTCGAGTGGCGCATGGGTGTTGCGTCCATCGTTGCATTGATTCATGATACATTCTTCATCGTGGCGGTATTCAGCCTGCTTCGCCTTGAAGTGGATATCACTTTCATCGCGGCAGTACTGACGATAGTCGGTTACTCGATCAACGATACCATCGTTACGTTTGACCGGATCCGTGAAAACTTGAAACGCATGAAGAAAATCGAGACCGTCGAGCAATTGGAGAACGTCGTCAACGTTTCCTTGCGCCAGACACTCGTCCGTTCAGTCAATACTGTCATGACCGTAGTGCTGGTGGTTATCGCGCTTCTGATTTTCGGCGCACCTTCCATCACGAACTTCTCGATCGCTCTGTTGATCGGTCTGATTGCGGGTACTTATTCATCCATCTTCATCGCAGCCCAGTTGTGGCTTGTGCTTAAGAAGAAGGAACTGAACAAGAAAGGCCCGATCGATGTAGAGAAGAAAGAGCAGGAAAACAAATGGGGTTCTGATGAGCCTGTCGTCTGATAAGTTTATAAAGGAAATGGAACAGGGTATAGTAAAAATGACCCTGTTCCATTTTTTTATTTCAGAAAGGAGTTGGACGGTTTGAAAATACAATGGCTATTATTGATCGCACTCATTTTCGCAGTTATCATCGCAGCTTTTGCAGTCGTCAATGTCGACGCTGTTCCAGTCAATTATATCTTCGGGGAAGCAGAGTTTCCGTTGATCCTTGTCATCCTGGCTTCGGCATTGCTTGGCTTCCTGTTAAGTGGGGTTGTAGCAATTGCACGCAGCTATTCCCTGCAGCGCAAAGTAAAAGCTCTGCAAAAAGAAATGGCTGTCAAGGAATCCTTGATCGCTACGCAGCAAAATGAAATCGCCGAGTACCAGAAAGCCGGCGTCAATCCGGAAGCACA
This sequence comes from Planomicrobium sp. MB-3u-38, assembly GCF_002836425.1. Classification (NCBI taxonomy): domain Bacteria; kingdom Bacillati; phylum Bacillota; class Bacilli; order Caryophanales; family Caryophanaceae; genus Planomicrobium; species Planomicrobium sp. MB-3u-38. The sequence goes on along the minus strand of NZ_PJBO01000081.1, from coordinate 196,548 downwards.
GGTTGTCACGAGCGACGAAGTGACGCGTGATGACCGGGTGGATAATTACGAAGAAAAACAACGCGACACATATTAAACAAGAAACCTTTCGGCAATTGCGCCGAAAGGTTTTTGTCTGCAGTTTTTTCTTGTATAATGAATCAGTGAGGAAGTGACTGATATGATAGAATCCAAAAAAAGATGGCGTTTGACGGAGCCCGATGCGCAGGCAGTACGGGACATCCAACAGGAATTATCCCTTTCTTCCGTGCTGGCGAAAATCCTCGTGACCCGGGGAATACGTACGGCGGAAGAAGCGCGAGCGTTTATGGCGACGGACGTTTCGGCCATACATAATCCTTATTTGATGAAAGACATGGACATCGCAGTGGAGCGGATCCGCCGAGCTGTCGATAATCAGGAAAAAATAATCGTCTACGGAGATTATGACGCGGATGGTGTAACGAGCACCGCTGTCATGATGACCGTTTTGCAGGATTTGGGAGCGGATGTTTCATTCATGATCCCAAACCGTTTTAAACATGGCTACGGCCCCAATAAAGAATTGTTCCAGCAGGCATATGACAAAGGCGCGAAATTGATCGTCACGGTCGATAACGGAATTTCCGGCATCGAACAAGTGGATTTTGCGGTCGGACTCGGGATGGATGTAATCATCAGCGACCACCACGACATCGGAGAGGCGATGCCGAATGCATTGGCAATCGTCCACCCGCGTCATCCGGAAGGCAGCTACCCGTTCGGTGAATTGGCGGGAGTAGGTGTGGCATTTAAAATGGCGCACGCCTTGTACGAAGAAATGCCGGACCACTTGCTTGAGCTCGTAGCGATCGGCACCATCGCCGACCTTGTGCCGATGCACGGGGAGAACCGGATTTTCGTCAAAGAAGGGTTGCAGGCATTGCGCGACACGCCGCGGCCGGCGATCGAAGCGTTGGCGGAAGTTGCCGGCGTGAAGCAGGAAGAAATCAATGAAGAAACGATCGGCTTCATGTTCGGTCCGCGCATCAACGCAATCGGCCGTCTGCAGGACGCCGACCCGGCAGTGGATATGCTGCTGACGGAAGATGCGGCGCAGGCCCGTTCGCTGGCGGACGGACTGGATGTCTTGAATAAAGAACGACAGGCCATCGTCAAGCAAATTGCGGATGAAGCGACAGCCCAAGTGGAGTCGCATTATCCGGACGGTCCCCCGCATGTCATCATCGTCGAACAGGAAGGCTGGAATCCGGGAGTCGTCGGAATTGTAGCGTCTAAACTGGTTGAGAAATATTACCGTCCGACCATCGTTCTTTCATTGGATCCGGAGACGGGCAAAGCGAAAGGTTCGGCGCGCAGCATCGAAGGTTTCCACCTTTACAACGAATTGGCGGAGAACCGTGATATCCTGCCTGCATTCGGGGGACACCCGATGGCAGCGGGCATGACGCTCGAAGCCGCTAATGTGGCAGAGCTCCGCAAACGCTTGAACAAACAGGCGGAAGCTTGTCTGACAAGTGAAGACCTGGTGCCGGTGGTCGATATCGATATTCCGGTTCAGCTGGAGGAAGTCGACACCGATACAATCGAATCCATGCGTTATCTCGCGCCATTCGGCATGGGCTTTGCCAAACCGAAGTTTTACATCCAAGGCGTTAAAGTGGCATCCATCCGCAAAATCGGAGCAGCGCAGAACCATTTGAAAGTGGAGCTTGCTTCAGGCGGTTCCACACTTGACGCTGTTGGTTTCGGGATTGGTGAAATCGGCGATCAACTGACGCCGGATGTGCTGATCGATGTGATTGGTGACCTGCAGATCAATGAATGGAACGGCCGCAAAAAAGCGCAGATGCTGATCGAAGATATCCGGACCGACCAGTGGCAGCTGTTTGATATCCGCGGCATCCGTCAGGTATCCCGCTGGTCGAAGCTGATTCCTGAAAAAGATCAGGTCTATCTGGCATTCAATACGGAAACTGTGGCGGTTTTCAAAACTTTGATACCGCATCCGATCCACTCGGTCGATTCGATAGGACAGCTGGCAGGTGAGAAGCATCATCTCGTGCTGCTGGACCTGCCCGAGTCGGAAGAGCAATTGGAAGAAGTCTTGAAAAGGCTGACTCCGAAGCGGATCTACGCGCATTTCTATGCGAAGGAATCGCAGTATTTCGAACAGATTCCAACACGCGATCAGTTTAAATGGCTGTTTGCTTTTATTAAAAAACGTGGAACTTTCGACTTCAAAAAGCATTGTGATGAGCTTGCGAAACATAAAGGATGGACACGTGATTCGTTATTTTTCATGTTGCAGGTGTTTTTTGAACTCGGTTTTGTTACACTTAACAATGGACTTACTGAGATCGCAGAATCTCCAGGCAAACGCGACTTGGCCGAAGCGCCGAGCTATAAGAAGCGTGAACAGCAGATCGCCCTGGAACAAAAGCTTCTGTATGCATCTTATCGAGACTTAAAAGAGTGGTTCGACGCGAAAGTGTCTGCCAAGGAGGAACAGGTATGGATTTAAAAGAGTATATTACAATTGTAGAAGACTGGCCGAAACCGGGGATCCGTTTCAAAGATATCACTTCTTTGATGGACAATGGCGACGCCTATAAATACGCAACTGACCAGATCGTCGAGTATGCGAAACAAGTGGAAGCAGATATCATCGTCGGGCCGGAAGCCCGCGGTTTCATCATCGGCTGCCCAGTCGCTTATGCGCTTGGACTCGGCTTCGCCCCTGTCCGCAAAGAAGGCAAATTGCCGCGTGAAGTGATTCGTGCGGAATATGGCCTTGAATACGGCAAAGATGTTCTGACGATGCACAAAGATGCCATCAAGCCAGGACAGCGCGTCCTGATCACGGATGACCTCCTGGCGACAGGCGGAACGATCGAAGCGACGATCAACCTTGTCGAACAGCTTGGCGGAATCGTTGCCGGCTGTGCATTCCTGATCGAATTGACGTATCTCGACGGTCGCGACAAACTCGAAGGCTACGAAGTCTGTACCTTATTGCAATACTAATGAAAACTGGAGACAGCCCTGAACGCGTGATGCGTTTGGGGCTGTTTTTTATTAAGGGTATAGAAATTAGACCATTTTTACTGGAAATATTTTCTTTATTATTTCATAAGTTTATCCAAGTCAGCCTGGAGTGGAATTTATGTGCGGAGAATGAGATTTATGTGCGCAGAACGAGATTTGTGTGCGCAGAACAAATGTTGTGTGCGGAAAAACATGCTTTATGCTCAACTTACTAATAATCTGATGTTTTGATAAGTGGATTTATAAAAATAAAAGATGTGAGTTTATTTATGTTAAATATTTCCGAGTGGAAGTTGAGGGATTTATTTAAAATAAACTTACAAAACCTCTACATGAATTTTTTATTCCGCAAGCGGGTATGGATAGAAAAACCGAACACTAAAGAGGTGCCACTATGCTGAAATGGGATGACAATCATTATCCAGCCAATAATGCGCGGCTGATCGACATGCTGATGGAAACAGACCAGCCGCTGGAAAAAATCACAGAAGAAACACAGCAACTATTCAACCAGATCTATCAGCCGATAAAGCCGCAGACAACTACTCAGAAAAGAAAGCTTCAGGAAAAATTCTGGTCACTGATTTCAACAGATTTCACAATCGACGACAATAAAGAAATCGGCTTTCAAATAGAAGGAAACCAAATCTGTCCTTATTGGAAAACGGAACTGGACCGCCAATACGACCGCCTGCAAAAAGTGACCGGAAATTACATATCAGTGACGCAATTCGGCGCGCGGGGAGACGGCAAGACGGATTCGACCGCTGCGTTCAAACTAGCGTTCGGCAATGGAGGCAAAAAGGTATTTGTGCCGGAAGGCGTCTATCTAGTAAAAGGATTGAAGCTGCCGTCATGGACACTGCTGGTCGGCGTCGGCAAAGGCAGGACGGTTATCCGTCTGCACGATGATGCGCCGAGACGCAGAACGCTTCTCGCCAATAAAAATCCGATCAGCGGCAATCGCAATATTTCTGTGGAGGGACTGACACTCGACTGGAATATCGAACGCTTGAAGCCTGGGCAAAAATCAGCGACCGGCAATAATTTCTCGAGCTGTTTGACGTACGCAAATGTACAGAATGGCTGGGTGAAAAATGTTGAGGCCATCAACCCGGGGCTTCATTGTTTTGACATTTCTTCTTCGTTCTATAGTTACGCAGGGGACGGTACCCGGGCAAAAGGCGGCAGCCGTTTCATCTGGCTCGACCAGGTTACGGGTTACGGTTTCGGGGACGACGGGGTGACGACGCATCACAGCGATTACATCTTCATTTCAAACAGCCATTTCCGCGATCCAGGCGGCCGTTCCCATAAAGAAGGGTTTTCCAATTCCAACGGGTTTGAAATTGATGATGGTTCGCGAAATGTCTGGCTTGCCAATAATTCAAGCACCCGCTGTTTTGGCGGCGTCGAGATTAAAGCCCATGCAACTTCTTCGGCTGCGGCCGGCGTGCATATTTCAGGACATCTGTCGGTGAATGATAACAGGGCGTTCAATTTCCGCCATATCGGCCATCACCATGAGGATGACGAGGAGTCGAAATCTGCCTACTCGATAACGGCTCAGAAACTGGTGGCCATTCATCCCGTACACACCGAGCTATATAAAAATTCCTCTCCTCGCGCATTGGTGATATCGGGCTATCGAAATGTGGCGGTGAACCGTTTTTTATTCGCCGGAAATCCGAATTATGATTACAGAAACGAAACTGCTGCATCCGTTCAATTCCGTGCCGCCAATGTTGCACTTGCAAACGGCCGCATCCAGGGATTCAGAAGCGCGAAGACGGATTTGACGATTGCATCCGGTGAAAAAAATGTCCGGAATGTATTGGTGCAAAATGTTCATTCTTATGATTCTGCGTCCGAGTTGTTGGACCTAGGGAAAGACGATTCGACGGTGCAAATAAACAATATTTTGAGGGCGGAAACATAATCTTTTGGGAGAATCTCTATTTAATGCAACCAGATTTTCCAGTTCCTGAGAAAAGCAGGGAGATAATAACTTTTCCCGGTTGACCAAGCTTTACAATTAGCCCAATTGTTTTCTATAATATATAGATATACTTTTCGAAAAAAGAGGAGCAAGGTGGGCAATTATGGCGAAAGACCAAGTAAAGACAGCTGAAGATGTATTTGATATTGTTGCTTCGTATATGAACAAAGAAAATGTTGAAATGATCCGAAGAGCATATCAGGTGGCATATGATGCCCATATGGGACAATTCCGCAAATCTGGGGAACCTTATATTGTCCACCCGGTCCAGGTCGCAGGCATTCTTGCGGAACTGGAAATGGATCCCGCTACGGTAGCAGCGGGCTTTTTGCATGACGTCGTTGAAGATACAGAGGTCAGCCGGGCTGACATCGTCCGTGATTTTGACGAAGAAGTCGCTTTGCTTGTCGATGGCGTAACGAAACTAAGCAAAATCAAATATATGTCGAAAGAAGAGCAGCAGGCGGAAAATCATCGCAAAATGTTCGTGGCGATGGCACAGGATATCCGTGTAATCCTGATCAAACTCGCTGACCGCCTCCATAATCTTCGTACTTTGAAATACCAGACGGTTGAGAAACAGCGTATAAAGGCCAACGAAACGCTTGAGATTTTCGCTCCGATTGCACATCGCTTGGGGATCAACACGATCAAATGGGAACTCGAAGACACGGCTCTCCGATACCTCAACCCGCAGCAATATTACCGCATCGTCAATCTGATGAAAAAGAAACGTACGGAGCGGGAAGAATACCTGAACAATGTCATGAATGAAATCCGCGTCCAGCTTGATGAAGTGGATATCAAAGCGGATCTTTTCGGCCGGCCGAAACATATTTACAGCATCTATAAAAAAATGGCCATCCAGAATAAGCAATTCAACGAAATCTATGATTTATTGGCAGTTCGCATTACCGTTGAAAGCATTAAGGACTGCTACGCGGTGCTTGGGATCATCCATTCCACATGGAAACCGATGCCGGGCCGTTTCAAGGATTATATCGCCATGCCGAAACAGAATCTTTATCAATCGCTTCATACGACTGTGATCGGACCACAAGGCGATCCGCTTGAAGTGCAGATCCGTACGGAAGAAATGCACCGCATCGCTGAATACGGGGTGGCGGCTCACTGGGCTTATAAAGAAGGCAAAACGTCAGATAAGCCATTGAGTTCCGTCGACTCGCGTTTGTCGTGGTTCCGCGAAATCCTCGATTTCCAGAACGAATCGGACAATGCCGAAGAATTCATGGAGTCGCTTAAATTCGACCTGTTTTCCGATATGGTCTATGTATTCTCGCCAAAAGGCGATGTTATTGAAATGCCCGCGGGCTCCTGCCCGATCGATTTTGCCTACCGCGTGCATTCTGAAATTGGCAATAAAACCATCGGCGCTAAAGTGAACGGCAAAATGGTGCCGCTGGATACCCAATTGAACACCGGGGATATCGTAGAAATCCTGACATCCAAGCAATCCTTCGGACCAAGCCGCGACTGGCTGAAAATTGCCAAGTCGACGCAGACGAAAAATAAAATCAAGCAATTCTTCAAAAAGCAATTGCGTGAAGATAATGTCCAAAAAGGCAAGGAAATGATCGAGCGCGAAATCAAAGCGCAGGAATTCGTGCCGAAAGACATTCTTACGAATGAGAACATCAAGCGTGTCTGCGAGAAGTTCAATTTCGCCGGTGAAGATGATATGTATGCAGCTGTCGGTTTCACAGGAATCACCGCTCAGCAAGTCGTCAACCGACTCGCAGAAAAAGAACGCAAGAAACGTGAGCAGGAAGAAGCACTCGAGAAAATCACTGTCGAGATGAAGTCGAACCAGCCGCGTAAACAGACAGAATCCGGTGTAATCGTCCGCGGCATCGACAACATGATGATCCGTTTGTCTAAATGCTGCAACCCGGTGCCGGGTGACGCCATCATCGGTTTTATTACGAAAGGTCGCGGCGTATCAGTCCACCGCGCCGACTGCCCGAATGTCCAGGCCAATGAAACCGATCGTCTCATCCCCGTTGAATGGGAAAACGGCGAGACGCCTGAAAACAAATCCTATCAAATCGACATCGAAGTGCAGGCCTATGACCGCACGGGATTGATCAACGAAGTCATGCACATGGTCAGCGAAACGAAAACGACAATCGTCGCCGTCAGCGGCCGTGCCGATAATAATAAAATCGCGACCATTAACCTGTCTATCATGATTCCGCATATTTCACACCTGAACCGTGTAGTGGAGCGGATCAAGCAATTGCCGGATGTCTATTCGGTAACACGTGTCACGAATTAAGGAGGCATTATGCGAGTTATTCTTCAACGAAGCAAAAGAGCATCTGTGACTGTCGAGGGCAGCATCACCGGAGCGATCGATTCCGGTTATGTGCTGCTCGTTGGCATCACGCATGAAGATACAGAAAAAGACGCTGATTATTGTGCACGCAAGATAGCACAAATGCGTCTCTTCGAAGACGAAGATGGCAAGATGAACCGTTCGATTTTTGATAACGGCGGCGATATCCTGTCCATCTCTCAATTCACACTATACGGCGATATCCGCAAAGGGCGCCGGCCGAGTTTCGTCGAAGCGGCCCGTCCTGAAAAAGCGGAGCCTTTATGGAATTATTTCAATGAAGTGCTGCGAAATGAAGGCTTGCGTGTCGAAGAAGGCGTATTTGGCGCCATGATGGACGTCGAACTGGTGAACGATGGTCCGGTGACGATGATTGTGGAATCGAAATAAAATGTTTAATGGCGATGCTGATTATTCAGTGTCGCTGTTTTTTTATGCCATGGAATATAGATACACTTCGTGAGTTGCGAATAAGCGCTTTTTTTAAAGGATAAAATTTTATTTTTGTAAAAGAGAAACCAAATTGTAATTTTTTCGTAAAAGATAAAAAGGGTTGAAGGAAAGCAGGGATTGCGGTGATCGAATATTATATCGACGGTTCAGCAAAAGACAAAACGATAGGGGCAGGCATCGTTAGAATAAATGAATTTGGATTTATGGATAAGCGGCATTTCGCTGCTGAACATATAAATCCTACTCCTCAAATTGCTGAAGGTTTTGCCTTTGAAAAGGCTTTGGAAATGATTAAAGAAAACGATATACATAAAAATGAATTGATTAATGTTTATTCGGATTGCAGACACCTGATTAGCAGCCTGCAATTTAATCAACATTTCGATTTTCATCAAAGTGAATTCTTCATTAAACAAGAGACAAATGACTATTTTCTGTATTTGAGAGAGCTTTATAAAGAATTGATTGCCAGAAAATCGAAATCCTCTATCTACCATTGTTCAAAAAGCAAAGAAGCAAGACCGCTGATCAAAGTGTTCTATAAAGAGGATGCTGATAATAGGAATTACTTACAGGATGCTCATTCAATGAGCAGACAGTATATCAAGCAAGAAGAATCGAAAGTTTTAAATGTCGTTTCAAAAGCGCCTTCTAAAGTGGAAGCGAAAATTAATAAAATCGATTTAAAAGCTGTCAAAAAAGCGAACGCTTGGCATATCGTGAAAAACAACGGTAAAACGATTGCTGTTAATAAGAGACCGTTAGTCGCATTATCTGAAGCCTTGGTGCAGACGAAGGTTAAGAATCACCAGATTCAACTGTGCAGCTATTTAGAAAACCTGTTGAAATCCACAAATAAAAACAAATTGACCAATGAATCGATGATTTCTGCCGTAAAAATCATAGACGAACATAAAAATAAATTTGTTTCTTGAATTGATAAGAATAGAAGTTAAGTGAATGGTTTTTTGCTAGCGTTTCTAAGCTACCGCAACTATTCGTCTTTTAACCGCAACTAACCAGAAGCGTACCGCAACTAACTAGCTTTTAACCGCAACTAAAACTCCAAATCGCGCAACTAAAAAAACTGGAATTCCTAATTTTTCCATTATAATTGAATTGACTCTAAGCAAAACAAGAAAAAGCTGCCCGCAATGGACAGCTTTTTCTATTTCTCCAATTGTGCATCGAAATAATTGATGGTCCCCTGATACAGGCCAAGTGCAGCCTGTTCACGGAATTGTTCGGATGAAATGATGCGTTCTTCGTTGTAATTGCTCAGGAAGCCGAGTTCGACAAGGACAGCTGCCTGGCGGTTCTCACGGAGCACCAGGTAATTGCCCGGCTGCACACCGCGGTCGCGGATGGTCAGCTTTTTGCCAAGGCTTGCATTCAGATAGCTGGCGAGTTCTTTCTGGTAATCGTGCATATAGTAGGACGTGAATCCGGAAACTGTACTGTCTTCAGTCGCATCGTAATGGATGCTGATAAAGGCGTCGGCTGCCGAATTATGTCCTTCAGCCACTCGTTTCCGAAGATCGACATAGACATCGGACTGGCGGGTCATATGCACTTCTGCGCCAGCTGCCTGCAAATGTTGCGACAGCAATTCCGCTGTTTTCAGGGTCAACCCTTTTTCTTCGGTTTTGCGGGCGCCGACTGTGCCGCCGTCATTGCCTCCGTGACCCGGGTCGAGGACAATCGTAAGGCCGTTCAAGGTCCCTTTTTTGCGCTCGACTTCCTCTTTTTCGGCTTTGATTTCCTGCGCGCCGGCTGCTACTACCCACGATGCAATAAAACCGGTTGCGCCGGCGGAAAGTTGTACTTGGTACCAGTCGCCTTGTTTAGCAAGCACGGCCAATTGTTCACCGGCATTTGCGCGGGCGACGACTTCAGAAGAAGTGGATGCCTGCGTCCGGATATTGGTGCCGTTCGTTTGTACGGTTATTGTTTCAATGCTGCTGTCGGTTTTTGTCTCGACGGTTTCATTGGAAAGGTGGCCATAGAAAGAATAGACCCATCCGGTTTTATTGCCATCCAATTGAATTTTCACCCAATTACCTGCGAGTTCCAGCACAGGGTAGATTTCACCTTTTTTGACGGTTCCTTGTTTTGAAGAGCTGAGGTCCGCTTTCTTGCGAACATTCAACACATCCACAGCAATTTCGATGGAAGAAACATCGCTTGCGGCTGGAGCGGGATTCGCTTGCGTAGTGTCATTGATGCTTATGTATTCTTTCGAAACAAATCCGCGGCTGCCGCGGAATTCGACTTCAACCCAGCCATCGGAATCGTTGATGATATTCGCTTGCTCTCCAGCATTCATCTGCGCCAGGACTGAGGCGGAAAGATTTGGCTGTGCCCGGACATTCAAGCGGTTTACTGAAGATACAGCCGTTTTGCTGGATTGGGCAGCGGTTTCCTGCTCAGAGCTTTTTGTCAGCCAGGAAGCGATCCATCCTGTTTCGCCGGAAATGGAAACTTCGATCCAATCGCCGCTTCTTGAAATTTCATCTACGGCATCTCCCTTATTCATCGAAGCGATGACAGGGTAGCTTAAGCCTGGACCGCTGCGCACGTTGACCGATGACTCCGATACTTCAATTCCGGAAGTGTTGGCGAGCGCAGTGGAATTATCAGCGAAAGGCAATGCCTGTGATATCAATAAAATCAGGATTATGTATGCAATTGTGGATTTTCGGTTCATATAGGACCTCCTCTTAAGACGGTATATTTATTTTAGCAAATAAATCATACGAAATGTGAAAAAGGTTGACAAGGGGGATAGGAAAATTTAAGATTAAGCTTATTATATGATTTGAACGCCGATGACGAAGAAAGTAACCGCATGATTGGCTGATAAGAGAGGGGAAGTCCCAGGCTGCAAACTTCCCTGCAGAGACGTGTAGTGAACAACACTTTAGAGGCTTTTCTTCGAAAGATGCAAGGTATTTTCATGCCGCATTTACTAGGGGAAAACGGAACCGGCCGTTATCCGGGAATGAGAGGGTGCAGGAATTTCTGCATCAACTAGGGTGGAACCGCGGAAGCTTGTATACAGGCTCTCGTCCCTTGCGCAAGCAAGGGGCGGGAGCTTTTTTGTATGGAAAAAAAGAGGAGTGACAGACATGGGCAAAAATATTCAATTGCCGCGCGGCACGTATGATGTGCTGCCGGAACAATCCGCCAAATGGCAGGAAGTGGAACAAAAAATCAACGAACTTTGCAGACTTTATCAATATAAAGAAATCCGGACGCCGGTTTTTGAACACACAGAATTGTTCCAGCGAGGTGTCGGTGATACGACAGATATCGTCCAAAAGGAAATGTATACATTCCAGGACCGCGGCGACCGTTCATTGACATTGCGTCCGGAAGGCACAGCTTCAGTTGTGCGTTCATATGTTGAAAATAAACTTTTCGGCTTGCCGGATCAGCCGGTGAAACTTTCCTATATGGGCCCGATGTTCCGCTACGAGCGTCCGCAGGCAGGACGCACACGCCAGTTTGTCCAATTCGGGGTGGAAGCGATCGGCTCGAAAGATCCTGCAATTGATGCAGAAGTCATTTCACTCGCAATGGAAGTTTATCGTTCCGTTGGCTTGAAACAGCTTCGGTTGGTCATCAATTCATTGGGGGACACAGAAAGCCGCATCGCACACAAAGAGGCGCTGATCAAACACTTTGAACCAAGAATCGATGAATTCTGCGGGGATTGCCAGTCGCGGTTGACAAAAAATCCGCTGCGCATCCTTGATTGCAAAGTGGACCGCGATCACGAATTGATGGGGACAGCGCCATCTTTGGCGGATTACTTGAACGAAGAATCCCAAGCTTATTTTGACGGCGTCAAAGCTTATCTTGAAGCGCTCGGTATTGAGTATGTCGTCGATCCGAATCTGGTGCGCGGGCTGGATTACTACAACCACACGGCATTCGAAATCATGAGTGACGCTGAAGGATTCGGCGCAATTACGACGCTTTGCGGCGGCGGCCGTTATAATGGCTTAGTTGAAGATTTAGGCGGACCTGAATCGCCGGGAATCGGATTTGCGATGAGCATCGAACGCCTCCTGTTGGCGCTGGAAATGGAAAAAGTCGAAATCGGACAGTCAGCGGATCTTGAAGTATATGTGGTGGCGATGGATGAGTCGACGAAGCAAAAAGCGTTCACTTTAGTTCGTGACTTGCGTGGGAATGGCATTTCAGCAGATATGGATTTCAATGGCCGCAAAGTCAAAGCCCAGATGAAATCAGCCGACCGTAAAGGGGCGGCATATGTCATCGTCATCGGTGAAACCGAACTCGAGAGCGGCAAAGTGGCTTTGAAAACCATGGCAACCGGTGAACAGCAGGAACTGGAATTTAACAAAATTGCGGGAGCGATTTTGGAGAATAGATAAGCTTACTGAAATCTGCTTTAAAATTTTCTAATTTAATAAGGTGTACCAAGATATGGAGCAAACAGCGAAGACTCCCAGGTGAGCAAGCGAAGTGCTGAGATACACTCGGGCGAAGTGGAACGAGCACGAGTTAGCTCAGCGCAAGCCACCAGGAAAGCGGAGCTGTTTGCGGAATATCGATTTTTTTAGCTTTATAACTTTATATAGAAGAAAAATGTGAAGAAACAATTGGAGGAATAGTTATGACTAGAACGCATTATTGTGGTGAAGTGAACGAAACTGCTATCGGACAGCGCGTTTCCATTAAAGGCTGGGTGCAGAAAAGACGCGATCTTGGAGGCTTGATATTTGTCGATGTACGCGATCGTTCGGGCATCGTTCAGGCAGTTTTCAACCCTGAAATTTCAAAGGAAACCGTTGAAGTCGGGGAAAAATTGCGCAATGAGTTCGTTGTCCATATCGAAGGATTGGTCGTTGAACGGGCTGACGGACAGATCAATGCAGCATTGAAGACGGGCAAGATCGAGATCCAAGTGGATTCTGCGAGCATCATAAATGCAGCGAAAAACCCGCCGTTCGCAATCGAAGACAATACGGATGTCAGTGAAGACCTCAGATTGAAATACCGTTATTTGGACCTTCGCCGCCCTGAAATGTTCGAGACGTTCAAAATGCGTTCAGATGTGACCAAATCAATCCGCCGTTTCCTGGATGAAGAAGGGTTTTTGGAAGTTGAAACGCCGATCCTGACAAAATCGACTCCCGAAGGCGCCCGTGACTATCTCGTTCCAAGCCGTGTGCACGATGGTGAATTCTACGCATTGCCACAGTCACCGCAATTGTTCAAGCAGATGCTGATGGTATCCGGATTCGATAAATATTTCCAGATTGCCCGCTGCTTCAGGGATGAAGATCTGCGTGCTGACCGCCAGCCAGAATTCACACAAATCGATATGGAAATGAGTTTCCAGACGATGGAAGAGATTCTGGAAATGAACGAGCGTTTGATGGTGCAGATGATGAAAGAAGTCAAAGGCATCGACATCGAGCCGAAATTCGAACGTATGGAATATACTGAAGCGATGGAACGTTTTGGTTCAGATAAACCGGATGTCCGCTTCGGAATGGAATTAATCGACGTTTCTGAGTTGGTAAAAGACTCTTCATTCAAAGTTTTCGCAGGTGCAGTCGAGAATGGCGGCCAAGTAAAATTGATCAACGTCAAAGGCCAGGCAGCCAACTATTCCCGCAAAGATATTGATGCACTCGGTGAATTTGCCGGCCGTTACGGAGCAAAAGGTCTGGCATGGATGAAAGTTGAAGAAGACGGCGTTAAAGGGCCGATCGCGAAATTCTTCGAAGGCGACGCAGCTCAAGGATTGATGGAAGCAGCCGGCGCTGAGGCAGGAGACCTTCTTTTATTCGTAGCTGATAAAAAAGCTGTGGTAGCTGACGCACTTGGCGCTCTGCGAATGAAATTCGGCAAAGAACTCGGGCTTATCGATGAGTCGGTCTATAAATTCCTATGGATCACTGACTGGCCATTATTCGAGTATGACGAAAAAGAAGGGCGCTATTATGCAGCGCATCATCCGTTCACTATGCCATATGAAGAAGATATCGATAAATTATCCACTGAGCCGCAAAATGTCCGTGCCCAAGCATATGACCTTGTATTGAACGGCTTTGAGCTTGGAGGAGGTTCGGCACGTATTTACCGCCGCGACATTCAGGAGAAAATGTTTGAAGTGCTTGGCTTCTCTGAAGAGGAAGCGCGCGCTCAATTCGGATTCCTGATGGAAGCATTTGAGTATGGAACGCCTCCACATGGCGGGATTGCCTTTGGTTTGGACCGTTTGGTGATGCTGCTTGCAGGCCGTACGAACCTTCGCGACACCATTGCATTTCCGAAGACAGCCAGCGCAAGCGATCTGTTGACGAATGCGCCAAGCCCGGTTTCAAAAGATCAACTTGAAGAATTAAGCCTATTACTGAATGTTCAGAATAATTCAAAAGGGCTAGAGTAAAACGGTTGTAGAAATTTGCAGCGTGTGCTAATATAACCTTAGTAGAGAATCCTGATGTGTTCGTTACAGGCAATTCAGTTTTGACCCAACATTTTGTCGTCGGGAGACCGAATTTCAACGTGGCTAACATGCCTTAACCGGAAGTTATAAGCGGTGAAGAGGTCACCCACCTGCTAGAAGCGGGTTCAAAAACGATATGCAAGTCAAGGACGGCACGATCGGGATTCTCACTTAAAAATGTTATTCATCCCTTCAGCAATTTGCTGGAGGGTTTTTATTTGTGTATAATTCCTACTAGGTTAATTCCAACTAAGTCCATCAACATTGAAAGGCAGGAAAACTATGTTACATCAATTTTCACGAAACGAACTGGCAGTCGGCAAAGAAGGGATCGAAATGCTGAAGAATTCGACTGTAGCAATTCTAGGAGTCGGCGGAGTCGGTTCATTCGCAGCTGAAGCCTGTGCAAGAAGCGGTGTTGGCCGTATCATCCTGGTCGATAAGGACAACGTCGACATCACCAATGTAAATCGGCAATTGGTCGCCAACCTTTCTACAGTGGGTCAATCGAAGAGTGGCGTCATGAAGAATCGCATTGCTGACATCAACGAAGACTGCGAAGTCATCGATCTGCATATGTTCTATACAGAAGATACATATGAAGAATTTTTCAGCTATAACCCGGATTATGTCATCGATGCTTCGGATACGATGATCTATAAAGTACATCTGATGCAGGAATGCTATAAACGAGGCGTTAAAATCATTTCAAGTATGGGTGCTGCCAATAAAACCGATCCAACCCGCTTCAAGATTGCGGATATCTCGAAAACGCATACCGACCCATTGGCGAAAATCATACGCAAGAAATTGCGTGAAGCAGGCATCCGTAAAGGGATTCCGGTGGTATTCTCGGATGAAAGTCCGATAATTGTGCGGGAGGATATCGTAGGAAGTGTAGGCAAACCGGAAGCGGCTATCCGCAAAGCCAAGATGCCGCCTTCATCGAACGCATTCACGCCATCCACTGTCGGCTTGATTTGCGCGAGCTGGGTTGTGAACGACATTACTTCATCGATTCCAATCAACCGTGTAAGAAATAATTAAGATGAACCGGCTCATTTCGGACGAGCCGGTTTTTTTATGGACATTTAAGGTTGATAGAATTAAATAAAACGCTAAACGCGCATAAGTCTTCAGGAACGCGCATATAATTTTTTAATCGTGCGTAAAAAATTCTAACCGCGCGCAAAAAAAAATTAACCGCGCATAACCAAGTAAAACCGGTTCTCGAAAAGCTATTCAGCTGGAAACTTCCTTCAAAAACGCAATGTAATTAACAAAATGAAAGACAATCCCCACAAAAATACGAAATTCCAAATAAAGAGGCCACTCCCGAAGGAATGGCCATACAAAATCCTCTTATTTTTTATTCTTTCGGAACGATTTCAATTTTTCATAAATTCCGGCAAATTTTTTCTCCTCGCCGGCGATGACCGGTTTATAGAATTCCGTTTTCTGCACTTCTTTCGGCAGGTAATCCTGATCGGCCCAGCCGCCGAACGAGCCGATCGGGGTGTCATGCGGATAGATATAGCCGCCGTGGCCGAGTTCGGCACTTCCAGCGTAATGAGTATCACGGAGATGCGTCGGAATATCGCCGGTCAATCCTTTATTGATTGCGGCTGTGGCTGCGTCGATTGCTTTATAAGCGGAATTGGATTTTTCCGACAGGCACATTTCCGCAACAGCCTGTGCCAGCGGGATGCGCGCTTCCGGCAATCCCAAGCGGTCAGCTGCCTGGCAGGCGGCAAGCACATGCGGCCCGACAGAAGGATTCGCGAGTCCGATATCTTCATAGGCCATGACCAGCAAACGACGGGTGACAGCGGTCAAATCGCCGTTTTCCAGAAGATGTGCCAGATAATACATGGCTGCGTTGATATCACTGCCACGAACGGATTTCTGAAGAGCCGACAGGAGATTGAAGAAATGCGAGCCTTTTTTATCCCCAAATACTCCGACACGCTTGATCATCTGTTCGATCATCTGATCCTCGACGATATATTTCCCGTCAACTTCATCGGACGCGATGACAATCGACTCGAGCATAGTCAACGCTTTGCGGGCATCACCATTGGTTCCTTCGGCAATGCGTTCGACCTGCGCCGGAGAAATCTCAATTTCTTCACGTCCGAGTCCCCGTTTCGGATCCTTCAGTGCCGTATCAAGCAAATGGACGATGTCTTCATGGGTCAGCCGCTTCAATTGCTTTATTTCGCCGCAGCGTGAACGGATTGCCGGATTGACGTCGTGAAACGGGTTTTCCGTCGTGGCGCCGATCAGGACGATCGAGCCGCTTTCCACATGCGGCAATAAGGCATCCTGCTGGAGTTTATTGAATCGATGGATTTCATCAAGGAATAGGAGGACTTTGCCGGTAACACGGGCTTCACGGACAACGTCTTCGACATCTTTCTTGCCGGAGGTTGTGGCGTTCAACGCGATGAACGGCAGATTCGAAGTGCCTGCGATGGCATGTGCGATCGACGTCTTGCCGATTCCCGGTTCGCCGTACAGCAGCATGGACGGCACGTGGCCGTTCTGGATCATTTTGTATAGAGCCGTATGCGGTCCGATGACATCCTGCTGTCCCACCACTTCGTCGATGGTGCGCGGCCGCATGCGAAAAGCCAATGGTTCGTTCTGCAATGAAAAAACTCCTTCCGTACATCTGTTCCATTAGTATATCGCGACAGCTTTCAAAAGTCATTGCAAGTCCATATGCGTGATTTATGCTATACTATTTTGAAGAATAATGGAATCTGACTCAGAGGTGTATTTATGAAAATTTCAACAAAAGGCCGCTACGGCTTGACGATAATCATCGCACTTGGCAAAGAATATGGCGAAGGGCCGCTGCCGCTGCGTAAAATTGCGGCTGAGCACGATTTGTCCGAAGCCTATTTGGAGCAATTGGTTGCACCGCTCCGCAATGCCGGCTTGGTGAAAAGTGTGAGAGGAGCCTACGGCGGATACATGCTGTCGCGCCATCCGAAAGAAATATCAGCTGGAGACGTCATCCGTGTTCTGGAAGGACCGATACAGCCCGTCGAAGGAATCGAAGACGAGGCCCAGCCGCAGCGTGAACTATGGATCCGCATCCGGGATGCCGTCAAAAATGTCCTGGATACCACAACTATCGAAGACCTGGCTAACCAGCAGGAATCAACAACAGAAAATTATATGTTTTATATATAGAGGAGTTTAAACGATGAATCGAATTTATCTTGACCATGCGGCCACTTCTCCGATGCATCCGGAAGTGGTCGAATTATTTTCAAACAGACTGGCGGAAGTATACGGCAACCCTTCAAGCATTCACGGCACTGGCCGTGAAGCGAGAAAGATACTGGACGAAGCCCGCAATGTCCTTGCGAAAAGCATAGGTGCGGACGATCCGGAAATCATTTTTACCAGCGGGGGAACAGAAGCGGATAATTTGGCGATCTTCGGCACCGCGTTAAAAAATGAAGGCAAACATATCATCACTTCGCAGATTGAACACCATGCTGTACTCCATGCCTGCCAGAAACTTGAACGGGATGGCTATGAAGTGACGTATCTGCCGGTGGACAGCAATGGGCTAGTAAAAGCAGATGACGTGAAAAAAGCGCTCCGGGACGATACAATTCTTGTGACGGTGATGCTTGGCAACAACGAAGTCGGAAGCATGCAGCCGATTGCGGAAATCGGTGCATTGCTGGAAGGCACGGAGACAGTGTTCCATACGGATGCTGTCCAGGCATATGGCGTTCTGCCGATAGATGTCGATAGACTGAAAGTGGATTTATTGTCCGTTTCGGCCCATAAGCTGAACGGACCCAAAGGCGTTGGTTTCCTTTATCAGCGCAAAGGCACGAGCCTGGCGCAGCTGAGTTACGGCGGCGAACAGGAACGCAAGCGCCGCGCAGGAACTGAAAATGTTCCGGCAATCAGCGCTTTTGCAAAAGCTGTTTCCATTTCTATGGAATCAAGAGAAGAAAAAGCAGCGCAGTACGAGCAATACAAAGATGAATTTAAAAAAGCACTCGATAATGCGGGTGTTGCATATAAAGAGAACGGCAGTCAGCAAATGCCGCATATCCTCAATTTGAGCATCGAAGGAATCGAAATCGAATCCTTTCTTGTAAACTTGGATCTGTCGGGTATTTCCGCATCAAGCGGTTCTGCCTGCACGGCCGGTTCGATCGATCCGTCACATGTTCTCGTGGCGATGTATGGTGAAGAAGCGGAAGAGATCCGCAATTCCATCCGCTTCAGTTTCGGTTACGGACTGACCATTGAACAGGTCCGGCAAGCGGCTGAAAAAACAGCCCAAATCAGCAAGCGCTTGGCGCTAAAGTGAAAAGGTGATTGAAATGACAGAAAAAGCACCGCAAGATACGCGGGTTGTTGTCGGCATGTCCGGAGGGGTGGACTCTTCGGTTGCCGCTTATTTATTGAAGGAACAAGGGTACGACGTCATAGGCATCTTCATGAAAAACTGGGATGATACGGACGAAAACGGCGTCTGCACAGCGACAGAAGATTATGAAGACGTTATTCGCGTGTGCAACCAGATCGGCATTCCGTATTATGCCGTCAACTTTGAAAAACAATACTGGGATAAGGTTTTCACGTACTTCCTGGATGAATACAAAGCAGGACGCACGCCGAACCCGGACGTCATGTGCAATAAAGAAATCAAATTCAAGGCGTTTTTGGAGCATGCTCTGAGCCTTGGAGCCGATTATTTGGCGACCGGCCATTACGCGCAGGTGGAACACGCTGCGAATGGTGAAACAAAAATGCTGCGCGGCAAGGATAATAATAAAGACCAGACTTATTTCCTTAACCAATTGGATCAGGAGCAATTATCAAAAGTGATGTTCCCGATCGGCCATATGGAAAAGAAAAAAGTGCGTGAAATCGCATTGGAAGCGGGTCTTGCAACTGCAACGAAAAAAGATTCAACAGGCATCTGCTTTATTGGCGAACGTAATTTTAAAGAATTCCTTGGCCAATATCTGCCTGCACAGCCAGGTTCAATGGAAACACTTGAAGGCGTCAAAATGGGCAGCCATGACGGTTTGATGTATTACACAATCGGTCAGCGCCAGGGACTTGGCATCGGTGGAGCTGGGGATCCGTGGTTCGTCATCGGCAAGGATCTTGACCGCAACATTCTTTACGTCGGACAGAATTTCCATCATGATGCTTTGTATTCCGACAGCTTGAGCGCGGTGAATCTGAGCTTCACATCTGACACGGTGCCTGCGGACAACTTCCATTGCACGGCTAAATTCCGCTACCGCCAGGAAGATACAGGCGTAATAGTCCAATTGAAAGACGGCGAAGCGATCGTGACTTTTGATGAGCCGGTCCGTGCAATCACTCCGGGACAAGCAGTCGTCTTCTATGACGGCGATGTATGCCTGGGCGGCGGAACAATTGATAAAGTGTTTAAAAAAGGCGCACGCCTTGACTATGTAGGCTAATGGGAGAGAGACATATGAATTACAATGAAATCGGCATACAGGCCATCCAGGATGGCAAAACCGAGGAAGCGGTGCAGGCATTCACGAAAGCCATTGAAGAAGAACCGGAAAATCCGCTTGGTTATATCAATTTCGGTCATGTACTGACTTCGATGGAAGAAACTGAGCGTGCCGAACGCTTTTTCCAAAAAGCGATCACACTCGATGAAACATCGGCAACCGCTTATTACGGATTGGCTAATCTGTATTTCAATGCTGAACGCTATGATGAAGCATTGAAGCTGTATGAAAAAGCGGTGCAGTATCAATTGGAAGGCGCGGATGCGCATTTCATGATCGGCAAATGCCTGGAGCGGCTGGGCCAGACAAAATTGGCACTGCCTTATCTGCAGCGTGCAGTGGAACTGGATGAAAACGATGTGGCGGCACGGATGAGCTACGGCGTGACGCTGGCATCAATGGAATTATTCGAATTGGCGGAGCCGCAGTTCATAAAAGTGCTGGAACTGCAGCCTGACCATTCGGATGCCCATTATAATCTGGGTGTTTTATATGCCGTTTCAACCAACCGCACAGAAGATGCCATGCACCATCTCGAGCAGGCATTCACGCTGGACGAAGAAAATGAAATGGCGCGCTACGCGTATGATATGATTAAAACAAATCTTCAATAGGAATTTGAAAGGGGAACGATCGGCATGACAGGACAAATTGATTTATTTCAGGAAGAAACGCAATTTGTGCTTGGTCGGCCGGTCGTTTCAATTTTTCATAACCCCCAGAATCTTTTCACCATCGCAAAAGTGAAAATCCATCAGACCAACACCTCTTATGCAGAAAAAGAAATCATCGTGTCAGGATATTTCCCTGAACTTTCCATGGAAGAAGAATACCGTTTTACAGGAGCGGTGAAAAATCACCCTCGTTACGGCATCCAGTTCCAAGTGGAGACATTCACGAAAGAAGTGCCCGAGACCGAGCAAGGCATCGTCCATTATCTGTCGAGTGATATGTTCAACGGCATCGGCCGGAAGACAGCGGAAACGATCGTCAAAAAATTAGGCAAAGATGCCATCAAAAAAATTCTGGAAGATCCGGAAGCACTGGATGTTGTCCCGCGTTTGTCAGATGAGAAAAAGGACACCATCCGCTCGACGCTCCAGATGAACCTAGGGCTGGAGCGGGTCATGATCCAGCTGAATGACTGGGGATTCGGTCCGCAGGTCGGCATGCGCATTTTCCAGGCCTACCGCGAAGAAACGATCGACATCCTGACGAAAAATCCGTTCCGCCTGATCGAGGAAATTGAAGGGATCGGTTTTCAGCGGGCTGATGAACTCGGCGCGAAGCTGGGCTTGACCGGCAGCCACCCCGACCGCATCAAAGCGTCGATCCTGCATTTATTGAATCAGGCCTCCCTGTCAGAAGGTCATGTCTATATCGATGCCAAAACCCTTATCCCGCAGGTTAAGGAAATGCTTGAAGCGAGGCAGCGTGAAGAAATTTCGATTGAAGCGATTTCCCAAGCGGCCATCGAGTTGAACGAAGAAAGCAAAGTCGCGGGGGAAGAAACGCGCCTTTATTTGCCGTCTCTCTATTATTCTGAAGTGGGCATTGCGACTAAACTCGAAACCTTGCTCGCTTCGCAGGAAAACCGTGACGGCTTCCCATCGTCTGAAGTGCGCAAAGCGCTCGGTGAAGCGGAAGAACGGCTTGGCGTCAATTACGCGGAAACGCAGGTCCAGGCAATCGAATCGAGCCTGAATTCCTCGGTCATGATTTTAACAGGCGGACCCGGAACCGGGAAGACGACAGTAGTTCGTGGACTCGTGGAAGTTTACGCCGAACTTCATGGCTTGTCGTTGGACCCTAAAGACTATGCCAAGAAAAAAGAACCTTTTCCGATTATCCTTGCGGCGCCGACTGGCCGTGCAGCAAAACGCCTGAGTGAATCGACGGAACTTCCGGCGATGACGATCCACCGTTTGCTGGGCTTTAACGGCCAGGAAAAAGAAGAAGAGACAGAAAAAGAAATCGAAGGCAAATTGATCATCATCGATGAGATGTCGATGGTCGATACGTGGCTTGCACATCAATTGCTGAAGGCCGTACCTGATGATGCGCAGATCATTTTCGTCGGTGACCAGGATCAGCTGCCGCCGGTGGGACCGGGCCAGGTGCTGCGTGACCTTCTCGATTCGAAACGGATTCCGACAGTTGAATTGACCCATATTTATAGGCAGACATCCGGTTCTTCCATAATTGAACTGGCCCATCAGATGAAAAACGGACAGCTGCCGGCGGATATCACCGCTAAGACTTCTGACCGTTCATTCATCAAAGCCGGTGCCGAACAAATACCGGAAGTTGTCGAAAAAGTGGTGAAAAGCGCGCTTGCAAAAGGCCATCACATCAAAGATATCCAGGTTCTTGCCCCGATGTACAAAGGACCTGCCGGCATAGACGCATTGAACAAAATGATCCAGCAGATGGTCAATCCGAATACGGACGGCAAACGGAAAGAACTTGTTTTCGGTGACATTACCTACCGCGTAAAAGATAAAGTGCTGCAGCTTGTCAATCAGCCGGAGAGCAATGTCTTCAACGGTGACATGGGTGAAGTGGTCGCCATCATGAAAGCGAGCGAAACGGTCGAAAAGCAGGACGTCCTGGTCGTGTCGTTCGACGGCATTGAAGTCACCTATCAGCGCAGCGATTTGAATCAGCTGACATTGGCCTACTGCTGTTCGATCCATAAATCGCAGGGCTCCGAGTTTCCGACCGTCATCATGCCGGTGGTGCGCGGCTATATGAAAATGCTGCGCCGCAATCTGCTTTACACCGGCATCACCCGCAGCAAGGATTTCCTGATTCTCTGCGGCGACCCCGGCGTCTTCCGCTACGGAGTCGAACGCACGGACGATACGAAGCGCATGACCACTTTAAAAGACCGGCTGTCGCTGTCAGACCCTGAAGCGGATGACAATAAAACCGTAAGTGAGCCGGCGCAGCAGAAAGCTGTTGCTGCTAACTCGGCTGCATCTTCACAAACGGCTGTACAATCTGAATCTGCGCAACAAACTGCTGTCGCAGAAGCGGATGGACCAGTTTCTCTGACAAATGACAATGTGCACGCAATTCATCCATTGATTGGCATGAAAGGCATCACACCGCGTGATTTTATCGAATCCTGACGGCTGTTGTTGACAGGACCAAATAACTTTTCTATAATTCAAGCTATACAATATTCAAAACGTTGATGGAGAAAGTATAAAATAGCAAGCGTCCAGAAATAGATCCCCCGGCTGAAAGGATCTTCGCGATGATATTTTAGAAAGCTACTCCTGAGTGCAGCTAATCCCTGCCGTAAAGCCGCGTTAAGGCACCAATGAGAGACACGGAAGAACATTTCCGTGTAATTAGGGTGGTACCGCGAATCAATAGCCTTCGTCCCTTGCGTTTACGCAAGGGATGGAGGCTATTTTTATATCCATCTGAAATATTTTTGAAATTTTTATAAGCAGATGAATTCGCTCCTGGTGGACGCTTTCCGCGGGGAGCGGCCTGAGCCTCCTCGATCGCTTCGAAAACCGATGCTCCTGCAGCGTTACACGCTTCGTCGCAAAGGTTCGACCGAATGCAGTTCGGTCAAACCTTCTCTGCGGGGTCTCAGGACACGCTCTATTTCCCGCAGGAAGCGATTGGTGCTTGCACAAATCGTTTGCGACGAAGCAGCGCAGCGATGCAGGAGCATATCTTTGCACTTCGCCACCTTCCGCTTCTTCATCTTAAGAGTTACACCCAGATATGGAGCAAAACAGCGAAGACTCCCAGGGGATTAGAAACAGAGTTGGCTTTCCAACTCTGTTTCGAGCGAAGTGCTGAGATCCACTCGGGCGAAGGGGACCGAGTCCGAGTTAGCTCAGTGCGAGCCCCCAGGAAAGCGAAGCTGGTTTGCGTAATATCAATTATTAAAATTATCTAAGTAATAAGGAGGAAAACAAATGAAGAATTTAAAAGCAGAAGAAATCAGACAGCTGTATTTGGACTTTTTCAAAGAAAAAGGACATGATCAGGAGCCGAGCGCACCGCTCGTGCCATTCGAAGACCCGTCATTGCTATGGATCAACAGCGGTGTCGCAACACTTAAGAAATATTTCGACGGACGTGTCATCCCGAAAAATCCGCGGATCGTCAATGCGCAGAAATCCATCCGCACGAACGATATTGAAAACGTGGGTGTGACAGCACGCCACCATACATTCTTTGAAATGCTAGGCAACTTCTCGATCGGTGAATACTTCAAAAAAGAAGCGATCCACTGGGCTTGGGAATTCCTGACGGATCCGAAATGGATCGGCTTTGACCCGGAATTGCTGTCGGTGACAGTGCATCCTGAAGACGAAGAAGCTTACGGTATCTGGCTCAATGAAGTTGGTGTACCCGCTGAACGCATTATTCGTTTGGAAGGGAATTTCTGGGACATCGGAGAAGGCCCAAGCGGACCGAACTCGGAAATCTTCTATGACCGCGGTGAAAGCTACGGCAATGACTTGAACGATCCGGAATTATACCCAGGCGGCGAAAATGACCGCTATCTTGAAATCTGGAACCTGGTGTTCTCCCAGTTCAACCATAACGCTGACCACACCTATACACCGCTGCCGAAACAGAACATCGATACCGGAATGGGCCTTGAGCGCATGGCGTGTGTCGTCCAGGATGTGCCGACGAATTTCGATACAGACCTGTTCATGCCGATCATCAGAAAAACGGAAGAGATTTCCGGCAAGCAATATGGGGAGGACAAAGACAGCGATCTGGCATTCAAAGTCATCGCTGACCATGTCCGCACTGTCGCTTTCGCAATTGGTGATGGCGCGCTGCCGTCCAATGAAGGCCGCGGTTATGTGCTTCGCAGACTCCTGCGCCGCGCCGTCCGTTACGCTAAAAAATTGGGCATCGAAAAACCGTTCATGTTCCAGCTGGTTCCGATTGTCGGCGATATCATGAAAGCCTTCTATCCGGAAGTGAACGAAAAAGAAGACTTTATTGTACGCGTCATGAAACTTGAAGAAGAGCGTTTCCATGAAACGCTGAATGAGGGACTGGCTATCTTGTCCAATGTTACGGATAAGCAAAAAGCTGCGGGAAGCAATGAAATTCCTGGTGAAGAGGCCTTCCGTCTTTATGATACGTATGGTTTCCCGATTGAACTGACAGAAGAATACGCTGAAGAGGCTGGAATGACAATCGACCATCCTGGCTTTGAACAGGCAATGATGGCACAGCGTGAACGTGCAAGAAGCGCTCGCCAGAACGTCAATTCAATGCAGACGCAATCAGAAGTTCTCGGCAATATCAAAGAACCGAGTGAATTTATCGGTTATACGGATACAGTCGCAGAAGCGAATGTATTGTTCATCATCAAAGACGGAGAACTTGTCGAACATGCACAAGAAGGTGAAGAAGTGCAGGTAATTCTTGACCGCACGCCTTTCTATGCGGAGAGCGGCGGACAGATTGCCGATCACGGAATCTTGCGCAACGACCTGGTTCAGGCGTTTGTTCTCGATGTCAAAAAAGCACCGAATGGCCAGAACATCCATTCCATCCGAATCGATTCGGGGGAATTGACGAAGTCAGCAGTCGAAGCGAAAGTGGATATTGAAGAGCGCAGCCACACAGTGAAGAACCATACAGCTACACACCTGCTGCACCAGGCATTGAAAGATGTGCTCGGCAGCCATGTCAACCAGGCCGGTTCATATGTCGGACCGGACCGTCTGCGTTTCGACTTCTCGCATTTCGGCCAGGTGACTGCGGAAGAACTGGAACAGATCGAGAAGATTGTAAACAATAAAATCTGGGACAGCATTGCAGTTGCAACCGGTTACCATAATTTACAGGAAGCGAAAGACATGGGAGCAATGGCATTGTTCGGAGAGAAATACGGTGATGTTGTGCGCGTTGTCGAAATCGGCGGCTACTCATTAGAGCTTTGCGGCGGCGTACATGTAGGCAATACAGCTGAAATAGGCTTGTTCAAACTTGTATCGGAAAGCGGCATCGGTGCAGGCATCCGACGCATTGAGGCATTGACTGGGAAAGGTGCTTACGAAAATCTGAAAAACACTGAGCGGACTCTTGAAGAAGCGGCATCGTTGTTGAAAGCGAATCCGAAAGATCTCGTTCAAAAGGTGCAGACGTTCATGGCGGATCAAAAAGCGCTTCAGCGTGAAAATGAATCGTTGATGGCGAAAATTTCAAATGCACAATCGGCAGGCATCCTGGATGCTGTGAAGACAGTGGGAGATGTTCAAGTGCTGTCTGCGCGTGTCGAGGCGAAAGACAATAACCAATTGCGCCAGATGTTGGATGATCTGAAACAAAAGCTTGAAAATGCGGTGATCGTGTTAGGCGCAGTCGACGGCGAAAAAGTCATGCTTGCTGCAGGTGTTACAAAAGAATTGGCTGGCGAGAACTATCATGCGGGCCAAATCGTCAAACATGTAGCAGAGCTATGCGGCGGAAAAGGCGGCGGCCGTCCGGACATGGCGATGGCAGGGGCAAAAGAACCTGGAAAACTGGATGAGGCTCTTGAGTCTGTTTACGACTTAGTCAAATAGGTTTAATAAAAGACTTTTATCGTATATAATGGAAATCAGGCAGCGGAAAAGGTTTTTCCTATCTAAATCCGAAAGCGAGGTGCTTGTCGTGAGTTCATTCGATCGCACTATGAAGTTTGATTCGTCTGATGAATCGATGGAGCAAGATGTAAAACGAGTGATGCTGGAAGTTCATGCATCATTAGAAGAAAAAGGCTATAACCCGATTAATCAGATTGTCGGCTATCTCTTATCCGGGGACCCGGCTTATATTCCTCGCCATCAGGATGCAAGGAACAAAATTCGCAAACTCGAGCGGGATGAAATCCTTGAAGAACTTGTGAAGTTTTATATCAAAAAGAATAATGAGGAATAAATTATGAGAATAATGGGGCTGGATTTAGGTTCTAAAACAGTCGGCGTCGCAATCAGCGACGCATTCGGCTGGACGGCACAGGGGATCGAGACCGTAAAAATCAATGAAGCGATTGAAGAATATGGGTTTGACCGCCTGGGTGAACTGATCAGCCAATATGAAGTTTCTGAAATTGTTGTGGGATACCCGAAAAACATGAACAACTCTATCGGCCCTCGTGCAGAGGCATCCGAAAAGTTTGCAGCATTGCTCAAAGAAGCGTATGCTATACCAGTGGTTTTATGGGATGAACGTCTCACAACATCGGCAGCCGAGAAAATGCTGATCTCTGCCGATGTCAGCCGAAAGAACCGTAAGAAAGTGATCGACAAGATGGCTGCAGTAATGATTTTGCAAGGCTATCTTGATTTTAAAAAATGATGAGGTGACGACAATGGAACACGGACAAGAACATATCACAGTCGTTGATGAAAACGGCAACGAGCAGCTATTCGAAATTTTGTTTACATTTGACTCAGAAGAATTCGGAAAATCATACGTTTTGTATTTCCCGGTTGGCGCTGAAGAAGATGAAGAAGGCGAAATCGAAATCCAGGCATCATCTTTCACTGAAAACACTGATGTTGATGGAAAAGTGGCAGGCGGCGATCTTTTGCCGGTTGAAACTGATGAAGAATGGGACATGATCGAAGAAATGCTCAATACTTTCCTTGCTGAAGAAGAGGAAAACGAAGAGCTTTAAAAAGTAAGGCGGAATTGAGTTTCAATTCCGCCTTTTTCTTTTTGTCTGCTTTCTTGTATAATAGTAAAGAATAGTTAAGGGGGGGAACCCGTGGAAAAGAAATCGAAGATCGATATCATGTTTGACCGCATGAAAGAAAAGAAGAAAGAAGTTAGAATTGTGCGGCGCATCGTTTTTATCATCACGCTGGTTTTATTGATCGTGGTGGCAGTTGCAGGTTACCGGGGTTACACTTATGTGACTTCCGCTTTGGAGCCGGTGGATCCGGATTCCGAGGAAGTTATCGAAATAGAGGTTCCAATTGGTTCCAATCTGGACAGCATCTCTGAGTTGCTGGAGGAAAATGGAATAATCGAAGACGCCCGGATCTATAAATATTATGTGAAATTCAACAATGAATCAGAATTCCAGGCTGGAACCTATGGCTTATTGCCTTCCATGACACTGGATGAAATAACGCAAAGTTTGAAAACGGGTAAAGTATACCGCGAGCCTTTATTTACGATCAATTTTCCTGAGGGCTTGACACTCGAGCAGATTGCAGAGAATGTCATAGCTGAAAAAACCGATCACTCGGCGGAAGATTTTATGGCTAAAGTTACTGATGAGGCATACATTGAAGAATTGATGGCAAGCTATCCGGATCTTTTAACGGAAGAGATCAAAGGCGAAAATGTCAGATATGCACTCGAAGGCTATCTATTCCCTGCAACTTATCCTTTCTATGAAGAAGATCCTTCACTGGAATTGATAATTGAACAGATGCTGAATGCCACACAAGCTAATATTGCGCCATATACAGCTATTCTGGAAGAGCGCGGAGAATCGCCGCATTGGCTGCTGACGTTCGCTTCGCTGCTTGAAGAAGAAGCTACGGCGCAGGCTGACCGAGCTGCAATCGCTTCTGTCTTCTATAACAGGATGGAGCAGGATATGCCGCTTCAAACGGACCCGACTGTCATTTATGCAATGGGCGAGCACCGTGAGCGTTTGTTCAACGAAGATTATCAGTTTGAGCATCCGTACAGCACCTATATCAATAAAGGTTTGCCGCCTGGCCCAATCGCCAGTGCCGGAGCTTCGTCCATAGAAGCCGTGCTTGACCCGGCAGATACGGAGTACCTGTATTTCCTGGCCGACTCAGAAGGCACCAACCACTTCTCTGTCACCTACGAAGAACATCTTCAAAAGCGTGACGAGTATATAGGCAATTAAACAGACAAGAAGGAAGCGACCTCGCATTCCTTCTTGTTTTATGTTATCATTTGAAAGAATTTTTGCGATGGCGAAAAGGGGCTCCAAAAATGGATAATGAACGATTTGAGAACACGATTTCGGCTATGAAAGATTATGCCCGTGAAAATCATGTTCCCATCATGGAAGATGACGGCATCAGTCAATTGACAGCTCTGTTGAAAGAGCAACAACCAGATGTGATCCTGGAAATCGGCTCTGCGATCGGTTTTTCCGCATTGAAAATGGCTGAAGCTTTGCCGGGTGCTCTTATTGATACAATCGAGCGGGACGAAGAGCGCTATGCAAAAGCCCGGGAGTATATCAATGCAGCGGGGAAACATGAGCAAATCCGCGTCTTTAAAGCAGATGCCCTTGAAATGGATTTGGCGCTGCTCAGAAAAGCTTACGACGCGATT
This sequence comes from Planomicrobium sp. MB-3u-38, assembly GCF_002836425.1. Taxonomy (NCBI): domain Bacteria; kingdom Bacillati; phylum Bacillota; class Bacilli; order Caryophanales; family Caryophanaceae; genus Planomicrobium; species Planomicrobium sp. MB-3u-38. Next base: position 167,365 of record NZ_PJBO01000081.1, on the reverse strand, counting down.
TTCATAGATGCGGCAAAAGGGCAATATGAACGCTTTTTTGAAAAGTATGAAGTTTTATTAAACAGCGGTGGAATAGTATATTGTGATAACATGCATATGCATGGCATGTCTGCGGTTCCTTTATCGGAAATTCCGCGAAGAAAGCGGACGATGATACGGAATCTCAAAAAGTTCAGGGAAACCATGATGGAACATGCCCAGTATGATACAAAGCTGCTCGATATAGGGGACGGCATCATGATTTGCAAAAAGCGGTAAAAAATAACGATTAGACGCAAGGAGCAGTTTGCTATGTCAAAAAACAGACCGGTAGTAATCGGTATCGCCGGGGGATCGGGTTCCGGCAAAACAAGTGTGACGAATTCAATCTATGAAGTGTTCAAGGAACATTCGGTTGTTGTCATAGAGCAGGATTATTATTACAAAGATCAAAGCCACCTGGAGTTCGAAGAAAGGCTGTCAACAAATTATGATCATCCTTTGGCGTTCGACACAGACCTTTTGATCCAACATATCGACGAATTACTGGAACGCAGGCCGATTGAAAAACCGGTCTATAATTATGCCATCCATACCAGGGCCGAAGAAACTATCCACATCGAACCAAAAGATGTTATCATCCTCGAAGGGATATTAGTGCTTGAAGACAAAAGGCTCAGAGATCTGATGGACATTAAATTATTTGTCGATACGGATGGCGATTTGCGCATCATCCGCCGTCTGCTCCGCGATATCAATGAACGCGGCCGGACGATCGATTCGGTGATCGAACAATATCTCAACGTCGTAAGACCGATGCACAACCAATTTATCGAACCGACAAAACGCTACGCGGATGTCATCATTCCCGAAGGCGGGCAAAATGAAGTCGCAATTGATCTGATGGTTACAAAAATTAAAACAATTCTTGAATAGATTGGTAAATTATACTATGATGAGACAAGACTGACGGATTTTTCAAAAATCTCAAGTCAGCAGTTGAAGGAGTGGGGAACAATGGCTAATGAAAAACAATTTCCGATGACAGCTGCAGGAAAGCAGAAGTTGGAGGACGAACTGGATTTCCTGAAAACGATTAAACGCAAAGAAGTGGTCGAACGGATTAAAATCGCCCGTGATTTCGGTGATTTGTCTGAGAACGCTGAATATGATTCAGCTAAAGAAGACCAGGCGTTTGTAGAAGGACGCATCTCAACATTGGAATCAATGATCCGCAATGCGGTCATCATAGATGAAAACGATATGAGCAACGACATTGTCCGTTTGGGAACTACTGTAACGTTTGTTGAAGTTCCGGATGGTGACAAGGAATCATACACAATCGTAGGTTCAGCAGAAGCGGATCCTCTCGAAGGGCGCATCTCGAACGATTCACCAATCGCGAAAAGCATGATTGGCCGTACGATCGGCGACCGTGTGAAAGTGTTGACACCAGGCGGGGAAATGGAAATTGAAATCGTTTCCATCGCGTAATCATTGCAGCCATTCTTTATAAGGATGGCTCTTTTTTATTTGTCGAAAGCAGAGAAGAATTTTCTCCAAACGATATTTATTTCAGATATCAGTTGCAGTTGCGCATTTAAAGTTTATAATTCATAATGAAACATAAATTTATCAAGGAAGTTAAATTTGTCATATTAAATTATGATAGAATATCAAGGAAGGGGAGGCTATTACTATGGCAGAAGATAAAAAACCTTATCCCTCTCGTGTGAATAAGAAGAAAAGCAGTTCCACAACTAATAAAATGTTGAATGTAATGATTGGACTGGTATTTGCATTAATTCTTATCGTGGGGGCATTTATATTCCTGGGACAAAACGACGGTTCAGAGAACGCCCAGGAACCGGAATCCGTACAGATTTCCACAGAGACCGACAAAGAGGCGAGCGAAGAGGATAACGGCGAAGAACAAACTGAAAGTACAGAAGAAACCACAAAAGATGAAGAGGCTTCGGACGAAGAACAAAAAGATGAAGAATCCCAAGAGCCAACTGATGCTGAAAAAGATAAAGAAGAAGATAAAGAAAAAGATAAAGATAAAGAAGCTGAAAAAGACAAGGAAAAAGCTGAAGAAGGCACAGTGACCGGCGGAACGATCACACGCCAGGAATCGAATGATCCGATTGTCAAAGAGACGATCATCAATACCAGCTGGGAACCGGTAGGAACAAAGCAGAGCGGCGAACACGTTTCTGTTTACGATACAAACTCAGTGGACTGGCAGGAAAAGATCGACGCGATCACATACGCTACCGGCCTTGCTGAAAAAGATATGTACATCATGCATATCGGCAACGGAGGCAGTCCTCAAAAATCAATCGGAACTGTTCAATCCAAAGATATGTCAAAAAAATATCGCGTACATTTGGAATGGGTTGAAAAAGGTGGTTGGAAACCTGTTAAAATGGATATACTGAATACTGTAGAAGGCGCTTATTAATATAGCGTCTTTTTTTCTATTAAAGTTGATATAATAATTCATGGCAGTCGATATTTCGTAAAACAGCTCCGAAGACATTAGCTGACGCCTGTGAGGCTAAGTCTTTGCGACGAGCAGTTCGCAGGAGCATAATCTTCGTGCTGTCCAAAGCGACGAAGCGGCAAATTTCACTGCTTGTTTAATTCAACTTATTAAAAAGTAATTTCAGAATCTGATGAGATAAAGGAGAAATGACAGATGAAAATCGGGATAATTGGTGCAATGGAAGAAGAAGTGGAATTGCTGCGCAGCAGTCTGGAGAACACGGAGGTCGAAACAATCGCGAATTGCGAATTTACAACAGGTACATATCAGGGACAGGAAATTGTATTGCTGAAAAGCGGCATCGGTAAAGTGAATGCAGCTATGTCAACTACGATCCTGCTTCAGCACTTCAAACCGGAATTGGTGATCAATACGGGGTCCGCGGGTGGCTTTGATAAAGATCTTGAAGTTGGCTCTATCGTCATTTCCGATGAAGTGCGGCATCATGATGTGGATGTTACGGCTTTTGGTTATGAAATGGGCCAGGTGCCCCAGATGCCGGCAGCTTTCCAATCGAACCCTGAATTGATCGAACTTGCTGAAAAAGCGGTAAGTGAATTGGAAGATCTTCCGTATGCAGTCGGGCTGATTGCAACAGGTGATTCCTTCATGAATGATCCTGAACGCGTTGAATCAGTGCGCGGCCATTTCCCTGAAATGAAAGCTGCCGAAATGGAAGCAGCCGCAGTGGCACAGGTATGCTACCAATTCGACACCGCTTTTGTCGTAATACGGGCGTTATCGGATATTGCAGGTAAAGAATCTTCAGTTTCATTTGAAGAGTTTCTTCCGAAGGCTGCTGAACATTCCACGAAAATCGTGCTTCGTGTTGTAGAACGGCTGACTTCCAGACTTGAGCGTTAAGATGAAAATGAAAAAGCTGCCGGAAATGGATCCGGCAGCTTTTGTTTATACTTTTTTTAAGGTGAATGTACTGATCATAAGCAGAGAGCAGATCAGCATCAGGAACATATAAAAGACCGAAGGGAATAAAGAAAGTCCGAAATAGGATAAGGTCAATACGGTCCCTGCTGCAGTGATCGGCAACCCTGTGAAATAGCCATTCGATTCACTGATATTGAAACGGGCGAGTCGGAACGCGCCGCTGGAAATATAAATTACTGTAAATACCATGCCGGCAATACCGAAATCGGCCAATGCCAATTCGTAGATCAGAATGGCAGGTGCCACGCCGAAAGATATGATGTCACTCATGGAATCCAATTGTTTGCCGAGAGCGGATTCCTGGTTGAGTTTTCTGGCGACGATTCCATCGAAGCGATCTAAAAAGGCTGCGATGAAAATGAATAATACACTAAAGCTGTAGGCACCGTTCATAGCGGCCATCAGGGCAGCACCGCCAAACGCCATATTGCCGATGGTCAGCATATTCGCCGTCTGGGATTTCAGTTTTTTTAGGTTTTGGTCCATCCGTTCTATAAAAATCAATGGAGAATCCTCCTTGCGTACATTATGATGTTCCCTTCATTATACTGTCCTATAGGAAATAATGGTAGACTTTTATCAAAGCGGAGGTATCAAAATGAAGAAAAAATTATATCAGTATACGATAGAATTGACGAATGGACCTTTAACGTCCAATTTGCTGCAGCGTTTTGCGCGTTCATCGGGAAGTCGTTCGCTGATCCCGAATTATGTTAAGACCTATAAAATAAACTTGAATGATATCGAAGAGGAAATTGGGGCTTTCCCTACATTACATGATTTTTTCATCCGGAAATTGCGGGCAGGAAGCCGGCCTCAGGCTAACAGCCATCTCATTTCACCAGTTGACGGGAAAGTCGAGATTGCCGGCAGGATTCATGAAGACAGCAGCTTTTTAGTGAAAGGGCAGCAATATTCACTAGCGGAGTTATTGGGGAGTGTAGAGCTGGCTGAACGATATGCACAAGGAAATTATGCGGTGCTGTATCTTTCACCGGCCAATTACCACAGAATTCACAGCCCGCTGGACGGCAATGTAAAAAGGCAATTCGTTCTCGGAAGGAAATCCTACCCAGTCAATCAATCAGGTTTGCTTTATGGCAAATCGCCGATCAGCGGCAATCACCGCTTGATCACAGAACTCGAAACTGCCTCGGGAAACGTTCTGATGGTCAAAGTAGGAGCTATGTTCGTCAACTCAATTGAGCTCACCAATACAAGCGGCAGCTGGAAAAAAGGCGAGGAAGTCGGCTATTTCAGTTTTGGATCCACCGTGGTTCTATTTTTTGAACCGAATTGTTTCCGTTTTACAGATAATATTATGTCCGGTGAACCGATCAAAGTGGGAGAAGCCTTGGCAAATATGCTATAATCATTAACATTAAGTTCGAAGATACGGGAGTTGTTGATAGTGTACCAGAAATTCATACCGAGCCAATACGTCAGAACGGTGTTCGATATCACCCCTGAGAGTTTGCTTGAAAACGGCATCCGCGGGATTATCACGGATCTTGATAATACGCTTGTGGAATGGGATCGTCCGGAAGCTACACCGATGCTTATCGATTGGTTAAAAACCATGAAAGATGCAGGCATCCAAGTGGTCATCGTTTCCAATAACAGTGAGCTGCGCGTCAAATCATTCGCTGACCCATTAGGTATACCGTTCATTTACCAGGCGCGCAAGCCGATGGGCAAGGCTTTCCGAAAGGCTTTACAGATCATGAGTGTCAAACGTGAAAATGTGGTGGTCATCGGTGACCAGATGCTGACGGATATTTTTGGCGGCAACCGCAATAAATTGCATACGATCCTCGTTTTGCCGGTCGCTCAATCCGACGGGTTCTTTACCCGTTTCAATCGTATGGTCGAGCGCCGTATCATGAAGAGGCTTAAAGATAAAGGTTATATGACTTGGGAGGAAGAAAATTGAACGAAATGCCAAATTGCATCGGATGCGGTGCACAGATACAAACAGAACATCCTGGAGAGCTCGGCTATGCGCCGGCATCGTCATTGGAAAAAGAGGAAATCATCTGCCAAAGATGTTTCAGATTGAAAAATTATAACGAATTGCAGCCGGTCTCATTGACTGATGATGACTTCCTGCGCATTTTGAATGGCCTTGGCGAACGTAAAGGCCTTATTGTGAAGATTGTTGATATTTTCGATTTTAACGGCAGCTGGCTGCCGGGACTTCATCGATTCGTCGGAAACAATGATATTTTATTGATTGCCAATAAAGCGGATTTACTTCCGAAATCAGTGAAAGAGCAGAAACTATTGCAATGGATGAAACGGGAAGCCAATAAGCTGGGATTGAAACCGGTAGACATTTTGACCGTTTCTGCCCAAAAAGGCAAAGGTGTCGTTGAAGCGATGGAGGCAATTGACCATTATCGCAAAGGTGAGGATGTGTTTGTCGTAGGATCGACGAATGTCGGCAAGTCCACATTCATCAACCGCATCATCAAACAGGCAACCGGACAGGATAATATCATCACAACTTCCCATTTTCCGGGAACGACGCTAGATATGATTGAAATTCCACTGGATGATGAAAAATCGATGTACGATACGCCAGGAATCATCAACCACCATCAATTGGCGCATTATCTCCATACATCCGATTTGAAAATGATCATGCCGAAAAAAGAAATCAAACCGCGTGTATTCCAGCTTAATCCGGAACAGACCCTGTTCATCGGTGGGCTTGCAAGATTCGATTTCATAAAAGGTGATCGCTCTTCATTCACATTCCATATCGCCAATGAGCTGCCGCTCCATCGCACGAAGCTGGAGAATGCGGATGAACTTTACAGTCAGCATTTTGGTGGAATGCTCGCTCCGCCATCTGAGGAATATAAAGAGGATTATCCTGAACTGGTCCGTCACGAATGCCGCATCAAAGAAGCAAAAACGGATATTGTCTTTTCCGGACTGGGCTGGGTAACGGTCCAGCACCCGGATGTAATTGTCGCAGCGCATGCCCCTAAAGGCGTCGAAGTGATGCTGCGCCCATCCCTTATATAGGAGGAATTGGATGAAGAAATGGTATGCAGTGATCGGCGACCCGATCGCACACTCATTGTCACCATTCATGCATGATACTTGGTTTCAGGAGAACGGCATTGACGCATCTTTTTTACCGATCCATGTGGAACCTTCTAAATTGAAAGAGGCTTGTGAGTCATTGCAATTGCTCGGAGCCGGCGGCTTTAATGTGACACTGCCCCATAAGCAGGCGATCATCCCGTTTCTGGATGGCATCGACGAAGCAGCTTCAGAGATGAATGCTGTCAATACGGTTGTCCGGAACGGCAAGAATTTTAAGGGCAGCAATACAGACGGCGATGGCTTTGTACAGTCTTTGCTGACTGCAGATCCAAGAACAGATGACAAAATCCTTTTGGTCGGTGCGGGCGGTGCAGCGAGAGGGATTGCATTCGCGTTGAACCGTGCCGGTTTTAGCGATGTCACCATAACGAACAGGACATTCCGCCGTGCTGAGGAGCTGGCAGAAGAAACAGCCAGCGAGTCGATGACGAAATCAGACGCCGAACAAAACCTTGGCGGCTTTGATATCATCATCCAGACGACTTCTGTCGGACTGGCAGAAGATGAGGCGCTGCCGATATCGTTGGAAAATGCAAAAACCGGTGCTTTGGCGGTGGATATCGTATACAACCCGATTGATACGCCATTTTTAAAGAAAGCCGAAGAAAAAGGCTGCCGGACGTTAAACGGTGTGGGCATGTTCGTCTATCAGGGAGCCATTGGCTTTGAGAAATGGACGGGCATCAAACCGGATACAGAAAAAATGATTAAAGTGATAACGGAAAAATTAGGAGGAAATTATGTTAACAGGTAAACAAAAGCGTTTTTTAAGAAGTGAAGCACATCATGTCGACCCGATTTTTCAGGTAGGCAAGGGCGGAGTCAACGAAGCGATGATCGTTCAAATTTCAGAAGCTCTGGAAAAGCGCGAGCTGGTGAAAATCAGCATCCTTCAAAACAATGAAGATGATAAAAATGAAGTGGCTGAAACGTTGGCGAAAGGGACAAAAGCTGAATTGGTTCAATTGATCGGCCATACAGTCGTCCTCTACAAACAATCAGTGAACAATAAGCGGATCGAGCTCCCGGTGAAGCGATGAAGAAAGTCGGGATTCTGGGAGGGACATTCAATCCGCCGCATTTCGGCCATTTGATCATGGCTAATGAAGCCTATCACAGCCTGGGTCTTGAGGAAGTCAGATTCATGCCCAATGCGACAGCTCCACACAAAGATGTTCATGGTGCGGACGCTTCGCAGCGACTGAAGATGACTGAACTGGCAATTGAAGACTACCCTCAATTCCGCATTGAAGATTTTGAAATCAAAACCGGCGGGGTTTCATACACCTATAACACATTCATGCAATTGGTGGAACAGGAGCCGGACAAAGAGTTCTATTTCATCATCGGAGGAGATTCGATAGAACAATTGAATTCCTGGCATCGCATCCATGAACTGGCCGATCTGATCCAATTTGTTGGCATCGGTCGTCCAGGTTATGACACGGCTACCGATTTTCCCGTCATGATGATCGATTCGCCAGAAATGCACCTCTCTTCGACGATGCTGCGTGAAAGAGTCGCAGCCAAACGGCCATTGACATTTTTCGTGCCGGAGAAAGTCGAAGCCTATATCAGGAAGGAGGGTTTATATGGACCAGAGCAAGATGCTCCAGCTCGTTAAAAAACGCCTGCCAGACAACCGCTATGCCCATGTAGTCGGCGTCCTTAACATGGCGACTTCACTTGCCATCCGGTTTGGTGTTCCTCAGGAAAAAGCGCAGGTGGCGGCCATTCTTCATGATGTAGCCAAGTTTTCTGACCGTGAATGGATGAAATCCATCATCGAAAAAGAAAAAATGGATCCGCTTTTACTGGAATATCACTCGGAATTGTGGCATGCTCCGGTAGGTGCCTATGTCGCCTCAAAAGAATTCGGCGTAAAAGATGAAGATATTTTGAATGCCATCCGCTATCATACGACCGGACGGGCTAACATGTCCGACCTCGAAAAAGTGATCTATATCGCTGATCTTGTGGAAGTGGGCAGAAGATTTCAAGGCGTCGAAGAATTGCGTCAATTAAAAGAACAGGGATTGGATGTTATGATGGAAGCCTGCGTCAAACACAGCATCGATTTTCTGGTATCAAAAAATCAGCCGGTCTATCCGGATTCACTGAAGTGTTATGAATACTTCGTGCAACAGAAAGGGAAAGTGAAAGAATGACTGAACATACATTATTACAAATGGCTTATCAAGCTGCCGAAGATAAGAAGGCGGAGGACATCGTTGTCCTTAATATGGAAGGGATCTCATTGCTTGCGGATTATTTCGTCATCTGCAGCGGAAATTCAGACCGCCAGGTACAAGCGATTGCGCGTGAACTGATCGAGAAATCAAACGAAGCCGGCAACGAAGTCAAGAGCGTTGAAGGCTTTGATTCGGCACGCTGGATCCTTGTCGATCTTGGCGATGTGGTGGCACATGTCTTCCACAAAGACGAACGTTCGTATTACAACCTGGAGCGCCTCTGGAGAGAAGCGCCTGAAATGGATATATGAGTTACGGCAAGTTCGCTTCAATTTATGACAGTTTAATGCAGGATATACCGTATGAACAATACGTGGAATGGGTTGCCTCACGGAAAACCTCCGGGAAGCTCCTGGATCTTGCATGTGGCACAGGAACACTTGCCCAGCTTTTTGCGGAACTCGGATATGAAGTGACAGCCAGTGATTTGTCGGAACAAATGCTTACAATGGCGAATCAGCGTTTTCATGAAGCGAATCTGCGAATCCCCACTTATCAATTGTCCATGGATAATTTAGAGGGGCTTCACGGATTCGACGCGGTGACAATCGCAATCGATTCGTTGAATTACCTGAAAAATGGTGAACAGGTGCAGAAAACCTTCAATGAAGTCCATAAAGCTTTAAATGACGATGGCATGTTCTTTTTCGATGTTCATTCCGTTTATAAAGTCGATGAAGTTTATATGGACAGTCCATTTATACTTGATGATGAAGAAGTTTCTTTTATCTGGCACACTGAACCTGGCAAAACCAAGCACAGTGTCGTTCATGACATCACGTTCTTTGTTCAGCAGCAGGAAGATCTTTACCAGCGTTTTGAAGAAACGCACGAACAACGGACTTTTCCAATTTCAACGTATACGACCTGGTTGAAAGCGGCAGGATTTGTAATTGAATCCATCTCAGCGGATTTCACTGAAGCTGAACCGTCAAGAGAAAGTGAACGTATTTTCTTCTGTGCGAGAAAAGTATGATTTGATTCCTTAACCGCCTTATTGGCGGTTATTTTTTGTGCTTAAAATTATTTTGCGTGGACTGGACATCAGAATTGAATAATTATATAATTCAGACAGCTTCAATTTAATTGCTCCCAATGGAAAGAGGGATGCAAGCTGAATATCCAACAGATTTTCAGTAAATACAGCAGACTGCTGATCCCCGCTGCAGTCGTATTCATGCTGGCGCTTTATTTTTTATTTCCCCATGGCGAAACCGAAGAAATTACAGCGGCGCCATCTGATCTGATCATGGCTGAAAACCCTCAGCCGATCGAAACCCCAACCCTGAACACTGAAACCCTGCCCGTTGAACAGACTCAATCCGAAAAAATACTTATCGAAATAAAAGGCCAGGTTAAAAAACCAGGTGTATTTGAGCTGCCTGCCGAATCACGGCTGCATATGGCAGTCGATTTGGCGGGAGGTTTTCTTCCAGATGCAGATGCGCTGTCCCTTAATCTGGCGATGAAGCTGACCGATGAAATGAGCATTTATGTTCCCAAAATTGGCGAGACGACTGTCAGTCTTCCGCCTGTTGTGGCATCACCTTCAACGGCGGCTGGTTCAGCTGCAGAGGGAGCAGTTCTGGTCAATATCAATACAGCGGATGAAACCACTCTGATGACGCTGCCGGGAATCGGTCCTTCAAAAGCGGCTGCAATCATTGCATATCGCGAGGAAAATGGACCGTTTATAACCATTGATGCGTTGAAAGATGTGACTGGCATAGGCGATAAGACTTATGAGCAATTACAAGATTCAATCACTGCCAACTGATTGTTGACGTACCTGGCACCTCTGCTAAACTTATACTGAAAGTAAAAAGCAGGGGGCAATTAAAATGAAGCGAATAACTTGGGATCAATTTTTCATGGCGCAAAGCCATTTGCTCGCGTTGCGGAGCACATGCACCCGGCTGGCTGTCGGAGCCACTATCGTGCGTGACCGCCGGATTATTGCGGGAGGCTACAATGGATCGATTTCAGGAGGCGATCATTGCATCGATAAAGGCTGTTATGTTGTCGACGGCCATTGTGTCAGAACGATACACGCTGAGATGAACGCATTGCTGCAATGCTCGAAATATGGGGTCAGTGTCAGTGGCGCAGATATCTATGTCAGCCATTTTCCATGTCTGCAATGCACGAAGTCGATCATACAGGCTGGCATTGCCCGTTTGTATTATGCGACGGATTACAGAAATCATGAATATGCCATCGAGTTATTGGAACAGGCAGGGGTGGAAGTGGTCCAAGTCATTTTTGATGAACGTCAAATCGACTTTTTGAGCGTTGAAAAAGCATCGCTTTACATGGAATTAATCGGGAAATTGAAAGAAAAAGGCGGAAGCGATGAAGAATTGGCCCATTATAATGAACGGGTGAAGCAATTATTCGGAGAAGAAATCGAAGTCTGAGCCGCAACATCATTATCTATTTCGCCGCAGCGACGGCAATTATGACTACAGCAGCGCATGATACACCAGGAGTTCTTGTGTTCATGCCGCTGCTGTTTTTTTGGTTGGTCTGGAAGAAGGAAGCTCTTTCAATCTTTATGCTACTGATAGTTTTTTCCATCTCCACGTATGCCATTCAGGAAATGCGCCATATAGCTATGCCAGTGTATACAGGAGAGTACACAGGAGCAGCTTCTTTCAAAGATGGATTTAAAATTGATGGGGATGCAGTCAGGGGTTTCATGGTGCTGGAAGATGGTGGAATTGTCTATGGAAACTACCGTTTCAGCACTCCAGAAGAAATGCAGCGAAAAACCGGTTTAATCCATAATTCTGTATTTGCCGTTTCAGGAGTTTTTGAGGAAATTGACGTCCCATCACATGAGTATGCCTTCGACATGGCTGATTACTTGAAAAGCAATGGCGCGTCAGCTGTTTTCACAATCAATGAGTTCGAGTACCAGAAGGAGTCGACAGGATTTTTAGCAGCGATGGCCGAAAGGCGGGAATTGCTTAAAACCCATATTCGGCTGAGTTTTCCTGAAAATTTGACGTCAGAAGCGGAGGCCCTGCTGATCGGAGAAAGGGAGGCGCTCACCACCGAACAGCAACAAATCCAACAGACCCTTGGCATTTCCCACCTGTTTGCGATATCCGGACTTCATGTTGGCATCATCAGTGGCCTGCTATATTTTTTATTGCTGCGCTGTGGTGTCAGAAAAGAGGACGCCATGCTGCTGCTGCTCATCATTTTGCCTTTCTATGCATTATTGGCAGGAGGTGCGCCTTCTGTCTGGCGCGCCGTAAGTATGACGGCGGCAGTCCTGGCGTTCCGGCTCTTCAGGATTCGGATGCCCATAGCCTTTATTCTGCTGCTGAGCTTTATCTTTTTTATCTTGTTGGATCCATATGTCATTTATAAAATAGGCTTCCAGCTTTCGTACGGTGCCAGTTTCGGCATCATCTATTCAATGAAGATATTGGAGAAGATGCAGTCGCCGATCAGATTAGGTTTAATGATCACATTCCTGTCCCAATTCACACTTTATCCGATATTGCTGATTCATTTTTATGGACTGTCACTCTCTTCTTTTTTGGTGAACAGCCTATTTGTGCCGTTATATACGATTGTCATCCTGCCTATTAATATCCTTTTGCTTGGATTGACTCTCTTGTATCAGCCATTTGCGGATTTTTTATTTTATTTTTATGAACCGTTCCGGACCTTTCTCGAAAAATGGACCGTATGGCTGGCGGAATGGCCTGGCCAAATGTGGATTCCTGGGAAACCTTCAGGCATTATCGTGATTGCGATGCTGGCGGGAGTCATCCTTTTTTACAGTTATGCTGAAAAAGGTTTTCGCTGGTGGAAAATTGGAATCGGAATGCTGCCGGCGGTCGTCTTCACGGCAATGCCATATTTCGACGGAGCGCTGCGGGTAACTTTTATCGATGTTGGACAAGGAGACAGCGCTTTGGTTGAGCTGCCCTACAGACGCGGGATTTATCTGATAGATACGGGGGGACTGCTCAGATTCGGGAGGGAAGGCTTCGAAGAGAGGAACCGTCCGTTCGAGATCGGCCGGCAGGTGGTGGCGCCTTATCTGCAAGGCAACGGTATTTCACGGCTGGATGCACTGATTCTTTCGCATCCGGATGCTGACCATGCGGAAGGGGCGGATGAAATACTTCAGCTGTTTCTGGTGGATGAAATCCATATGTCACCTGGCTCCCAGAAAACGGAACTGGCAATTGGGCTTGACCAGGAATTGAATGGGGTGACAGTCCGATTGCCGGGGAGGGGGAGTGGTTGGCGTGATGGAATCACGTCTTTCAGTTATTTGAGTCCGACTGATGGGGAGTATGAAGGCAATAATGATTCACTGGTTTTGCTGATGGAACATGGAATCCATAAAGTTCTGTTCACCGGCGATCTTGAAATTGACGGTGAAAATGAAATAATCAAGAACGATGGAGACTTGCTGGAAAATACAACAATCCTGAAAGTTGGCCATCATGGCAGCAAAACCTCGAGCGGGGAAAATTTTCTGGTGAAAGTGAAACCGGAGCTATCAATTTTCTCAACTGGTGAAGACAATCGATACGGCCATCCGGCGGAAGAAGTAAAGGAAAGGTTTGAAAATCTGTCTTTGGCTACACTCAATACGGCCGAAGCCGGCACCATCGAAATCGTCTTTAAAAAAGATGGTTATACTGTTTCGACGGTGAAATAACGAAAAAAGGCTCCGGCTGGTTAGCCGGAACCTTCTTTAAAATTACAATGCTACGTATTGTACGACTGCAGCGATGATAAAGATAGCTGCGAAGAACACGAATGATACCACAAATCCCATACCGGCATCGATTGCGTCGTTACGCTTCGATTGTACATTATTTTCAAATTCATTCATGGCTATCCCTCCTAATTCCCTCTAATTATAAGCTACTGCATCTGAAAAATCCACATCGAACTTTATTTAACCGCCCGAATTTCCCAGCCGTCACAGAAAAGACAAATCCCACAAATCGCGTAAAATCCGATATAGTATAAGAAGGAGGCGGAATAATGATCACATCAATTTGGAAATCGATACGCAGCGGGCAGATTGATCCCGTCTATCTCATTGTAGGCAATGAAAGTTATTTCATAGAAAAAACCCTGGATTTATTGAAGGCAAGTCTGACACAGGCGGGAGAACTGGAATTGTCGTTCTTTGACATGGATGAAGTGCCGGTCGACCACGCCATCGACGAAGCAGACACCATTCCTTTTTTCAGTGACCGCAAACTGATCATCGCAAAAAACGCTTCTTTTTTGAAAGCAGCTGAGCGCGGCAAGGAAAAGATAAATCATGATATGAAGATTCTTGAAGCGTGGCTTGAAAATCCACCTTCCAGTTCAGTTACCGTTTTTGTTGCGCCATACGAAAAATTGGATGAACGTAAAAAAGTGGTCAAGCTGATGAAGCAGCATGCCGTTGTCGTCGAAGCGAAACCGCTGCAGGCAAATGATCTGGAATCGTGGTTATCGCATGAAGCGAAATCGTTCGGCAAGGAAATCAGCAGAAATGCAGTCCGCAAACTGGTGGAAATGGCCGGCACCAATCTTACGCTGCTGTCATCTGAAGTCGAAAAGATGTCGCTTTATCTTGGAGCGGAGGGTGAAATAACCGAAGAATTGGTGGAGCAGATGACTGCCCGTACACTCGAACAGGATGCATTCAAAATGCTGCAGGCTTATCTGGACGGCAATATCAGCACAGCGCTGAGCGTCTATTATGATCTGCTCAGGCAGAAGGAGGAGCCTGTCGCACTTGCTGCGCTGCTGGCTTCACAGATCCGGTTCATGGTCCACGTCTATTATCTTCAAAAGAAGGGCTATCACGCGCAGCAGATCTCCAAGCAATTAAAAGCTCATCCGTACAGGGTGAAACTGCTTGTCGAGAAACGCCAGCAAATTTCTGAACAGCGCCTGCTGGAAGTGTTGGGTGATTTGGCAGATATCGACCTGCAATTAAAAACCGTAAGCGGCAACCGTGAACGCGTACTTGAATTCTTCCTGATGAAGCGCGGTGCGAAGAACAGCTGAAGCGATTCATAAAAATTATCTTAGTTGAACTTAATAAATAATAAAAATGCAGCTTCACTGCTGGGGACTTGCCTTTGCTAAGAGAATCTTTAAGATATGGAGCAAAACAGCGAAGACTCCCAGGCGACCAAGCGAAGTGACAAGATCCACTCGGGCGAAGTGTAACGAGTCCGAGTTAGCTTGGCGCAAGCAGCCAGGAAAGCGGAGCTGTTTTGCGGAATATCAATTATTAAAACAACATAAACCAACATAAAAAAAGCCGGCTCCTTTAAAAGGAACCGGCTTTTTACATTTTTACGCTTGTTTCATCAAGCGAGATTTTTGGCGGGCTGCAGTGTTTTTATGGATTAAGCCTTTTGAAGCCGCTTTTTCCACTTGTTTAATCGCAGCTTTAACCTTAGCGTTTGCGTTTTCGTCATTGTTTGTCAAAGCTTGCTCAGCTTTTTTCAAAGATGAACGCATTGCTGATTTAGCTTGCGTGTTTTGAGCGTTTTTAGACTCGTTCGTTCTCACACGTTTGATCGCAGATTTAATGTTTGGCATATCTTTCACCTCCTAGACAAATAGGGAAAGAGGTGGAAACACCTCAACTCTTTTATGTCTCTATACAACATGAGTTATTTTATCAAACCAGGGAACGGAATGCAATAGATACGTGCAAAGAAGTTTTCCTTGACACAGAAATCATTTCCGGTGCTTTCATTGCCCAATAGCCATGGTACTGCTATAATTCATAGTAGTTTGTATAGGAGTGTGGACCATGAACCAAGAACAGAGATTAGCGCGTCAAAGCAAAATACGTAATTTTTCGATCATCGCCCATATCGATCACGGAAAATCTACGCTTGCCGACCGTATATTGGAGAGAACGAACGCCCTTACCGCAAGGGAGATGAAAGAGCAGCTGCTGGATTCCATGGATTTGGAACGGGAACGCGGCATTACGATCAAATTAAACGCTGTCCAGTTGAATTACACAGCAAAAGACGGCGAAACTTATATCATGCATTTAATCGATACACCGGGGCACGTCGATTTCACTTATGAAGTTTCCCGCAGCCTAGCTGCCTGTGAAGGCGCTGTTCTGGTAGTGGACGCAGCACAGGGCATCGAAGCCCAGACATTGGCGAATGTTTATTTGGCGTTGGACAATGATCTGGAAATTCTGCCGGTCATCAATAAAATCGATTTGCCTGCAGCTGATCCTGAGCGCGTGCGCCAGGAAGTGGAAGATGTCATCGGTCTTGACGCATCAGACGCGGTTCTTGCTTCTGCGAAAGCGGGCATCGGAATCGAAGAGATCTTAGAGCAGATTGTTGAAAAAGTGCCGGCTCCGACCGGCGACCCGAGTGCGCCTTTAAAAGCGATGATTTTTGATTCGCTGTACGATCCTTACCGGGGAATCGTTTCCTATGTAAGAATTGTCGAAGGAACTGTCAAACCAGGCGATAAGATTAAAATGATGTCCAGCGATAAAGAGTTCGAAGTGATTGAAGCTGGCGTATTCACGCCGAGAGCAACACTTCGCGAAGAATTGACAGTCGGTGACGTAGGCTACCTGACTGCTGCCATCAAAAATGTGGGGGATGCGCCTGTAGGTGATACGATCACCCACGCGAGAAATCCGGCAGCTGAAGCATTGCCCGGTTACCGTCGCTTGAACCCGATGGTATACTGCGGACTTTATCCGATCGACACCTCAAAATATAATGACTTGCGTGATGCACTTGAAAAATTGGAATTGAATGATGCGGCTTTGCAATTTGAACCGGAATCATCCCAGGCACTCGGCTTCGGCTATCGCTGCGGTTTCCTCGGTTTATTGCACATGGAGATCATCCAGGAACGGATTGAACGTGAATTCAATATCGATTTGATCACGACTGCCCCGAGTGTTATCTATAATGTGCACATGACAGATGAAGAAATCCTGAAAATCGATAACCCCGCAATGATGCCGGATCCTCAAAAGATCAGCTATGTGGAAGAACCTTATGTAAAAGCGACAATTATGGTGCCGAATGATTATGTCGGCGCTGTTATGGAAATATGCCAGAAAAAACGCGGTAATTTCATGACCATGGATTATCTGGACAATTCTCGCGTCAGCATCATCTATGAACTGCCGCTTGCAGAAATCGTCTATGATTTCTTTGATCAATTGAAATCGGGCACGAAAGGCTATGCCTCTTTCGATTACGAATTGATCGGCTATAAAGAATCAAAACTTGTGAAAATGGATATCCTCTTGAATTCGGAGCAGGTCGATGCATTAAGTTTCATCGTCCACCGTGATTTCGCTTATGAACGCGGCAAAGTCATCGTCGACAAATTAAAGACGCTGATTCCGAGACAGCAATTTGAAGTACCGATCCAGGCTGCAATCGGCCAGAAGATCGTTGCCCGCCAGACAATCAGCGCAATGCGCAAAAACGTTTTGGCTAAATGTTACGGCGGCGATATTTCACGTAAACGCAAACTTCTTGATAAGCAAAAAGAAGGCAAGAAGCGCATGAAACAAGTCGGTTCTGTTGAAGTGCCGCAGGAAGCTTTCATGGCGATATTAAAAATGGACGACCAATCAAAATAAACGTAAGGAGGAGGCGGTGTTTTCAGCCTCCTTTTCCTATTAGAAAAGAGGAATAACATGGTAAAGGGATTGTATATCCATATTCCATTCTGCCACCAGATCTGTTTTTACTGTGATTTCAATAAAGTCTTTTTCAAAGACCAGCCGGTCGATGCCTATATCGATTCACTCGGGAAAGAGCTTTCCCTATGGAAACAGCAGGGAGCACTCGATCAGCCGCTGGAAACGATTTTTCTCGGCGGCGGTACTCCGACATCATTGGAACCTCGTCAGCTGGAGAAATTGCTTGGCTATATCCATGAATACGTGCCGATGACTAGCGATGTCGAATGGACATCTGAAGCAAACCCTGATGAATTGACATTTGAGAAAATGCAGGTGCTCTTCAAAGGGGGAGTCAACCGACTGAGCATGGGTGTCCAGTCTTTCGATGAGGATTTATTGAAGCGCCTTGGCCGCACCCATAGTAATGGAGATGTTGCAAGAGCAGTTGAAGACGCCCGCAAAGTCGGCTTCACGAATATCAGTTTTGATTTGATGTACGGTCTGCCAGGGCAGACGATGAAACAATGGGAAGATACGCTTGAACAGGCGTTTGCTTTCGACTTGCCGCATTTCTCGGCGTACTCATTGATTATTGAGCCGAAGACGGTTTTCTATAATTTGATGACCAAAGGGAAACTGAATACGGTGACCGAAGACCTTGAAGCTGATATGTATGAGAAGCTGATGACTGAAATGAATCAGCGAGGTTTATTGCAATATGAAATTTCGAATTTTGCGCGTGAAGGGATGGAATCACGCCATAACTTGCTGTACTGGGACAACGAGGAATATATCGGAGCTGGAGCCGGTGCACATGGATATGTCCAGGGCATCCGCTATTCGAACCATGGTCCTCTGAAAAAATATATGGAGCCATTGGATTCGGGCGAGCGTCCGATTTTGAATTCGCATGAAGTTCCGAAGAAAGAGCAGATGGAAGAAGAGATGTTCCTTGGCCTCCGAAAAACTGACGGTGTGTCACTTGAACACTTTGAAACGAAATTCGGAATCGGCATGGAAACTGTATATGGCGAAATTCTGAAGAAAGAAATTGACAGCGAAAATTTGACTATTGAAAAAGGCCGAGTCAAATTGACGAAGAAGGGCCGTTTCATCGGCAATAACGTATTCGAGCAATTTTTGCTGGCATAAAAAAGTAGAGAAGATGAATTAATAATTTCTAGGAACCGATATTCCGCAAAACAGCTTCGCTTGCCTGGGGGCTTGCGCTGAGCTAACTCGGACTCATTTCACTTCGCCCGAGTGGATCTCAACACTTCGCTTGGTCCCCATGGCGTCTTCGCTGTTTTGCTCCATATTCTCTAAAGATCTCTCTAGCGCCGGCGCGGCTCAGGAGAAGGCGAATGCCGACCGGAGCAATAAGACGAGTGCTCTTCTCGGCTTATTGCGGGAGGCAAGGAGCGCTTTAGCGCCTCCTTTGCGACGAGCAGTGCGCAGGAGCATAATCTTCGCACTGTCCAAAGCGCCGAAGCGGTGTATCAAAGATAAATATTTAATTTAAATTAGATAAATGCGCAATCGTTGACAAGGGAAAAGGAATTTGGTAATTTTAGTGTAGTCTTAGCACTCGCACTATAAGAGTGCTAACAGAGGTGATGATCATGTTAACAGAACGGCAACTGCTCATTTTAAAAGTGACGGTGGATGATTATATTCAATCAGCGCAGCCGGTAGGATCAAACCAATTAGCCAAAAAATCCGGAATTTCCTTCAGTTCGGCGACAATCCGGAATGAAATGGCCGACCTGGAAGGAATGGGGTTCCTTGAGAAAACCCATACTTCTTCCGGCCGGATTCCATCTGAACGAGGCTATCGCTATTACGTGGATCATTTACTGACCCCCCGTCCGCTTCCGAAGGAAGATATCATCCAATTACGTTCCATCTTCGAAGATAAAATCAGCGAGACCGAAGAAGTGATCAAACGGTCTGCAATGATTTTGTCTGAACTGACGAATTACACATCAATCCTGCTGGGACCGGATGTCCGCCGGCACATCGTCAAGAAATTGTCGATTGTGCCGCTGACTACCAATTCCGCAGTCGCAATCATTGTGACGGATTCCGGCCATGTCGAAAATCGGGTCTTTCCGATACCGGAAGGCTTGAATCCATCCGAAATTGAAAAAATGGTCAATATTTTGAACGAACGCCTTGTAGGCGTCTCGCTCTATGACCTTCATACGCGGCTCGAGCAGGAAACGATGATGGTCATGAAACAGCATATGGAGCGTTATGGTGAATTGTTTACGACTTTCAGGCAAGCAGTCATACTTCCGCGGGAAAAGAATGTCTACTACGGCGGTAAGCTGAATATCCTGAATCAGCCGGATTTCCATGATCTTCATAAGATCAGGAGTCTGATGGATGTCATGGAGGAATCGGAGCATATTCCGATGATCATTCCAGTCGGCAACCAGGGGCTGCACATCCGGATCGGATCGGAAAACGCGCTGTCGGCAATGGAAGACTGTTCTGTTATTACGGTGTCCTACGATATCGGCGAAGAACAGACCGGCTCGATCGCCATCGTCGGCCCGAAAAGGATGGATTATAAGAGGATCGTCTCATTGCTTGATACATTGAGCGGCGATCTCTCCAAAGAGCTGACTCGAATATTTCGGAAATAAAGGAGGAACATCATTTTGTCTAATGAAAAAAAACCTCTAGCAAATGAGGAAGAAACTGCAGCAGACATTGAAGAAACGCCAACAGGCAAGCAGTCAGATGAAAACGCCGAAAAGACGACTGTTTCATTGAAAGAGGAATCTGAAGAGGCAGTTGAAAGCCGCGATGATGAATCCAATGAAACTGAAGGCGAAGATGAAGTTTCCGTTTTGAAAGATGAACTGGAAGCTGAACAGAACAAATATTTGCGTTTACTGGCGGATTACGACAATTTCAAACGCCGTACGCAGAAAGACCGTGAAATTTCAGCGAAATTCCGTTCGCAGTCCTTGCTGACAGATCTTCTGCCGGTACTTGATAATTTTGAACGCGCTTTGGCCGTGGAAGCCAAAAGCGAAGATGCCGTTTCTATCATGAAAGGTGTCGAAATGGTTCAAAAATCCTTGCTTGAAGCTGTGAAGCGTGAAGGCCTCGAAGAAATCACTGCTGTCGGCGAACCATTCGATCCGAATTTCCACCAGGCAGTGATGCAGGAAAAAGATGACGATGCAGAACCGGGCACAGTGTTACAGGAATTGCAGAAGGGGTATACCCTTAAAGGCAGAGTCCTTCGTCCGGCAATGGTTAAAGTAAACGAATAATAGCTAAAACGAATAAAAGTTAAATGGAGGAATTCAAATGAGTAAAATTATCGGTATTGACTTAGGAACAACAAATTCAGCGGTCGCAGTTCTTGAAGGCGGCGAACCGAAAATCATCCCAAACCCGGAAGGCAACCGTACGACACCATCTGTAGTAGCTTTCAAAAACGGTGAGCGCCAGGTCGGTGAAGTAGCAAAACGCCAGTCAATCACGAATCCGAACACGATCCAGTCTGTTAAACGTTTGATGGGTACACAGGAAAAAGTGACTGCAGAAGGCAAAGAATATACGCCGCAGGAAGTTTCAGCAATGATCCTTCAATACATTAAAGGCTATGCAGAAGAATATCTTGGTGAGAAAGTTTCAAGAGCGGTTATCACAGTACCGGCTTATTTCAATGATGCTGAACGCCAGGCTACAAAAGACGCTGGCCGTATTGCAGGTCTTGAAGTGGAACGCATCATCAACGAACCGACAGCTGCAGCACTTGCATACGGTCTGGATAAAATGGAAACAGATGAAACGATCCTTGTTTATGACCTTGGCGGCGGTACGTTTGACGTATCCATCCTTGAACTTGGCGACGGAGTATTCGAAGTAAAATCGACTGCCGGCGACAACCGTCTTGGCGGCGATGATTTCGATAAAGTGATCATCGATTATCTTGTGCAGGAATTCAAAAAAGAGAACGGCATCGACCTTTCAAAAGACAAAATGGCGACTCAACGTTTGAAAGATGCAGCTGAAAAAGCGAAAAAAGATCTTTCCGGCGTATCTTCAACACAAATTTCATTGCCGTTCATCACTGCCGGCGAATCTGGCCCGCTTCACCTTGAAGTGACAATGAGCCGCGCGAAATTCGACGAGCTGACTTCTTCATTGGTTGAACGCACAATGGGACCAACTCGCCAGGCATTGAAAGACGCAGGAATTTCTGCTTCTGAACTTGACCGTGTAATTCTTGTAGGGGGATCAACACGTATCCCGGCAGTACAGGAAGCTGTTAAGAAAGAAACAGGCAAAGACCCGCATAAAGGCGTAAACCCGGATGAAGTAGTAGCAATGGGCGCAGCTGTACAAGGCGGCGTATTGACTGGAGACGTTAAAGATGTCGTTCTTCTTGACGTGACTCCATTGTCGCTTGGTATTGAAACAATGGGCGGCGTGTTCACGAAATTGATCGAACGCAATACGACGATCCCGACTTCAAAATCGCAGACATTCTCGACTGCCGCTGACAACCAGCCAGCTGTTGATATCCATGTTTTGCAGGGTGAACGTCCGATGGCTGCAGCCAACAAAACGCTTGGCCGTTTCCAATTGGCTGATATTCCACCGGCACCACGCGGTGTACCGCAAATCGAAGTTACTTTCGACATCGATAAAAACGGTATCGTAAGCGTTAAAGCGAAAGACCTTGGAACTCAAAAAGAACAAACGATCACAATCCAGTCGAATACTTCATTGTCAGATGATGAAATCGAACGCATGATCAAAGAAGCTGAAGAAAACGCTGAAGCGGATGCGAAAGTGAAAGAAGAAGTTGAACTTCGCAATGAAGCAGACCAGGCTGTTTTCCAAACAGATAAAACAATCGCCGATCTTGGTGAAGTAGTAACTGAAGAAGAGAAGAAACAAGCAGAAGAAGCACGTGATGAGTTGAAAGCAGCTCTAGAGAGCGACAGCACAGATGACATTCGTGAGAAGAAAGACAAATTGAACGAAATCCTTCAAGGCTTAGCGATGAAAGCTTATGAGCAGGCAGCAGCAGCTCAGCAGGCAGCAGGCGGCGAAGAAGGCGCAGCAGGCGGAAACGACGATATCGTCGATGCAGAATTCGAAGAAGTCAACGACGATAAAGACAAGCAATAAGAAAGACCCGGAAAAGTCAAAGCAAAGCAACATGCTTTGGCTTTTTCAATGTCTTTGCAAGGTCAATTGATACCGTGTACAATTAACGGTGATTGTTAGAGGGAGAGTGACATATGAATAAGCGAGATTATTATGAGGTGCTTGGTGTTTCGAAAACAGCATCCAAGGAAGAAATCAAAAAAGCTTACCGGAAGTTATCGAAGCAATTTCACCCGGATATCAATAAAGAAGCGAATGCATCTGAGAAATTCCAGGAAGTGAAAGAAGCATATGAAGTATTGAGTGATGAACAGAAACGCGCGCAATACGATCAATTCGGACATCAGGATCCGAACCAGGGATTCGGCGGCGGTTTTGGCGGCGCGGAAGGTTTCGGTTTTGACGACATCTTCAGCACATTCTTTGGCGGCGGCACAAGACGCCGTGATCCGAATGTGCCGCGTAAAGGCGATGATCTTCAATATTCCATGACTATCGACTTCATGGACGCAGTTTTCGGAAAAGAAACGGAAGTTGAAATTCCGAAAGAGGAAAATTGTGATACGTGTGACGGCTCTGGAGCAAAACCGGGCTCGAAGAAAAAAACGTGTCCATACTGCGAAGGTACCGGCCAATTGAACGTGACGCAGGATACGCCTTTTGGACGCATGGTCAACCGCAGAGCTTGCCAGCACTGTGAAGGCACAGGGCAGATCATCGAAGAAAAATGCCCGACATGTAAAGGCGCAGGCAAAGTGCGCAAAGTCAAAAAAATCAAAGTCAGCATTCCGGCAGGCGTCGATGACGGCCAGCAATTGCGTGTCAGCGGACAAGGCGGCCCTGGTTACAATGGGGGGCCATCCGGAGATCTTTATGTCGTATTCCGCGTGAAACCGCATAAAGAATTTGAACGTGAAGGCGACGATATCTATTTGGAATTGGGGCTGACATATCCACAGGCCGCTCTTGGCGATGAAATCGAAGTGCCGACGGTGCATGGCAAAGTGAAATTGAAAATTCCAGCCGGTACGCAAAGCGGAGCGAGATTCCGTCTGAAAGGCAAGGGCGTCAAAAACGTCCACGGTTATGGCATCGGAGATCAGCACGTTGTGATCCGGGTGAAAACACCGACTAAACTCAGCGAGAAACAGCGTCAATTGTTAAGGGAATTCGCTGAAATCAGCGGAGACATCCCGGAAGAACAGGAAAGTTCATTATTCGATAAAATCAAACGAACCATCAAAGGCGATTAAAGGAGCTGGTTGCACGTGAAATGGTCAGAACTATCCATCCATACAACGAACGAAGCGATCGAATCCGTTTCGAATATTCTGCACGAAGCCGGTGCAAGCGGAGTCGTCATTGAAGATTCGGATGATTTTTCCAAAGAAAGAGAAGATCAATTCGGAGAGATCTGGTCACTTAACGCTGACGATTTTCCGAAAGACGGCGTCATCCTGAAAGCTTATTTGCCGGTCAACAGCTTTTTGGGCGAAACCGTAGAAGCGATCAAGCTGGCAGTCAATAATCTGGTCACTTTTGA
This sequence comes from Planomicrobium sp. MB-3u-38, assembly GCF_002836425.1. NCBI lineage: Bacteria > Bacillati > Bacillota > Bacilli > Caryophanales > Caryophanaceae > Planomicrobium > Planomicrobium sp. MB-3u-38. The sequence continues at coordinate 143,159 of NZ_PJBO01000081.1, read as the reverse complement.
TATTAATATCGGGGCTAATGTGGTGACGATCAGCGAAGTGAATGAAGAAGAGTGGGCAACTGCCTGGAAAAAGTATTACCATCCAGTCAAAATTTCGCAGCGTTTTACGATTGTGCCCACTTGGGAAACTTATAATCCTGTTTCCAGTGACGAATTGATCATTGAACTGGATCCGGGCATGGCATTTGGCACCGGGACGCACCCGACAACAGTCATGAGCCTGCAGGCGCTTGAGAAGACGGTGAAAACCGGGGAACGGGTCATAGACATCGGGACCGGTTCAGGCGTTCTGGCTATCGGCGCAGCTCTGCTGGGTGCCAGGGAAGTTCATGCACTGGATCTTGACGATATCGCAGTAAAAGCTGCGGGCATCAATGTCAAGCTCAATAAAGTGCAGGATAGAGTAACAGTTGCAGGCGGCAATCTTGTTGATACGATTGACGAACCCGGCGACGTGGTAGTGGCGAATATCCTGGCGGAAATCATCATGTCATTTACGGATGATGCCTATAAAGTGGTGAAACCAGGCGGCCATTATATAACTTCCGGCATCATTTCTGCTAAGAAGAATGATGTGAAGGAAGCTTTGGAAGGATCCGGCTTTGTTATTGAGGATATTATGATGATGGAAGACTGGGTTACGATCATTTCAAAAAAAACCTGAATGAACGGGGTGCAACGATGCAGCGATATTTTATTGATGGCAAAGTTCCCGAAAACCGCATAACTGTAATAACTGGCGATGATGCAAAGCACATCGCCAAAGTTATGCGCCAAACTGCCGGTGACAGCCTGATAGCGGTAATGGAAGGCAAAGCCTATGCAGCCACGATTCTTTCAGCAGACCGTGATGTAGAAGTGCGGCTGGAGACGGAAGTTGAAGCGGTTGTAGAAATGCCCAAGCAGGTGACCATTGCCTGTGGGCTGCCCAAAGGCGATAAACTGGAATTGATCGCACAGAAATGCACCGAACTTGGCATGTATGCGATGATTCCGTTTGCGGCAGAAAGATCGATCGTCAAATGGGACGCCGGAAAAAGCGATAAAAAGATTTCCCGTCTGCAGAAAATCGCTAAAGAAGCTGCTGAGCAGTCACATCGTACGCATTTGCCGGTCATACATAACGTCCAAAGCTTTAAGCAATTGCTGGAAGCAGCCGGCTCTTATGACGCGGTGATCGTAGCGTACGAAGAAGAAGCTCGGGCATCAGCACCGGCGCGGTTTGCCGATATTTTAAAAACCATGTATGATAAAAGTACGATATTGATTGTTTTTGGGCCTGAAGGCGGTATATCCGAAAAAGAAGTTTCCAGCCTGAAAAACGCTGGTGCGTTGTTCACTTCACTTGGTCCACGCATCCTGCGAACGGAAACCGCTCCTTTCTATGCATTGTCCGCAATGTCCTATGAATTCGAGTGACCAGGCGGTCCATCAACTCCAATCAATAAAGTCACGCACATCCGTCGATTTTCATCAGCGGAATTCTTTAACTAAATCTATCTGAGAACGGAGCATTTTCATGTCAAACATCGCATCTTATATCGACCATACTTTATTGAAACCGGAATCCACGAAAGAACAGGTGATTGAACTTTGCAAGGAAGCGGCGGAATATGAATTTGCATCTGTCTGCGTTAACCCTTCATATGTAGAAACAGCTGCTGCTGAACTGAAGGACAGCAAAGTGAAAGTCTGCACGGTCATCGGTTTCCCGTTAGGAGCTTCGACTTCTGAAACAAAAGCGTTTGAAACGAAAGACGCGATTGCAAAAGGGGCTGAAGAAATCGATATGGTGGTTAACATCGGCGCAATCAAATCCGGTGATTCAGAACTTGTGAAAAATGATATTCAGGCGGTTGTGGAAGCTGCAAAAGGCAAAGCGATCGTTAAAGTGATTATTGAAGCAAGCTTGTTGACTGATGAAGAAAAAGTTTTGGCATCACTCCTTTCAAAAGAAGCCGGAGCTGATTTCGTTAAGACTTCTACAGGATTCTCGACTGGTGGAGCTACAGTGGCTGACGTAAAGCTGATGCGTGAAACAGTCGGCTCTGAACTGGGAGTGAAAGCTTCCGGCGGTGTCAGAAGCCTGGAAGATGTCCAAGCGATGATCGATGCAGGGGCAAGCCGCATTGGCGCTAGCTCGGGTGTCCAGATCATGCAGGGATTGAAATCAGATTCTGATTATTAACTGTTGACTCAGGTTTGAACATACGATATAATTTTTGGTATATAACACTTGTTGTTATTTGCTTCAACGTGTGTTCGGAGGGAGGGAAAAAGAGATGACAAAAACTACCGTTCGTAAAAACGAATCGATTGAAGATGCTCTTCGCCGCTTCAAACGCACTGTTTCTAAATCCGGAACAATGCAAGAGGTTAGAAAGCGCGAGTATTATGATAAGCCGAGCGTGAAACGCAAACTAAAATCAGAAGCTGCGCGTAAACGTAAATTTTAATTGACCCTTACTTTTAAAATGAGACTTTTAAAAATATGAACGATCAGCTGAAACCGGCTGCACATCCTTTGTGCAGCCGGTTTTGTTTTTGTGTTCATTTTCATCCTTCCAACCAATTTCCATGGGACAAATAAGCGCAATCTTCGCTATTACGCAATTTTAATTTTATAATAAAATCAGCAGAATATTTGAAACCGATTACATGTTCATTCGTATATAGATAAGCGGAGAAATAAAGGGGTGAGCTCTTTGAGGAAGATGAAAATCTTTACTGCTTTATTGTTGTTTGCCATGGCATTGCTGCTGTTGATACCGGTGTTCCATGCAGACAGCCATTCCGTTTACATAATTCCGGTGGAAGCGGAAGTTGAAAGAGGTCTGCAGGCGTTCATCGACCGCGGTATTGAAGAAGCGGAAGAAGCGGATGCGGGAGCAATCATTTTTGAAATAGATACACCGGGAGGATTTGTCGACGCGGCGGATGGCATAGCCCGTCTCCTGCAGGACACCGACATTGAGACAATTGCGTATATCAACCAGGATGCACTGTCTGCCGGCGCTTTTTTAGCGCTCAATGCTGATGAAATTTATATGCATCCTTCGGCGCGCATGGGCGCAGCGCAAGTCATCGACCAAGCTGGCAATGCGGCTGCTGACAAAGCGGACAGCGCTTGGCGTTCATCCATGGCGAATGCGGCCGAAAGTTCCGGCAGGGAAACCGAATATGCACTTGCTATGGCAGATGCATCCATTGACCTGCCTGAATACAGGGCAGGAGAAGGCGAGCTGCTGACGCTGCGCGCTGGGGAAGCTGAAGAAGTCGGGTATTCCGAAGGAACCGTTTCATCCATCGAGGAATTGCTTGAACTGAAAGGGCTGCAGGACAGTGAACTGGTTTACATCAATGAAACCTTCTCTGAGAATCTTGCCCGCTTTCTGACAAACCCGGTGGTTGTGCCGATCCTGTTATCTGTCGCGATGCTTGGCCTGCTGCTTGAATTATTCACACCAGGTATCGGTGTTCCGGCATTTATCGGTTTGACTTCATTGATGCTGTTCTTCTATGGCCACCTTGTTGCCGGTCTGGCGGGATATGAATCCATAATCCTGTTGGTCATCGGACTCGGTTTGATGATCCTGGAATTTTTTGTGCCAGGCGGTGTAGCGGGGATACTGGGGATTGCAGCGGTACTCGGCAGTATCCTGCTTGCAGGAGGAGATCTTCAGACCACAGCTATCGCAGTTTTAATCGCAATGATTGCAGCAACTTCAGGGATGGTGATTCTAGTGAAATTCTTTGGTAAAAGACTCCAATTGTTTAATCGCATCATTCTGTCGGATTCCACCGACACCAAGAGCGGTTATGTATCAACTGCCAACCGGCCGGAACTGATCGGCCAAATGGCAGTGACCGCCACAGAATTACGTCCGTCAGGCACCATCGTTTTCGGTGATGAACGGATTGATGCAGTTTCCGAAGGGCGCTATATCGGCCGCGGCAAAGATGTTAAGATTATCAAGGTAGAAGGTTCACGTATTGTAGTGCGTGAACTGGAGAAAAAAGAGGAGGAAGAATAAATGGGAATTGATGCAATAATACTTGGAGCCAGCATAATCGGTATAATCGTCGTACTGGCAATATTCTTCACATTTGTACCGGTGACATTATGGATTTCCGCACTTGCTGCAGGCGTTAAAATCAGCATCTTCACTTTAATCGGGATGAGACTGCGCAGAGTTATCCCTTCGCGTATCGTCAATCCACTGATCAAAGCATCAAAAGCAGGTTTGACAGTGCAGATCAATCAATTGGAAAGCCATTATCTGGCAGGTGGTAACGTAGACCGCGTGGTCAATGCTCTGATCGCGGCACACCGTGCCAATATCGAACTTCCATTCGAACGCGCTGCTGCGATCGACCTTGCAGGCCGTGACGTGCTGGAAGCCGTTCAGATGTCGGTTAACCCGAAAGTCATCGAAACTCCATTTATCGCCGGTGTTGCGATGGACGGAATTGAAGTGAAAGCGAAAGCGCGTATCACAGTGCGCGCCAACATCGACCGCCTGGTCGGTGGTGCGGGTGAAGAAACAATCGTTGCCCGTGTTGGTGAAGGTATCGTTTCCACACTCGGTTCAAGCACGAGCCACAAAAAAGTTCTGGAGAATCCTGATTTGATTTCCCAGACGGTTTTGGGCAAAGGCCTGGATTCAGGTACGGCATTTGAAATTCTATCCATTGATATCGCGGACGTTGATATCGGTAAGAATATCGGTGCGGAATTGCAGACGGAGCAAGCTGAAGCCGATAAGAAAATCGCGCAGGCAAAAGCAGAAGAACGCCGTGCAATGGCCGTAGCAAGTGAGCAGGAAATGAAAGCGAAAGTTGTGGAAATGAGAGCGAAAGTTGTTGAAGCAGAGGCAGAAGTGCCGCTCGCAATGTCAGAAGCGCTCCGCTCAGGCAATATTGGAGTCATGGATTATGTAAATTATAAAAACGTACAGGCTGATACAGGTATGCGCGATTCGATTGCGAAAACAAGCACACCTCAGTCCAATGAAGAATAACAGCAATGATCGAAAGAGGGGGGTTGTCACATGGAACCACTCATAGTCGCACTGATACTTATGGCAGTCAGCGCATTTTTCGGCAATAAAAAAAGGGAAGAAGGCGGCTCATCCCCTAAACGTCCGACTGGCAACCAGCCGGATACCAGAGGGCGTGCCCAAGGCGGTTTTAAGCGCATGGAAGATTACGCTAAAGAAATTTATGGTGAATTCCAGGCGCAAATGAACCCTGAATCCGATAAAAAGGAACAGGTCAAAGAAGTTGCACGAGAAGTTGTCGAAAGGCATACGAAAAGCAGGCCGGAACGGACGGCCACTCCGGTAGCCGCTAAAGAAATCGGCGGCAGATTATCGGCTCACCAGAAGCCGGTCCAGCCAGTTCGAAAAGCAGTGGCTGATGAAAATCACAGTCCTTTTCCTTTGACACAAAGCGAAGCGCAAAAAGCCATTATTCTGACAGAAGTATTTATGCCGCCTAAAGCAAAGCGCAAGTAAGAAAAAGAGTATCAGCTGAAAAGCCGGTCCGGGAATTTAATCCGGTGCCGGTTTTTCTTTTTTGTATCAATCCACTCGTTTTTATTCTATATTATTATTATGTAAACCCATAGTCTGCAATAATATTTTACAGTTATTCCTGTTTAATGATAGAGTTAAATCAGAATAAATAACTCAACCAAGGAGTGTCCGAATGACAGAGAATGAATTATTAGAACTTCATGTGAAAGACCCCAATGAAGCGGTGCTTCTGCTTGGTATATCAGATAACCACATGACATTGATCGAAGAAGCTCTTGATATACAAATCATCACCCGAGGCGAAGTCATTAAGCTGTCCGGTTCAGAAGACGGCAAGGCTACCGGCAAGTTATTGATAGAACAATTATTGAAAGTGATCCGAAAAGGCATCAATATCGACCAGCGCGATATCGTGTCCGCTATTGAAATGGCCAAATCGGGTACCATCGAATATTTCGCTGAACTCTATGATGAAGAAATTGCAAGAAACGCTGCAGGAAAAATCATCCGTGCAAAAACAATCGGCCAGCGCCATTATATCCGTGCAATCCGCAGCAAGGACCTGACGTTTGCCATCGGACCGGCAGGAACCGGTAAAACCTATCTGGCGGTTGTTATGGCCGTGCAGGCATTGAAAAACGGGCATGTGAAAAGGATCATCCTAACCCGTCCAGCCGTTGAAGCGGGTGAAAGCCTTGGATTCCTTCCAGGGGACTTAAAGGAAAAAGTCGATCCATACTTACGTCCGCTTTATGATTCGATGCATGATGTGCTTGGCGTCGAGCAAACTAACCGGTTCATTGAGCGCGGTACAATCGAAGTCGCGCCTCTTGCGTATATGCGCGGCAGAACGCTTGATGAAGCGTTTGTCATTCTTGATGAAGCCCAGAATACCACTAAGGCTCAAATGAAGATGTTCCTGACGCGGCTTGGTTTCGGTTCAAAAATGATCATTACCGGAGACAAGACGCAAATCGATTTGCCGCGAGGAGCAGAATCAGGATTGATTGCGACAGAGAAAATCCTTCAGGGAGTCAGCGGCATTCAGTTCATGTACCTTGAAAGCGGGGATGTCGTCCGGCATCCACTGGTTTCCAAAATAATAGATGCATACGAAAACCAGCCGATCTAAGGCTGGTTTTTTCTTATTCTTATATGGAATTTAGTAAACATTGGAAATAATTCGGAAATATCGTGAAATCATTGATTGATATTGATATGATGGAAGTACTAAGAGTGAGGTGGTTAGATGGTCACAAGGTTACGGGCAATTTACGATAAAGCTGGTTTTAGGGCATTCTCTTTTTCGATGATCTTTTTAATAGGAATCATTCTTTTCAGTTTTCTGTACAGCACCATCAAAGGTGATACATATAATATCGAATTGTTCCAATTGTCGGATGAAACCATACGATCTTCCAAAACAGTAGAAGATCCCGTCAAAACTGAACTTGAAAGGCAGCGCGCTGCTGCCGAACTTACACCAAGTTACAAGTTCAATGATGAACTTGCGACTAATCAATCCGCAGTGATCGCTTCTTTATTCGCTTATGTGCAGGATGCGAAGAACATGGAAACGGAAGGGGAAGATGGCCAGGAAGCAGCTGAACTGCAGGACATGGTAATTGAGTTGCGTGAGACGACCCGTTTGATGGAGACGAGTGAAAATGGCTTGAGGCTGACGGACGATATGCTCCGCTCCTTGCTGACCTTATCAGATGTACGTCTCGTTGAAGTGCAGCAGGAAATAGAGGGTCTCATCGAGAACATTCTCGCATCTCCGGTCCGGGAGGACGACCTTACCGCCAAGCGTAACGAAGTTGAACAGATGCTGCGGAACAATGAAGAAATTCCCGCTTCTGTCCTTCAGGCAGCGGTAAATATCGGCAGATTTGGGGTCATGGCCAATGAAACCGTGGATGAGAGTCTGACAGAAGCGCAGCTGAAGCAAGCGCGTGAAAGTGTGGAACCCACTAAAATCCTGCAGGGGCAAGTGCTGGTGCAGGAAGGGCAAGTAGTTGACCGGGAAGTTTACCGTCAATTGGAACTTGCCGGAATGACTGATAACCAGACCGATCTGAAGCCTGCACTAGGCCTCCTGTTGTTTGTGTTGATCGTAATGGGGCTATTATTAATAGTGGTGCAGCGTTCCAAAGAAGTGGAACAGAAAAAAATGACGGCGTTATTGGTGTTGGCTGCTACTGTTGCCATAAGCCTTACGCTGATGAAATTGCTGAATGCGGTAAGCGGTAATTTTGATGTGGAAATATCATTTCTTTTCCCTACAGCTTTAGCGGGAATGATTGTCCGTATGCTGATCAATGAAAGAACCGCCATTTTGGTGGCATTCATCACTGCGTCCAGTGCCGGCTTGATTCTTCAAAATTCCTATTCACCGATCCTTCAGATGGAAGTTGTGTTATATATCCTTTTTGGCGGTCTAGCAGGCATCTATCTGATAGAACGCGATGATCGGCGTGCAAGGCTTCTGCAGACAAGCTTGTTTGTCGCGATAGTGAACTCGCTTTTCATCGGCTTCTACCTGCTTATTTCCCAAAGCCAGTATGATATGGCTGAAGTCGGGTTTTATTTTGCGGCGGCAATCATTTCAGGATTGCTGTCAGGGGCTTTGACCATCGGCTTGCTGCCGTTTTTCGAATGGGCATTCGGATTGATTTCGCCGATGAGGCTGATTGAATTATCCAATCCGAACCATCCGCTTCTTAAAAAAATCCTGACAGAAACACCTGGAACTTATCACCACAGTGTCATGGTGGCCAATTTGGCGGACGCGTCCTGTGAAGCGATAGGCGCAAATGGCCTTCTGGCACGAGTCGGATGTTACTACCATGACATCGGCAAAACGAAGCGTCCTAAATATTTTATTGAAAATCAAGTGAATATTGCCAATCCGCACGATGCACTTCCGCCGGAAACCAGCCGTGATATAATTCTGGCACACGGCGCCCAAGGAGCTGAAATGCTGCGCAAATACAAGATGCCGAAAGAGATTGTCGACATAGCTGACCAGCATCACGGAACGAGTTTACTGAAGTTCTTTTATTATAAAGAAAAAGAAAAGAATCCGGATGTGAAGGAAGACGATTACCGATATAATGGACCGAAGCCCCAAACGCGTGAAAATGCGGTCATTATGGCGGCGGACAGTATTGAAGCCGCAGTGCGTTCGATGAAGGAACCGACATCAGAAAAGATAAAAAAATTGGTGGATTCCATAATTGAAGATAAACTGAAAGACGGGCAATTCGATGAATGTGATTTGACGATGAAGGAATTAAAGACGATCAAGAACGTCATGTGTGAAACGCTGAATGGCATTTTCCATACCAGAATCGAGTACCCGAAAGATAAAGAGTAAAAGGAGGTCTTCGGCATGTTAACCATCGACTTTATGGACGAAACCGAAACGTTGAAAGAAAGTGATATCCAATTTGTTGAGAAGATCCTGCAGCATGCTGCAACTGAAGAGGGAATTGGGGAAGCGGAGGTATCGGTCAGTTTCGTGACAAATGAAATGATCCAGGATATCAACCGCGACTATAGGGATAAGGACCAGCCGACGGATGTCATTTCGTTTGCGATGGAAGAGCCGGGCGAGGGGGAAGTGGCCATCCATGGGGCTGATGAACCAAGAGTACTGGGTGATATCATCATTTCATTGGACCGGACAAAGGAACAGGCAGACGATTATGGACATTCTTTTGAACGTGAACTCGGTTTTTTGGCGGTCCACGGCTTTCTTCATCTTCTTGGATACGACCATATGAATGAGGACGATGAGAAAAAGATGTTCGCCAAACAGGACGTGATTTTGAATTCGCTCGGCATCACGCGTGATGGCTATGAAGGCAATTAGGTTTTTCCGATCTTTTGTATTTGCTTACGCTGGTATCAGTGCTGCCCTTAAAAGCGAGCAGAATATCCGGTTCCATTTCACAGCTGCAATCATGGTTGTGATTGCAGGCTTGTTGACCGGATTATCCTCAGTCGAATGGATGATTATCACCCTGGTGATCGGCGGTATGCTCGCTTTTGAAATGTTCAATTCTTCAATGGAAAGGATCGTGGATCTCGCCAGTCCCGATTTGCATCCTCTTGCCAAGCAGGCAAAGGACATGGCGGCAGGCGCTGTTTTGGTATTTGCCATTGCAAGTGCTATAATTGGATTATTAATATTTTTACCAAAATGGTTTTAATTTTTATAGAGGTGATTGAGATGGAAAAAGAACAATTGTTGGAACAAGCAATAGCGGCACGTGAAAATGCTTATGTGCCTTACTCAAAATTTCCGGTTGGAGCTGCGCTGCTGACATCAGACGGCAAAGTCTACCTGGGATGCAATATCGAAAACGCCGGTTACTCCATGACGAACTGTGCTGAGCGAACAGCGATGTTCAAAGCTGTTTCGGAAGGCGACCGTACATTTAAGGCATTGGCTGTATCGGCTGATACGGAAGGGCCTGTTTCCCCTTGTGGCGCTTGCCGCCAGGTACTGGCTGAATTCTGTGCACCTGATATGCCTGTCTATTTGACGAATCTGAAAGGCGATGTTCAGGATACGACTATCAGCGAACTGTTGCCTGGAGCTTTTACACCGGAGGACCTTAAATATGCAGCAGGAAAATAATGGCTTCAAATCAGGCTTCATTTCCATCATCGGCCGTCCGAATGTCGGAAAATCGACGTTCCTGAACCGGGTGGTCGGCCAAAAAATCGCCATTATGAGCGATAAGCCGCAGACTACACGCAATAAAGTCCAAGGTGTCGTTACCACCAATGACAGCCAAATGGTTTTCATCGATACACCGGGCATCAACGAACCTCGCCATAAACTTGGCGATTTCATGTTGAAAGTCGCAAAAAATACATTCCGCGAAGTGGATGTGCTGCTGTTTGTCGCAAGTGCGGCTGACCGCATCGGCAAGCAGGACCGTTATGTCCTTGAAATGCTGAAAGGCATTGAAGTGCCGGTCTTCCTGGTATTGAATAAAATCGACCAGGTACATCCGGACGATCTTCCGAGAATTATTGAATCCTACCGCAATGAATTCGATTTCGCTGAAGCGATTCCGATTTCCGCATTGCAGGGCAATAACGTGGAAAATCTTCTTGCCAAGATTTCAGAACGTCTGCCGGAAGGCCCGCAGTATTATCCAGCTGACCAGGTGACCGATCATCCGGAACGATTCATCATTTCCGAATTGATCCGCGAGAAGGCGCTTCATTTGACGCGGGAAGAAATTCCCCACTCGATTGCTGTAGTCATCGAAAAAATTGCACCGGATGAAGAAAATCCTGATATGGTCCGTGTCCAGGCAACGATCATGGTGGAACGTGATTCCCAAAAAGGGATTGTCATCGGTAAAAAAGGTGCGTTATTGAAAGAGATCGGTTCCCGTGCGCGCCAGGATATCCAGAACCTGCTCGGTTCGAAAGTATATCTGGAGCTATGGGTGAAAGTGCAGAAAGACTGGCGCAATAAGGCCCTTCATTTGCGTGATTTTGGATTCAGAGACGATGAATACTAAGGGGTAGTCTCCATGCAGAGTCAATTAGAGGGCATCGTCATCCGTATGATGCCGTATGGTGAAAACAATAAAATCGTCACCTTGTTCACCCGCGAAGCAGGGAAGGTCACCTGCATGGCGAGAGGTGCCAAGAAACCGGCTAGCCGGCTGGCTGCAATAACTCAGCCTTTTACCCATGGCACTTATTCAATTTACAAAGGCAAAGGAATGGGGACTCTTCAGGCAGGCGACCAATTGGAATCGCTTCGCCATATCCGTGAAGATATCATGTCCACCGCCTATGCCAGTTACATCACAGAGCTTGTCGACCGTCTGACGGAGCAGGACGAACCGCAGCCGGGCATTTATGAAATGCTCTTTCAGGCATTGCACGCCATCGAAGAAGGCTACGATCCTGAAGCGATCACCTTGTTCGTCGAGTGGAAAATGCTGCAGACGGCCGGTCTGGCACCGACTCTCCATGAATGTGCCAATTGCGGTGCGACAGAAGGGGAGTTCGCTTTTTCTTTCCAGGAACTCGGATTCCTCTGCCATCGCTGCTTCCATATCGATCCCTATATCATCCGTCTGAGCCCCGTACTCGTTAAAGTGATCCGTACGCTTTATTTTGTACCGATTGAACGAGTAGGATCTTTGACGCTGAAAAAAGAATCGAAATCTTTACTGAAGCAGATAGTTCGTACAATTTACGAAGAACAGGCCGGCATCCGGCTGAAATCCAGGAAATTTCTGGAGCAGCTCGAACGCACGCCTGAATTTTTGCCGAAGAAAGAAGACCCACCAAAAGACGAATAGTCTTTGGCGGGTCTTTTGTTTGTCAAGAAAGTATCTCCTTCTATAATCATTACGCTCTAGGTGGACGCTTTCCGCGGGGAGCGGCCTAAGCCTCCTCGTCCGCTTCGCTACCTGCGGGGTCTCAGTCTCGCTCTGGATCCCGCAGGAGTCGCCACCTGACGCTTCATTCTGATTCTGGTTTTATAAAAAATTGGTGTGTCTGCTTCTTGAAACTGACTTTTAAGCGTCTTCCTTTATTGAAAGCAATCTGAGATATGGAGCAAAACAGCGAAGACTCCCAAGGGACCAAGCGAAGTGCTGAGATCCACTCGGGCGAAGGGGACCGAGCTCGAGTTAGCTCAGTGCGAGCCCCCAGGAAAGCGAAGCTGTTTTGCGCAATATCGATTTTCATTTATTTCTTTTTCATCTAAATTTAAAAGCGCTGCCCATAAGTTCGGGCAGCGCTTTGGTTTTATTAGAATTGAATATGCTTTTCGATATAAGCCTGTACTTCAGCGATCGGCATGCGCACCTGTTCCATGGAATCGCGGTGGCGGACAGTCACTTGGGCGTCTTCGACTGAATCGAAATCATAAGTGACACAGAATGGTGTACCGATTTCATCCTGGCGACGGTAGCGTTTACCGATCGACTGGGACTCATCGTAATCGACCATGAAGTGTTTCGCCAGATCAGCGAATACTTCTGTCGCGCCTTCTGCCAATTTCTTGGACAACGGAAGGACAGCGGCTTTATAAGGAGCCAGTGCAGGGTGGAACTTCAATACGGTGCGCTTGTCATCATTATCAAGTTCTTCTTCGTGATAGGCATCAACAAGGAAGGCGAGTGTGACACGGTCAGCACCCAGTGATGGTTCGATGCAATAAGGCACAAAGCGTTCGTTGGTGATCGGATCGATGTAATTGAAGTCTTCACCCGAATGTTCCATGTGGCGTTTCAAGTCAAAGTCGGTGCGGTCAGCGATGCCCCATAGTTCACCCCAGCCGAATGGGAATTTATATTCGATGTCGACTGTCGCGTTCGAGTAATGGGAAAGTTCATCCGCATCGTGTTCGCGGAGACGCATATTATCTTCCGACATGTTGAGGTTCAACAGCCAGTTTTTGCTGAAATCGCGCCAGTAGGCATACCATTCCAGGTCTTCACCGGGTTTGCAGAAGAATTCAAGTTCCATCTGTTCGAATTCACGCGTACGGAAAGTGAAGTTCCCCGGCGTGATTTCGTTGCGGAAACTCTTGCCGATCTGTGCGATACCGAAAGGCATTCTTTTGCGCATCGAGCGCTGGACATTCTTGTAGTTGACGAAAATCCCTTGTGCCGTTTCCGGACGCAGGAAGATTTCGTTGGTCGACGCTTCTGTCACACCCTGGAAAGTTTTGAACATCAGATTGAACTGGCGGATTTCTGTGAAGTCATGCTTGCCGCAGACTGGACAGTCGATTGAATGCTCTTCGATCAATTCAGCCATTTTTTCGAACGACAGGCCATCGACGATCATTTCGATCCCCTTGGCATCCAATGCCTCTTCGATCAATTTGTCAGCGCGCAGGCGTGACTTGCAGCTCTTGCAGTCGATCATCGGATCATTGAAGTTGCCGACGTGGCCTGAAGCGATCCACGTTTTCGGGTTCATAAGAATTGCGGCATCAAGTCCGACATTATAAGGGGATTCCTGTACGAATTTTTTCCACCATGCTTTTTTGATATTGTTCTTAAGTTCGACGCCGAGTGGGCCGTAATCCCACGTATTTGCGAGCCCTCCGTAAATTTCAGAGCCAGGGAATACAAAGCCTCTGTGTTTTGCTAACGATACTACATCTTCCATTGACATAAAAATTACCTCCATAAAATAAAAAATCGCACACGTCCCGGACATAAAGTCCGAGGACGAGTACGTTATGACCCGCGGTTCCACCCCGATTGGCTGCTGATGCAGCCCTCTTAAAAAATATGGCTCCAGATTGCCTTTTCCTGCCGATGCGGGCTTTCACTGTCCCCGCTCGCTCGTTTGGCAGTACTTATAGATCTTTCATTGCCTGCTATAGAATCTTTAAGTATTGTATCACGCTAAACTTTTCTTCGCAATATCACTCTAATTAGTATATAATAATCATCATTGAGTATAACACATATTTTGAGGCGGTGAGTCCGATCGAACTCAATAAAAGACAAGAAGAGATACTGCGCATCGTGAAAGGGAATGGTCCAATAACAGGCGAGCAAATAGCTGAACGCCTTCATCTGACACGGGCGACCTTGCGGCCTGACCTTGCTATCCTGACAATGGCTGGATTCCTGGACGCACGTCCGCGGGTCGGTTATTTCTATTCCGGCAAAAAGCCGGGCCATGATGTGACCGATACGATGAATAATATGAAAGTCAAAGACTTCCAGTCGATTCCGGTAGTCGTCCGGGAAAATGTCAGTGTCTACGACGCGATAAGCCAGATGTTCCTGGACGATGTCGGCACTTTGTTCGTAGTGGATAAAAATTCATTGCTGACGGGTGTCCTATCCCGCAAAGATTTACTTCGCACAAGCATCGGCAGCCAGGATCTGACGGCTATTCCCGTACATATCATCATGACCAGGATGCCGAACATCACGTATTGCTTTAAAGCCGATTCCCTGATACAGGTAGCTAATCGGCTGATCAATCAGCAGATTGATGCCCTGCCGGTCGTCGAAGAATTGTCGAACGGATTGAAAGTTGTGGGACGCATAACGAAAACCAATATTACCCGGGCATTTTTGTCCCTATCCGAAAGCCATGAATTATGAGGTGAACAATAGATGAATCTACTGCGTGTATTCGTGATTTCCGATTCAGTGGGAGAAACAGGGGAGCTGGTGGCTAAAGCAGCAGTCAGCCAGTATCTGAATCCTGATCAGAATGTCTCCTTGAAACGGTTTCCATATATTGATTCAATTGACCAAGTGAGAGACATCATCCATATGGCCGCTGATCAGCATGCATTTGTCGTTTATACACTCGTATCTAACAAGTTGCGTGAATTTATTGTAACAGAAACCGCACGGCTCAAAGTGACCGCTGTGGATCTGATGGGGCCATTGCTGGATGCCTTGAGAGTGGAATTGAAAGCCGAACCGCTTGAAGAGGCCGGACTGGTAAGAAAATTGGATGATGATTATTTCAAGAAAGTCGAAGCGATCGAGTTTGCAGTAAAATACGATGACGGCCGTGACCCAAGAGGTATTTTGATGGCCGACATAGTGCTGGTGGGCATTTCGAGGACTTCGAAGACCCCGCTTTCACAGTATTTGGCGCATAAGCGCTTGAAGGTGGCGAACGTTCCGCTGGTTCCTGAAGTGGATCCTCCGGAAGAATTGTTCAGGGTCGCTCCTGAGAAATGCTTTGGACTGGTCATTTCTCCTGAAAAACTTAATCACATCCGGAAAGAAAGACTTATTGCCCTGGGATTGAACGATGATGCCAATTATGCGAAAATCCAGCGCATCCATGAAGAAATCATCCATTTCAATAAAATCGTCGAGAAGATCAATTGTGAAGTGATCGATGTGACAAATCGGGCTGTCGAAGAAACCGCAAACCTGATCATGAGCAAATTGAAATAAACCAAGTGGAAAAGCCGCCTGAAAAGGAGGTTTTTCTGCTTTATTTGTGGATTTTTCCGCAAAAGAGTTTTATAATGAAGAATTGTGGCTAAAGCATTAAGATAGACTAAATTGATCCCTTCAGATTTTTATAGAAACATGAAGGAGTTTGCCGCTGTATCTCGAATTAAGTATGTTAAGCAAAAAAAGATGGTGATGAATGTGTCCAGTCGGGTACCAGAAGAAGTGATTGAACAAATCCGCTCTTCTGCGGATATTGTGGATGTAGTCGGTGAGTATGTCCAATTGACCAAAAGGGGCAGGAACTGGTTTGGGTTATGCCCATTCCATGGTGAGAGCACCCCGTCGTTTTCCGTTACATCCGATAAACAGATATTCCACTGTTTCGGCTGCGGCGCAGGCGGCAATGTTATAACATTCCTGATGGATATCGAAAACCTGTCTTTTCAGGAAGCTTTATCGAGACTGGGTCAGCGGACAGGGCATGAGATAGAAATCAGAGCATCCTCCACGTCAGCGGACGCTCCGTCAAAAGCCGATAACCGGCTGGTGGATATGCATGAGTTTGCAGCTGATATGTATCATCATATTCTGTTGAATACAGAAGAAGGGCAGGCGGCGCTTGATTATCTCGAAAACCGGGGATTCACCCGCGAGATGATCGAGAAATACCGGATCGGCTGGTCATTGCCGGAATGGAATTATATATCGTCTGCTTTGCAGAAAAAAGGGTATACAGAAGAAGAGTTGACTTCGAGCGGACTGGCGATTGCGCGTGAACAGTCGGATGGCTTTTTCGATCGCTTCCGCGGCCGCATCATGTTCCCGATCATGAATGAAACCGGTAAGACCATAGCGTTTTCCGGCAGAATCATGGAAAACACGAAACAGGAAGCCAAATATATGAACAGCCCGGAATCGCCTGTATTCCAAAAAAGCCAGGTCCTCTACAATTTTCACTTGGCAAGAGGGTCGATCCGAAAGAACAGGAAAATAGTTCTTTTCGAAGGATTCATGGACGTCATAGCGGCCGGAAAAGCGGGAGTCGATAATGCACTTGCGACGATGGGTACGTCCCTGACCGCCCAGCACATCCGGATCATGAAACGTTTCGCACAGGAAGTCGTCATATGTTTTGATGGCGATGACGCCGGATGGGAAGCTGCGAAACGTGCTGCTATTGCGTTGAATGAGGAAAAGTTCAAAGTGGAAGTTGCTGTATTGCCAGGAAAAATGGATCCGGATGATTATGTCCGTGAAAACGGCAGCGAAGCTTTTAAGGAACAGATCATCGGCAAACCGCATGCTTTCATAGCTTTTGCCATGATGCATGCCAGACGCCATAAAAATTTCCAATATGAAAATGATCTGCTCCAATATATCCAGGAAGTCCTGCAATTATTGGCGGGACGGTCAACACCACTGGAACGGGATCTTTATATTAAACAATTATCCACAGAAACAGGCTTGTCCCAGGAAGCAATTCTGCAGCATTACCGCAAACTGGAGAACAAGTCCGTTGAAAGGAACCGTCCTGAAGCACCTGCGCAGCCCGTGAGGCGTGAACCTAAAAAGGTCACTTCACTGCACCGGGCAGAACGGCTCTTGATGGCTCATGCGCTGGCAGACGCTTCTGTCATGGACAAACTCGCCCAGCAGGATGGAATTCCGTTCATCAGTGAGGAATTTCAGGCAATATACGTGCAATTGCTTGGATTTTATGAAGAATGGAATAAAGCGGATTTCCATAAATTTCTCGAAACGCTCCAGGATCCTGAACTTCGGAAACTGGTGATGGAGACCGCCCTTTCGGAACGGGACCCTGACCATCCTGAAGAAGAGATTTCCGATTGCCTGAAACATCTGGGCAAACATCGCATAGAGCAGGAAATTTCATTGAAGATACAGCAATCAAAAGAAGCGGAAAAACAGCATGATCTGAAGCGTGCTTTGCTTCTTGCCCAAGAAGTGATTGCTTTGCGAAAGTCGCTATAGTTTAATTCCGGTATTTAAAGGAGGAAGTCGAATGGCTGAAAAGTCTGATCGCCAAAATGAAGTTGAAGCAAGTAACGTACCATTGACTACTGAAGGTCCGGAAGTGAGTGTCGAGGAAGCTAAGAAACAATTGATAGAGACCGGTAAAAAGAGCGGTGAACTCAATTACGAGCAGATCGCTGATAAATTAGCAGTATTCGAGATGGAATCCGACCAGGTGGAGGAATTCATCGATCAATTGGAAGGCCACGGCATTGAGCTGGAAAGAAAATCCGATGATGAAGAACATTTGGATCGCCTGATGAAACCTACCGAGGAAAAATTCGACCTGAATGATCTGAGTGTCCCTCCAGGCGTTAAGATCAACGACCCCGTCCGTATGTACCTGAAAGAAATCGGGCGTGTCGATCTCTTAAAAGCTGAAGAAGAAGTGCGTCTTGCAAAACTGATCGAGCAAGGTGATGAAGAAGCCAAGAAACGACTTGCTGAAGCGAACCTGCGTCTTGTCGTCAGTATTGCCAAGCGTTACGTCGGCCGCGGCATGCTGTTCCTGGACCTGATCCAGGAAGGGAATATGGGTCTGATCAAAGCAGTCGAAAAATTCGACTACTCTAAAGGATTCAAATTCAGTACCTATGCTACATGGTGGATTCGACAGGCCATTACGCGCGCGATTGCCGACCAGGCACGCACCATCCGGATTCCCGTCCATATGGTCGAAACCATCAATAAACTGATCCGTGTACAACGCCAATTGCTGCAGGATCTCGGCCGTGAGCCATCACCGGAGGAAATCGGTGAAGAAATGGATCTTCAACCGGAAAAAGTGCGTGAAATCCTGAAGATCGCTCAAGAACCCGTGTCACTCGAAACACCTATTGGTGAAGAAGATGATTCACATCTTGGAGACTTCATCGAAGACTCAGATGCCCAGTCGCCATCTGACCATGCTGCCTATGAACTATTGAAAGAACAGCTCGAAGATGTACTGGATACACTGACTGACCGTGAAGAAAATGTCCTGCGCCTGCGCTTCGGTCTTGATGACGGACGCACACGCACCCTTGAAGAAGTAGGAAAAGTGTTTGGCGTAACGCGTGAGCGTATCCGTCAAATCGAAGCGAAAGCACTTCGCAAGCTTCGCCATCCTTCAAGAAGCAAACGCTTGAAAGACTTTTTAGAATAAGCACAGCCGTTTCTCATGCATTTATGGGAAACGGTTTTTTATTTCGTTGAAATCGGTTGAAAAAGGAGCATTTTCACCTTATCTATTGAGTTTGACGGAATTTTAGCTATATAATGAATAATGTAAGCGTATTCAGATTAAAGGGGATGTAAAATAATGAATTTCGATTTGACGCAAGAACAACAGATGATCAAGAAAACGATGAAGGAATTTGCTGACAAAGTGGTTGCTCCGGGAGCAATCGACCGCGACAGAAGCAAGGAATTTCCGACAGAAATTTTCAAACAGCTTTCCGACATGGGGATGATGGGATTGCCGTTTGATGAAAAATACGGCGGCGCTGGAGCTGACACGACAAGTTTTGCAATTGTCACGGAAGAATTGAGCCGCGCTTGTGCTTCTACTGGGATCACTTATTCCGCTCATATTTCACTTGGCGGAGCACCACTTAATCTGTTCGGCACAGATGAACAGAAAGAGAAATACCTGGCTCCTATTTGTTCGGGAGAATCATTCGGCGCGTTCGGCTTAACAGAACCAAATGCCGGATCTGATGCTGGCGGAACTGAAACCCGTGCGATTGAAGACGGTGATGACTGGGTGATCAACGGGTCGAAAGTATATATTACGAATGCCAGCCATGCGAAGCACTTGGCGATTACAGCGATAACTGGAATGAATGACGGCAAGAAGGAAATCAGTGCTATCATTGTTCCGACAGATGCTGAAGGCTTTACTATCATCGATAACTACGAAAAAATGGGTCTTAATTCTTCAAACACAACCGAGCTGGTACTGGAGAATGTCCGAGTGCCAAAAGAAAACCTTCTGGGCAAACGCGGAGACGGTTTCAAGCAATTCCTTGTTACGCTTGACGGCGGACGTATTGGAATTGCAGCTATGGCTGTGGGCATCGCTCAGGCAGCGTTCAATAAGGCTTTAGCCTATTCAAAAGAGCGCAAGCAATTCGGCAAGACGCTTTCGGAATTCCAAATCACTCAATTTAAATTGGCTGATATGGCGATGAAGATTGAACTGGCACGCAATATGGTCTATAAAGCTGCATGGCTGAAAGACCAAGGCCGTCCATTTACGAAAGAAGCTTCCATGGCTAAACTTTACGCTTCAGAAATTTCGATGGAAGTTGCAGATGAAGCGATCCAGATCCACGGCGGTTACGGCTACATGAAAGAATATGAAGTGGAGCGCTATATGCGTGACGCTAAACTTCTTGAAATCGGTGAAGGTACTTCGGAAGTTCAGCGTATGGTAATTGCTAGACAAATCGGCTGTTAAATTACCGAATTTGTCACAAACAGTTAAAACTTCTCCGTTATGTCTTTCGGTTTCGGACAGAATACAGTACAATAATGAATGATACGAATACTATCATTTGCAGAACTTGAAGAGGGAGGGGTAACGGATGCAAAAAAATGCAATTGTACCTTATATCTTAATCATGGCTTTCGGAATCGGCTTAATTTTCTTCCTGTCATTGGAAGGCGTCGGCAACGAAGCTGAAATTGCTGAAGAAAATGCAGCTGAAGAAAATGGTGAAGGTGCAGCTACAGGCGAAGGCACTGGTGAAGGCGAAGAAACTGCAGACGCAGGGGAATTCGACCCGGAAGCTAAAGCGCAGGAAAGCTGTATTTCATGCCACGGCGGCAATTATGAAGGCGGAGTAGGGCCATCATTAGTAGCAACTGAAATGTCTCAGGAAGAAATCGAAGAAATCATTGCAAACGGTAAAGGCGGCATGCCAGGCGGACTGGTAGAAGCTGATAACATCCCAGCAATGGCTGAGTGGATTCTGTCACTCGAATAATAGCAAAAAACCCTTAGTTCTTCAGGAGCTAAGGGTTTTTCTGTCAAATGGAGGATTTTGGATGAATGCGCAACAATTATCGGAAAGATTGAAACGGGTGGCCGCCTATGTTCCTAAAAACGCAGTGCTGGCTGATATCGGCAGTGACCATGCTTACCTTCCGTGCTATCTGGCTTTAAAAGGCGACATCGAAAAAGGAATAGCCGGTGAAGTAGTTAAAGGCCCTTTTGAATCAGCAAGGAACCAAGTGCGCCAGGAAGGTCTGAGCGACCTTATCGAAGTCAGGCTGGCGAATGGACTGGCGGCAGTGGAGTCAGTTGATGGAGTAACTGCTGTGACAATAGCCGGCATGGGGGGGCCTTTGATCGCTTCCATATTGGAAGACGGCAAAGAGAAACTGTCAGGGGTCGAGCGTCTGATTCTCCAGCCGAATGTCCATGCCAAATCGATACGTGAATGGGCAGCTTTTAACGGATGGTCAATTATTGATGAAGAGATACTAAAGGAAAATGATAAGATTTACGAAATCCTTGTACTCGAACCTGTCTCATCACATGTGTCCTATAGTGAGCAGGAACTTCTGATGGGCCCATTCCTGATGAAAGAAAAATCTGCTGTGTTTATGGAGAAGTGGGACAGGGAAAGTTCCCAATGGAAACGGATCCTGCTGGCGATGGAATCAACTGAACAGACTGTTGAAATACTCGCGAAAAAACAGGAACTGATCCATAAAATTCAATTAACGGAAGAGGTGCTGCATGGTGAAAATACCTAATGGCCAGCAAATCATCGAAGAATTCGAAAAATGGTCTCCGAAATATCTGGCGATGGAAGGGGATCCAATCGGCCTCCACGTCGGTACGTTGAATAAAAAAGTTGAGCGTGTCCTGGTGACACTTGATGTCGATGAAGCGGTAGTGGATGAAGCGATCAGCAAAAAAGCTGAACTGATTATAGCGCACCATCCCCCGATATTCCGACCATTGAAAAATCTTCAGACAGATTTCCCGCAAGGCAGGCTGATGGAGAAACTTATCAAGCATGACATTGCCGTTTATGCTGCCCACACCAATCTGGACGTCGCTGATGGCGGAGTCAATGATCTCCTGGCGCAGGCGCTGGGACTAGAGAATACTGATATCCTCGTCCAGACTTATGAAGCCGAGTTGGTTAAAATCGCTGTTTTTGTGCCAGAAAGCCATGAAGATCAATTGCGGGATGCGCTGGGCAAGGCTGGCGCAGGGGCAATTGGCGATTACGAGCATTGCAGTTATACGCTGTCTGGCACAGGACGTTTCCGCCCGACTGCAGATGCTGATCCATATATCGGGGAATCAGGTAAAATGGAAGTGACTGAGGAGTCGAAAATTGAAGTGGTGGTACGTAAAGCGGATAAAGACCGTGTTATCCGGGCAATGATCGCCGCACATCCTTATGAAGAAGTTGCTTATGATGTCTTCACCCTTGAAAATAAAGAGCTGCCAATGGGCCTGGGAAGAGTGGGCACCTTATCGGAAGAAATGACTCTCCGCAATTTTGCTGAACTTGTGAAAGAGAAACTCGATGTCCCGTTTGCAAGAATGGTTGGCAATGGGGAGGACAAAGTGAAGAAAGTGGCGGTCCTTGGAGGCGATGGCAATAAATACATTTCGCAGGCCAAGCGTTCCGGAGCTGACGTCTATGTTACCGGTGATATGTATTTCCATACGGCACAGGATGCACAAGCCATCGGGTTGAATATCATCGATCCCGGCCATCATGTTGAGAAGGTGATGATCAGGGGAGTAGCCGAATATATGGCTAAGCACACAAAGTTGCAATGTGAATTTATAGCGTCCGAAGTGGATACGGAACCGTTTAGAATCATATGATAAAAAGCGCCATTTCTGCATATTGCAGAAATGGCGCTTTTGCTATTTAAATAACGACCTTATTGGAGCTGAGCGGCCGTTTCCGCTTTTCTATTGTCTAGACTCCAACGGCCAACTCCTCGAGTCGTAAGCCCCGCTGGCTATGCGGCTGAAAACATGCCGCTACGCCAGCGGGGCTTACGCTTGTCGGAGCTGAGCGGCCGTTTCCGCTTTTCTATATTATTCACCAACCGGATAAGGCTCAATGCGATCGGACGGTTTCGGGTGTTTGATCTTCGGCAGGATTTTATTCAATGGTACTGACCGCGTCAATTCATGGGTCGTAGGATCGGCTGGGTCGAATTTATCCAGGAAGTTCATGACTTCTTTTACGATCGGAGTCGGAGTTGACGCTCCAGCTGTCACACCAACAGTTTCAACACCTTCGAGCCATTCAAGTTTCAGCTCGGACAAATCGGAAATACGGTAAGCAGGTGTACCTGCGATGTCCTGTGATACTTGAGCCAAGCGATTCGAGTTATTGCTCATCGGGTCGCCGATTACGATCAGCAGATGAGCTTCTCCAGCCTGTTCGGCAACGGCTTCCTGACGAACCTGTGTGGCAAGGCAAATTTCCTTATGCACTTCAGAATGCGGGAATTTTTCAGATAGTCTTTCCATCATAGCTACAACATCCCATTGGCTCATTGTCGTTTGGTTGGTGATGATGATTTTGTCTGCTGTCAATTCCAGGTTGTTGACATCATCGACGTTTTCGACCAGGTGGACTAAATCAGGAGCGACGCCGATTGCGCCTTCCGGTTCCGGATGTCCGCTCTTGCCGATGTATACAATATGATAGCCTTCAGCTGTTTTTTCGCGGATCAGGTCATGTGTGACTGTAACATCCGGGCAGGTAGCATCGATCGATACAAGTCCTTTGCGGCGCGCCAGTTCACGAACTTGCGGAGATACACCGTGTGCTGTGAAAATGACGGTTCCGGACTCCACTTTTTCAAGGATCTCCAGACGGTTAGGGCCGTCAAGCGTGATGATGCCATCCTGTTCGAATGCATCGGTTACATGTTTATTATGGACGATCATTCCTAATATATAGATGGGACGCGGCAAAGTTTCGTCCATTGCGGCATTTTTCGCAATGACCATGGCATCCACCACTCCGTAGCAATATCCTCTAGGCGATATTTTCATTACTTTCATCTGGTACCGCTCCTTTCAACAATCAATACTTTCATTATAACGGAGACGGCACAGCTTTACAAAAGTTGCATCGCTTAAAATAGCTCATTTATGCTATAATATACGGAGCGTAAGGAGGGAATTAAATCCCATGACAAAATTCAACGAATACCAATTGAAACCATTCCTGTTAGAGGCAGTGGAAAAACTAGGTTTTACAGAACCGACAGCAATTCAGCAGCAGATTATGCCGCATATATTGAAAGGCAACAGTGCAATCGGCCAATCCCATACAGGGACAGGCAAGACGCACAGTTTCATCATTCCGATCGTCGAACGCATTGATGTGGAGCGGCAGGAAGTGCAGGAAGTGCAGGCAGTCATCGCTGCGCCGACGCGTGAACTTGGAACACAGATCTACAATGAAATCCTGCGTCTTACAGAAGGCTCAGGCATCGAAGTGAAATCATTTATCGGCGGAACTGATAAACAGCGTTCCATCAATAAACTGAAGACACAGCCGCATATCGTCATCGGTACGCCGGGAAGATTGAAGGATATGGTCAATGAACGTGCGTTATTCGTTCATACTGCAAAAATTCTTGTAGTGGATGAAGCGGATTTGGCGTTTGATATGGGCTTTATCGAAGAAATCGACCAAGTGGCAGGAAAAATGCAGGAAGACCTGGAGATGTATGTCTTTTCCGCCACAATTCCTGAAAAACTGAAACCCTTCCTGAAAAAATATATGGAATCGCCGATTCATGTAAACCTTGGAGACAAACGCCCTACAGCGGAAGGGCTTGATTTTTACCTTGTCCCTGTCCGCAGCAAAAAGAAAATGGAACGCCTGAAAGAAGTGATGGAAGTCATCAATCCATACCTGGCGATCATTTTCGTGAACACCCGCACCAACGCGGATTATGTGGCAGACCAATTGGCGAAAGACGGCATCAAAGTCGGACGTGTACACGGTGACCTTGCTCCCCGCGAGCGTGTCAAAATGATGAGGCAGATCCGCGATCTTGAGTATCAATACATCGTTGCCACAGACTTAGCGGCACGGGGCATTGACATCCAGGGTGTCAGCCATGTCATCAACTATGAATTGCCTGAAGACCTCGAATTCTTCATTCACCGTGTCGGCCGTACTGCCCGCGCAGGAATGAAAGGCTTGGCAATCACATTATTCAAACCTGAAGAAGATGACGCAATTGTACGCGTTGAAAAAATGGGCATTCCATTCCAGCAGAAAGACATCGTTAAAGGCGAGTTTGTGGACCTGAAAGAGCGCCACAGCAGAAAAACACGTGTCCGGACAACTAACGAAGCGGATGCAAAAGCTAAAACGATGGTCCATAAACCGAAATCGGTCAAACCGATGTACAAGAAAAAGATGAAGTGGAAAATGGACGAAATCAAAAAAGCGGAACGCAGAAAAAACCGCAAGAAATAAGGAGTCGAATCTATGTTACTCGGATCTCATGTATCGATGAGCGGCAAGAAAATGCTGCTTGCAGCAAGTGAAGAAGCAGCTTCCTACGGAGCGTCAACTTTCATGATCTATACCGGAGCACCACAGAATTCGCGGCGCAAACCGATTGAAGAACTGAATATAGAAGCGGGCAAGGCACACATGGAAGCTAACGGCCTATCCAATATTGTCGTGCATGCCCCTTATATCATCAATATCGCCAATACCCAAAAGCCGGAAACTTTCGCTCACGGCGTTGAATTTCTGCAAAAAGAAATTGAACGGACTGCGGCTCTTGGTGCAAAACAGATTGTTCTTCACCCCGGAGCACATGTTGGTGCAGGAACGGAAGCAGGAATTGCGAAAATTATCGAAGGCCTGAACGAAGTGCTGAGCCAGGATTATCCAGTGAACATTGCCCTGGAAACGATGGCGGGCAAAGGGACGGAATGCGGACGCAATTTCGAAGAAATCGCAGCAATCATCAATGGTGTCACTAATAATGAACGTCTTTCAGTCTGCTTTGATACGTGCCACACGCATGACGCCGGGTATAATATCAAAGAAGATTTTAACGGCGTCCTTGAACAGTTCGACCGCACTGTCGGAATTAAACGACTGCAAGTGCTTCATATCAATGACAGCAAAAACGTAAGAGGGGCAGCCAAAGACCGCCACGAAAATATCGGCTTTGGAGAAATCGGATTCGAAGCCCTGAACGGCATCGTTCACCACCGTGATTTGAAGGATATTCCTAAAATCCTGGAAACGCCGTATGTCGGTGCTGATGCCAAGAATAAAAAAGCGCCATATGCATTTGAAATCGAAATGTTCAAAGCGGGTGTCTTTTCACCAGGCGTAATAGAAGAAATGAAAGCTCCTCTTTAATAGAGGGGTTTTTTCTTTTAAGCTGTTTAGGTTTACATTGTTCTAATTGTGTCTTATACTTTTAAAATGTAAATCGTAATCATTCTTAATTAGAAAAGAGGCGGCATTATGGAAGCGCCATTGATTGAAATCAAAGACATCAGCTTCGAATATGAAGAAACGAAAGCGCTTGAGAACATCTCGATGAAAGTTGAGAAAGGGGATTTTCTAGCAATCCTTGGTCCTAACGGGTCAGGTAAATCCACTTTGCTGAAAATCATGCTCGGGCTGATAAAACCGACAAAAGGATCCATCAAATTGTTCGGGGTAGACTCTAAAAACTTCAAACATCGAGAATGGATCGGTTATGTTTCGCAAAAATCCAATTCATTCAATTCCGGATTTCCGGCTACTGTGGAAGAAGTGGTGGCAGGAGGTCTTGCTAAAAAAGCCGGTCTATTCCGGCGTCTGCCGAAAACGGTTGACGAAGATGTACTGGATGCATTGAAATCGGTTGGGATGGAGGCATTTCTCCACCGCAGCATCAGCGAACTGTCAGGTGGCCAGCAACAGCGTGTATTTATCGCCCGCGCTTTGGTGGCAAAACCTAAAATGCTCATTCTGGATGAGCCGACTGTCGGCATTGACCACCAGAACGTCCAGGCATTTTACGATATGCTGGCTGCACTGAACCGGGAGAAAGAAATTACGCTGGTTATGGTGACGCACGATGTAGATACGGTGACTGACCGGATCTCCCATGTTGCCTGTCTGAATCAGACTATCCATTTCCACGGGTTCAAAGAACAATTCCAAACTTTAAGTGATGAGGAACGGGCTTCCTGGTATGGACATTCTGTCCGCAAGATCCATCATGTGGGAGGCGCACATTGACCATGATTGATGCAATTTTTACTTATGAATTTTTACAGAATGCTTTTGGCGCCGGTTTGATCATCGGGGTCATTGCACCGCTGCTGGGAGTCTTCATCGTCGTGCGCCGGCTGTCATTGATCGCGGATGCCTTAAGCCACGTTACATTGGCTGGAATTGCCGGCAGCCTTTATTTAAGTCAGAGTGTCGTTGTTTTCTCGGCATTGAATCCGCTCTTTCTCGGGATTGCCGCTTCCGTCGGCGGTTCCGTTTTAATTGAACGTCTGCGGACACTCTACAAGCATTATGAGGAACTGGCCATTCCTATCATTCTTTCGGCAGGAATCGGTTTCGGCGCAATTTTCATCTCCTTGGCACAAGGATTTTCAAATGACCTTTTCGGCTACCTGTTCGGATCGGTTTCGGCTGTCAGCAGGGAAGACCTGCTGATTGTCGTCGCCATTGCAATAGTGGTTCTTACGTTTATCGTGATATTTTTCAAGGAACTGTTCGTTTTGTCGTTTGACAATGAGTACGCCAAGGCTTCCGGGTTGCCGGCAAAGTGGATCCATTTCATGTTCATGATTGTCACAGCGCTCGTCATTGCGGGTTCGATGCGTATTGTGGGAATCCTTTTGGTGTCATCACTCATGACAATTCCAGTGGCTGCGGCTATGCGTGTGTCAAAGAGCTTTAAGCAAACAATTACACTGTCCATCATCTTCGGTGAGGCATCGGTCATTGCCGGGCTGATCTCAGCGTTCTATTTTGATCTGGCGCCAGGTGGCACAATTGTCGTTACATCGATTTTATTATTATTGCTGGTCCTGATTTATAAAAAAATTGCTGTAAATGTAAAGAGAGGGGCGATCGCATGAATCTTGTCAAAGCGTGGGATATTCTGAAGGAAAATGGTTACAAGGAAACTTCAAAGCGCAACCAGATTTTGGAGTTGTTCGTGAATGACGACCGCTACCTGACTGCCCGTGACCTTCTGGATGTCATGCAAAAGGATTATCCGAGCATGAGCTATGATACGGTCTACCGTAATCTGGCGACTTTCGTCAGTCTTGGCATATTGGAAGAGACGGAATTGTCAGGGGAGCGGCATTTCCGCATGCACTGTGAAAGTGATTCCCATCATCATCATTTCATTTGCATGGACTGCGGCAAAATCAAAGAGATACCGGTTTGTCCGATGGATATGCTCGGTGCCGCGCTGCCAGCCTATGAAATCGATAACCATAAATTCGAAATCTACGGGAAATGCCCTGCTTGTAAATAATGATAAATATAAAAAGCCGATTGCTCTGAGAAGCAATCGGCTTTTTTCTATTTATTTTGAGTTGTTAATGCGCTTTGGATGCCGAATTCGTTATCCACCCATTGTTCCGCTTCGAGCCAGTTATAAACGCGAATAACCTTGTCGGGAATCGGATCCTGGTTATAAGGGGTGTTGAACAGAATAACCGGAATATCGAGCTCTTCACTGATTTCAACAGCGTTGTCATGTTTGTCCTCGAAAAAGAGGTCTACATTATGGCGTTTCGCTGCTGCAATCTTTTTGTGGGTGCCGATCAATTCTATGTGATCAT
Organism: Planomicrobium sp. MB-3u-38; assembly: GCF_002836425.1. Taxonomy (NCBI): domain Bacteria; kingdom Bacillati; phylum Bacillota; class Bacilli; order Caryophanales; family Caryophanaceae; genus Planomicrobium; species Planomicrobium sp. MB-3u-38. The sequence continues at coordinate 114,816 of NZ_PJBO01000081.1, read as the reverse complement.
AGGCGATGGCATGTTTTTTGAACCACTCGAACGTAATGTCCATTACATTCTCACCACGAGCAGAAATATAGAATAATTCATACTGCTCTTTCCACTGGTTCAGAATATTTTTAGCGTTTTCCGACACCGGGGAAGAAGCGTATATGGTTGACTCCGCTTCCCGGAACCAGGAATAGAATTCTCCAGGCTCCAAATGGGGAAGGGCGGATGTAAGGTCATACTCTTTTATATCATCCAAGGTCAACTCACTGTTGAATTGCTTGTTAATATGAGGGATCAGCGAAGTCGGTGAAGTCACTGTCCCATCTATATCGATTCCAAAACGGTATCTCATTGCATCACTACCTTAAACTTGTTGTTTTTCTGCTTCCGCTTTTTCTGCGGCTTGCTTTTCAAAATATTCCTGTGCAAGCTTGTCGATTTCAATCTTCAGTTCTTCCACCATAGTCTCTTCCGGTACTTTGCGGACAGTTTTGCCGTGCATGAACAGTAATCCTTCACCGCGTGCGCCGGCAATACCGATATCCGCTTCGCGAGCTTCTCCTGGTCCATTGACAGCACAGCCAAGAACTGCCACTTTAAGCGGAGCTTTAATATGGGAGATGTATTCCTCGACTTCATTGGCGATCGAGATCAAATCGATTTCGATGCGTCCGCATGTCGGACATGAAATCAATGTTGCAGCATTTGAAGAAAGGCCGAATACTTTAAGCATTTCGCGGGCTACTTTGACTTCTTCAACAGGATCAGCACTCAATGAAACACGAAGCGTGTTGCCGATGCCTTTGGCAAGCAATGCCCCAAGGCCTGCAGCCGACTTCACAGTACCAGAGAAGAGGGTGCCGGATTCAGTGATGCCCAAGTGGAGCGGGTAATTGAACGCCTGCGAAGCTTTTTCATATGCTTCAATAGCAAGGCTCACATCTGATGCTTTTAGTGACACGATGATGTCATGGAAATCAAGGTCCTCAAGGATCTTGATGTGGTGAAGCGCGCTTTCAACCATTCCGTCAGCAGTCGGATAACCGTATTTCTCAAGAATTTTTCTTTCCAGAGAACCTGCGTTGACTCCGATGCGGATCGGAATGCCTTTCGCTTTAGCCGCATTCACAACTGCTTCGACTTTTTCGCGTCGACCGATATTGCCTGGGTTGATCCGGATTTTATCAGCGCCTTGCTCGATGGCGATCAGCGCTAATTTATAGTCAAAATGGATGTCGACAACCAGAGGAATGTTAATGCGCTTTTTGATTTCGCCTATAGCGTAGGCTGCACGTTCGTCCGGACATGCTACCCGGACCACCTGGCAGCCTGCTTCCTCGAGGCGCAGAATCTCAGCGACTGTCGCTTCCACGTCATGTGTTTTTGTTGTAGCCATACTTTGGATGAAAAGTTCGTTGCTGCCGCCGATTGTGATGTCTCCAACTTTAACGGGGCGTGTTTTTGAACGGTGAATGATCTCACTCATCAATTATCTCTCCTTTTGGGATGCTCCGGCTAAAGCGCCGATCCCGGATTTCTTCTGCCGGATTGATGGAGGAAGCTATTTCCTCTCCGGTTCTAAGGGATGCCTATTGCTATTTTAGCAGTCACAGCTCGAAAAATACAAGAAAGAGCTTTACTGGCTTTATTTGCGCTGTGGAGGCATTTTGGGGTAATACTTCACTGCCATGTATAGGTAAACTAAAGTAAGCAGGGAAATCAGCAGCGGAAGCCATGCATTGTCAGTGAAAAAACCGATGCCAAAAGACAATATTGTCGGAATTGTGACGCTGAGTGCGGCTGTCCGCCACAGATGCCTATATTCTCCACGGCGCTTGCGGGCTTTGAGTATAACCATACCGAGCCACGCGAATAAACTGATCTTTATGAAATGGTATAGGGTTGTGGAAACAAATAAAAGAATAAATGCCAAAGGGTAAAGCAGCCATTCAATTTCTTCTATATAAACTAGCAAGCCTTCCAAATCTCCAGAAACATTATTAAGGCCAGTGATAAATTCGATGAAAGCCGCAATTGTCAGCATCAGGATAAACAGAAATATAAAACGCATAATTTTGCCTATCGGCAATATCCTGACGGCCGCCTGCTTTTTAGGTTCCATCAAACTGGCCTTCAGCAATTGATATATGTTCAAATTCATCTTCCTTTCTCACTTTAATCCTATCCTACCATGATATTTATCAGAAAAAATTTTGCTTTGTTACGGGAATGTAAATTTTTATTAAAGGTATTTACAATTCGCTATAGAACTATTCATAATAGACAAGGTGTCAATACGCTAATCTAGGAGTGATTGTTAATCGTGGAAATGAACTGGCAAGAAATACTCTTCACCTTTTTTGGTGGACTTGGTGTATTCCTTTTCTCCATTAAATATATGGGAGATGCTTTGCAGAAAGCGGCAGGGGATAAACTTCGGGATATATTGGATCGCTTTACAACGAATCCATTCATGGGGGTTCTGGTTGGTATAATAGTAACCATTCTCATTCAGTCCAGTTCAGGTACGACTGTAATCGTCGTCGGGCTGGTAAGTGCCGGGTTCATGACCCTGCGTCAGGCAATAGGTGTCATAATGGGGGCAAACATCGGTACGACTGTTACGGCCTTCATCATCGGACTTGATGTCGGTGCCTACTCTTTGCCGATTATGGCAGTAGGTGCTTTCCTGATCTTCTTCTTCAAGAAGAATAAAGTACAGAATATCGGACAGGTTATTTTCGGTTTCGGGGGCTTGTTCTTCGGTATGGAAACGATGAGTGGGGCTATGAAACCATTGCGCGAATTGCCTGCATTCATCGATATGACGGTTAACCTGAGTGAAATGCCTATTTTAGGTGTTGCAGTAGGAACAATTTTCACGCTTATTGTACAAAGTTCAAGTGGTACTGTGGCAATCCTGCAAGGACTGTATTCTGAAGGACTTGTCGATTTGAAAGCTGCCCTTCCTGTATTATTCGGCGATAATATCGGAACGACCATTACTGCTGTTCTTGCGGCGCTTGGCACGTCCGTTGCAGCACGCCGTGCAGCAGCTGTCCATGTACTGTTCAACGTGATAGGGTCTGTTATCTTCCTAATTCTGCTTGTTCCATTCACAGCCTATGTGGCTTGGCTTGGCAGTACATTAGGATTGGAACCGAAGATGGAGATAGCCTTTGCGCACGGAACTTTCAACATTGCAAATACGATAATCCAATTTCCGTTGATCGGCCTTTGGGCTTACCTGGTAACGAAAGTGATTCCTGGGGAAGAAGTGACCATCGAGTTCAAACCGAAGCATCTCGATATTCATTTCATCGAACAGTCACCTTCGATTGCGCTGGGGCAGGCTAAAGAGGAAATTCTTCGCATGGGTCAATATTCTGTGCAGGGGCTTCAGGAAACTTATGAATATCTAAAAACGAAAAGTTCAAAACATGCGGAAACCGGCTATCAGCTGGAAGATGCAATAAACAATCTCGACAGTAAAATCACTGATTATCTTGTATTGATTTCTGCAGAGTCGATCTCGGCTGCTGATTCAACACGCCATACCATGCTGATGGAAACTGTACGTGATATCGAACGGATCGGAGATCATTTCGAGAATATCATCGAATTGATCGATTATCAGGTTAATAATCGTGTGAATATCACAGAAGATGCAATGGAAGACTTAAGAGAAATGTTTACTTTGACCATTGCTACAGTCCAGAAATCTTTGGATGCACTTGATACGACAAGCCATGAACTTGCGCGTGAAGTTGCGGAGCAGGAAGATCTCATCGATAAGATGGAACGCAAATTCCGTAAAAAACATATCCTTCGCTTGAATGAAGGAGCATGTTCGGCACAGGCGGGCATCGTGTTCGTGGATATCGTCAGCAACCTTGAGCGGATTGGTGACCATTCAGTGAATATCGCTGAAGCCATCTTAGGCAACCGGGCTTAAAAAAACGGCTCCCTTTCATCTTTCTTTACATTTTAAAAAATGTAAGGCACGATGGAAGGGAGTTTTTTATATTATTTGAATGAAGTGTTTTAATAAGTTTGAGGAATCAAAATGAAGTCAGTTTATGCCTGTCAGAGAATTAAGGGCGCAAATAATTTTATTAAAGGGGGAATGGCTGTGGAAGCAATGGAAGTGATCGGCTGGATTGTGGTTCTGCTGTTTTTTGTCATCGGATTTATCGGTCTCGTGTATCCCGTCATACCGGCAGTTCTTTTTATCTTCGGTGGATTCATCATGTATGGCTTGTTCTTTGATTTTGCTGATCTGCCATGGTGGTTCTGGCTTATCCAGTTACTGTTCGTCGGGTTGCTTTTCAGCGCAGACGCCTTATCAAATGCCTATACGGTAAAACGGTTTGGCGGATCGAGAGCGGGATTCTGGGGGAGCATGCTCGGCCTGATTGTCGGTCCATTTGTAATCCCGATTATCGGGATCATCATCGGCCCATTTTTGGGTGCGATCGGTGTGGAACTCATCTTTAACCGGTCTAATTTCAAACAGGCATTCAGATCCGGTATAGGCTCTGTCGTCGGTTTTATTACTTCTGTATTTACAAAAGGCATCATTCAGCTGGTGATGGTGATACTGTTCTTTATATTGGTCTGATTCAGTCAAAGGTCTGATTAAATTGGATGTTCATGCATTTTAATTGTATCAACTTGTAAACTTTGATACGCTAGGAAAGTAGAACAATAGACTCAAGGAGGAATTTAATCATGGCTTATGAATTACCGGAACTACCTTACGCGTATGACGCACTGGAACCACACATCGACAAAGAGACGATGAATATTCACCACACGAAACACCATAATACTTATGTAACTAATGTAAACGCTGCCCTGGAAGGCCACGACGATCTTTCTTCAAAATCTGTAGAAGAATTGATTTCTGATTTGAACGCTGTTCCTGAAGATATCCGTACAGCTGTACGCAACAACGGCGGAGGACACGCAAACCATTCATTATTCTGGCAATTGTTGACTCCAAATGGCACTGGCGCTCCATCAGGTGCACTTGCGGAAGCAATCGACAGCAAGTTCGGAAGCTTTGACGAATTCAAAACGAAATTCGAAAATGCAGGAAAAACTCGCTTCGGTTCAGGCTGGGCTTGGCTGACTGTATCTAACGGAGAGTTGGAAGTAACTTCAACTGCTAACCAGGATTCTCCATTGATGGACGGCAAAACGCCGATTCTTGGAGTTGATGTCTGGGAACATGCTTACTACTTGAAATACCAGAACAAACGCCCTGACTATCTGGCTGCTTTCTGGAATGTAGTAAACTGGGACGAAGTATCAAAACGCTACGAAGCTGCAAAATAATATCCGATAAATGAAACCTGACACACACTTTTTCGTCTGAAAAAGTGTGTGTTTTTTATTGTTCGATGATATACTAGCTTTTGGATATTTCACCGGAAGGAGACCTTTACTAAATGACCCAACCCAATAAAAGGAGAGTAAGCCAGGCGAAGTCGAAGCTGAAATCCCATACCGTCTTTCGCATGAATGTCCTTTTCTTCTCCATTTTTCTGCTGTTCTCAATGCTGATCCTAAGACTTGGTTATCTGCAAATCGTTAAAGGCGAGGATTATGCGCGTGCACTTGCAAGAACGGAAGAAGTGCCTGTCAACACCAGTGTGCCAAGAGGCCGCATATTCGACAGCGAAGGCCGCGTCCTTGTTGACAACGATCCGGTCAGCGCCATTACATATACGGCAATGCAGACGACAAAGCGCTCTGAAATGCTGGATACCGCTAGAGAATTGGCGAAACTGATTGAAAAAGATGATAAACGTGTTACCGAACGGGATAAACAGGATTTTTATATAATGCTGAATACTGAGGAAGCAACGGATAAAGTGACGGATGAAGAACGACAAGCCATCCAGAATGAAGAAATCACTGAAAAAGAAAAGCAGCGCAAGCTGGATGATTTAATCCGGGAAAAGATTACAGAAGAAGAGCTGGCCAGCCTTACAGCCGAAGATATTGAAACGCTTGCTATTTTCCGTGAGATGACTTCGGGTTACGCTCTATCTCCCCAAATCATTAAAAATGAAGGCGTGACACCGGAAGAGTTTGCCCGTGTATCTGAAAGACTGACTGACCCGAAATTAAAAGGCGTCAATACGATTACTGACTGGAAACGGGTAAAAACCAGCGATTTGACGATTCTCGGCAGCACCACAACGCCTGAACAAGGGATTCCTTCAAGCAGACTCGAGTATTATCTGGCCCGCGATTATTCACGCAATGACCGTGTCGGTACAAGTTTTCTCGAACAGGAATATGAACATGTTCTGCAGGGACAGAAATCGGTCGTCAAAAATATTACTGATGGCAGAGGCCGGGTTATTGATACGATTCCGGTAGATGAAGGAAAACCAGGCAAAGACTTGATGCTGACGATAGACAGCGAATTGCAGTCTTCCGTAGAAGATATAGTAGAAAAACATTTACGTCAATTAAAGGCAGGTCCAAATTCCCAGCTCGTCAAAGATGCTTATCTGGTCATGATGGATCCTCGTACGGGCGAAATCCTTTCCATGGTCGGCAAGCGGATTGACCGGGATGAAAACGGTAAGATGGTGATTCAGGATCATTCGTATGCTGCAGTCACCGCTGCCTATGCTTCAGGTTCCTCGGTGAAAGGCGCAACACTTTTGACAGGTTATGCGCAAGATGCAGTGGAAATGAACGAGTATCTGGTTGATGAACCTTTACAGATTAAGGACACACCACTTAAAAGGTCCATTTTCAATAAAACATTATTCAATAGAATACCGATGTCAGATCTTACAGCAATCGAACGTTCATCCAACGTTTATATGTTTAAAATAGCATTGGAAATAGCGAACGAGACTTATGCTTATAAAGAGCCGATTGATATTTCAGCCAGTTCTTTCGATACTATGAGAAATTCATTCGCACAGTTTGGTCTTGGCATCAAAACAGGCATTGACCTTCCTTTTGAAGGAACAGGTTATGATGGCGGTTCCAGTGATGGAAGTAAAATACTCGATTTTGCTATCGGCCAGTATGATACCTATACACCGATGCAATTGGCGCAATATATTTCGACAATTGCGAATGATGGATACCGAATGGAGCCGCATCTTGTCAAAGAGATACGAGGCGCATCGACAGACGGAAAGAACCTTGGTCCGGTAGAAACAGTGATCGAGCCGAAAATACTGAATCGCATCAGTAATACACAGGCGGAGATCGATCATTTGAAAAAGGGCATGCGAAATGTCTATATTGGAAACCAAGGATCAGCCAGATCCTATTTCAAGGATACAGACTATACTGCGGCCGGGAAAACCGGTACAGCAGAAGTTCAATTCTATGATGACAAAACAAGCCCTTACTATACGAAAGATTCAATAACGACGACTCATGTCGGTTTTGCACCATATGAAAATCCCGAAGTTGCTTACGCGGTGATGATTCCTTATATAACGACAAATACAAGTATTGTTCCGCCGACAAGCAATCTGATTGTGCGTGAAGCGCTTGATAAATACTTCGAACTTCGCGAAACCAAATCTGAAGAGTCGCCTTCAGTCATCAAAGCTCCATATTCAAATGAAGTGATTGAAGAAGGCGAAGAAGAACCGATAGATGCTGAAGAAGAATAAGGTTTGAAGCCCGCTCTGCCAAATAGGCAGAGCGGGTTTTTTTTATCTTTGATTTAAATTGCTTCACATTTACAATATCTTAACAATGGCTTTATATGTCCTCAACAATCGGTCGTTATAGTTAAGACTGTAAACAAAACAAACTATTTGGGGGCGTAACTGATGAAAAACTGGAAATTCAAAATGGCTTCAACAATCTTAGGTTCGACAATGTTGCTGGCAGCATGTGGAGGCGGCACTGAGGAAGGAAGCCAATCACAAGAGAACGGCTCAGCAACAGCCGGAGAAGTTGAAGGTTCAGTTATTGGTGATGGATCATCTACAGTAGCACCGATCATGGAGGGCATCGTTGAAGAATACGCTGGAGTACAACCAGGCGTTCAGGTAACAGTCGGTGTATCCGGAACAGGCGGCGGCTTTGAAAAATTCATACAAGGTGAAACGGACTTCTCCAATGCATCCCGTCCTATAAAAGAAGAAGAAGCAGCAGCCCTTGAAGAAGCGGGCATCGATTACACAGAACTGCTGTTAGCGTATGACGGCCTTTCGGTTGTCGTAAGCCAGGAAAACGACTGGGTCGAAGACCTGACAGTTGAAGACCTGAAAAAACTGTGGGTTGAAGACGGCACTACGAAAAAATGGTCTGACATCAATTCGGAATGGCCGGACGAAGAAGTGGTCTTCTACGCACCGGGTACGGCTTCAGGAACATTCGATTACTTCAATGAAGTAATCCTTGAAGACGAAGACATCGTCAGCGCAGCGACGCTTTCCGAAGATGACAACACATTGGTCCAGGGCATCCAGGCTGATCCGAATGCCATCGGATTCTTCGGTTACGCATACTACGTAGCGAACCAGGAAACTTTGAAAGTAGTGTCAATCGACGGAATAGAGCCGAATGATGAAACGATTGCGTCAGGTGAATACTCACCGTTATCACGTCCATTGTTCACTTATGCTAAAAACTCTTCAATGAGTGACAACGAAGCAGCATACGATTTCATGCAATATACAATTGAAAATGCCGGTGAAATGGCGGAAGCAGTCGGTTACGTGGCACTGCCTAAAGAAGAGTATGAAAAAGGTTTGGCAGATCTTGAAGCATTAAAATAATTTGAAGATAGTCCAGAATTCAGGTGAGCAGCCTTTGCTCACCTTTTGGGTGTGAAAGGGGTTTCGTCATGGGGCAATCTGTGCAGGAAATGATCGCGCAGTCGAAAGGCAAGAAAAATAAGAAATTCGTGGAAAAACTCATACCGATTCTATTGTTCCTGATTGCATCGGTATCCGTATTGACAACCATAGGGATCATGTTGACGTTAATCGTGGAAACAGTCACATTTTTTACAAGAGTAAGCATCAGTGAATTTATATTCGGCACCACATGGCTGCCTTTTTCAAACAAGTCTGCACAATTCGGCGTGTTGCCACTGATTGTCGGCACTTTGAAGGTCACTTTGATAGCTGTCATCGTCGCAGTGCCGATCGGTATTGCAGCCGCTATTTACTTGAGTGAATATGCAACTGACAATGTGCGGAGAGTGATAAAGCCGGTGCTGGAAGTATTGGCCGGCATTCCGACAATTGTTTACGGGTTCTTCGCTCTGACTTTTGTCACGCCGCTGCTTCAAAGCTTTTTTCCGGAAATAAAGATTTTCAACGCCATCTCACCAGGAATTGTCGTCGGGATCATGATCATTCCGATGATTGCATCGCTGTCGGAAGACGCCATGTCGTCCGTGCCGAAAAGCATCCGTGAAGGAGCACTTGCGATGGGCTCGACCAAATTCGAAGTGGCCATGAAAATCACAGTTCCGGCCGCAATTTCAGGCATCATCGCTTCCGTTGTGCTGGCAGTATCGCGCGCAATCGGAGAAACGATGATCGTTTCCCTCGCCGCCGGATCTACACCACAATTCGATGGTGACTTTACCGGATCCATTCAGACAATGACTGCATATATCGTCCAGGTATCAAAAGGCGATGCTGGTTACGGCACAACCATCTATTATTCAATTTACGCTGTCGGATTCACCCTGTTCATTTTCACGATGGTAATGAACATTATTGCCAACTACGTTTCCAAGCGTTTCAGAGAGGAGTATTGAGATGAGATATATAGAACACGACAACGTCGTGAGACGGATGAATGGAAGAAATCTCGTCAATAAATTATTCAAATCGATATTTCTCCTTGCAACGCTGTCTGCTTTATTGGCCCTGGTCATTTTGCTTTACCAGATTGTGTCCCAAGGGGTCAATCACCTGTCGTTTGATTTTCTGGTCAATTACGCTTCCAGATTTCCCGAACAGGCGGGCATCAAAGCCGCATTGGTCGGTTCGATCTGGCTGATGCTGGTGGTTGCACCGACGTCCATCATCCTGGGTGTGGGATCGGCGATTTATCTTGAAGAATACGCCGGCAAGAATCGTATCACCACATTTATCCAGATGAACATTTCAAATCTGGCGGGTGTGCCGTCTGTCGTATTCGGTTTGCTCGGACTTACGATTTTTGTCCGCGCGCTGGCACTCGGCAACAGCGTACTGGCAGCAGGCTTCACAATGAGCCTTCTGATTCTTCCGGTCATCATCGTTGCTTCGCAGGAAGCGATCCGTTCCGTTCCGGGTGAATTGCGCGATGCTTCCTATGGGATGGGTGCTACAAAATGGCAGACTATCGTTAAAATCATCCTGCCTGCAGCAATTCCAGGGATTTTGACAGGCAGCATCCTGGCCTTATCACGGGCTATTGGTGAAACCGCACCATTGATCGTAGTCGGGATACCGGTGATCATCCAATTTCTTCCTAAGGGAGTGATGGATACATTTACGGCATTGCCTATGCAAATCTATGATTGGTCAAGCCGACCGCAGCTGGAATTCCAGCAAGTCGCAGCTGCAGGCATTATCGTTCTGATGGTTGTCCTGCTGTTAATGAATTCAGTGGCAGTCATCATCCGCAATAAATTCGAGAAACGCTACTAGAGTGGAAGGGGTTCTACTATGTCAACGACAAATACTATCTACAACAACGGTAAAACAGCTGAACTTGTAAAGGACGATTCAACCAGTTCCGCATCAAAAATTGTTTATGATACGCAACAATTGAATCTATGGTATGGCGATAATCATGCACTGAAAAATATTGATCTGGATATTAAGCAAAATGAAGTCACTGCAATCATCGGGCCCTCAGGATGCGGTAAATCCACGTATCTGAAAACTTTGAACCGGATGGTGGAGCTTGTCCCATCAGTTAAGACTTCAGGGCAGATCCTTTACCGGGGTCGCAACATTTTTGACAAGGATTACGGAGTGGAAGAACTACGGACGCGTGTCGGCATGGTTTTCCAGAAACCGAATCCATTTCCAAAATCCATTTATGATAATATCGCTTACGGACCACGTATCCATGGCATTAAAAACAAAAAAATTCTGGATGAAATCGTGGAAAAAAGCCTTCGAGGCGCAGCTATTTGGGATGAAGTGAAGGACCGCCTGCATGAAAATGCATACAGCGTTTCAGGAGGGCAGCAGCAGAGAATTTGTATAGCTCGCGCGCTGGCCATTGAACCGGATGTTATTTTAATGGATGAGCCGACTTCAGCTCTTGACCCGATTTCGACGCTCAAAATTGAAGAACTTGTCCAGGAACTGAAAAAAGATTACAGCATCATCATTGTGACGCATAATATGCAGCAAGCTGCGCGTATTTCGGATAAGACAGCGTTTTTCCTGAACGGTGAAGTAATCGAATATGATAAAACGGATACAATTTTTTCAAATCCTTCAGATAAACGCACAGAAGATTATATTTCCGGCAGGTTCGGCTAAGAAAGGGAGCGTTCCATTTTGTCAGTACGTGAAAAATTCGATACAGAATTGCATTCATCCCAAGACCAATTGATCCAGTTAAGTACGATGGCAGTTGATGCGCTTGGAAAATCGGTCAGTGCATTGCTTAATCATGATATTGATGCTGCACTGGAAGTTATTGAAGATGATGTCCAGATCAATAGGCTGGAGGAAGAAATCAATGACCGCGTGATCCTGTTGATCGCTAAACAATCTCCCGTTGCAACCGATCTGCGCAGATTGATTGTCATCATTAAAGTGGCAACGGATATGGAGCGGGTAGGGGACTACGCGGTGAATATCGCTAAAGAAACGATTCGTCTGGGCAAAGAAGAGCATCTGGCTCCGATTGTACAAATCGAAAAAATGCATAAGCTCGCAACGACCATGCTGATGCAGGTCATAGATGCTTTTGTGGAAGAAGACGTAGCGAAAGCCAAAGAAATAGCGGAACTCGATGACCAGGTGGATGACCTGTATGGGCAGGTGTTGACACAATTAATGCTTGCTGGAAGCGAGGATCCGGAGAAAATCAGCCAGATCACCCAGTTGGCGTTCATAGGCCGCTATATGGAACGGTCTGCAGACCATGCCACCAATATTGCCGAACAATTATTTTACTTGGTGCGCGGCAGGCATTACGATCTGAATAAATAAGGACGGTCCGGCGGTCACTATTCCGCCGGCTTTTTTTCGACTGGAATTTCGCAATTTGCCATCTTATATTTTATGAATATTATCAGTAGACTTTATGGTGATATATGCTATAATAATTAAGTCGTATAGATCTTGCTTATTTAAAAATGATCTTTGAAAGAATTAGGAGGGAAACCGATGCGTGTTAACATCACTTTAGCTTGTACAGAATGTAGCGAACGTAACTACAGCACTGTTAAAAATAAGCGCAACAACCCTGAGCGTCTTGAAATGAAAAAATATTGCTCACGTGAACGAAAAATGACTTTACACCGTGAAACTAAGTAATGAATGGACCGCCAAAACCTCTGGGTTTTGGCTTTTTTCTTTTAAAGGGGTGTCTGATATGGGAAAAACGAGCCAGCGTAAAGAAATGATCAATGAACTGAAGGCAATGGATCCGGAAAACCATCGGGTAAAGTCTGAAGCAATCATCCAGTTTCTATTAAAAGAAGAAGCATTTCAGCAGGCTGAAGTAATCGGCCTCACAATATCAGCTTTTCCGGAAGTCGATACCCACAGGCTGATCGAAGAATGCTGGAAAGCCGGTAAAAAGACCGTGGTGCCGAAATGCGAACCGCTTTCGCGCAGCATGGACTTCAGGAATATTGATTCTTTCGACCAATTGGAAACAGTATATATGAAGCTTCAGGAACCCATTATTGATCAAACGGAACCTGTGAAGCCTGATCAAATAGATTTGCTGATTGTGCCTGGTGTAGTTTTTTCGCGAGACGGCTACCGCATCGGATTTGGCGGAGGTTATTATGACCGCTATCTGACGAATTATAGAGGATTTACCATATCCCTTGCATTTGCAGCCCAAATCAAAGAGTATGTACCTGTCGAAGGGCATGACATTCCAGTTCAGCGCATCTGCACCGAATATGGCTGCAAGGATGCCGGGCAGGTGAATGGATGAATAACTTATACGATGTGATGCAGCTGCTGAAAAGGTATGGCACGATTATATACACAGCAGATAAAAAAGCTGACCTGCATTTGATGGAAGAAGAAATCAGGGAACTGTATCGATTGCAGTTCATAACAGCAAAGGAATTTTCCTCCACATTATTGATTTTGCGCAGTGAACAGAAGAAAATCTAAAAGAATTTCCGTTTTTTTGAAACTTTCCAGCGTTTCATCCGTCTATTAAGAGGGTAAATATTATGTTGTGGTTATGTAATATTTCAGTAAACATTGGATTAACAATTAAGCTGTAATTTCAAAAAGAAATGGAATTGATATGAATGACAAAATGTATCGAAAAGAGGAGGATGTTTTGGGATGTTAAAAAGAGAATGGCCTAAACATTCAATTCTTGCAATCGCAATCATCGCAACCTGGTTAAAAACCTACATTGTTTACAAAACAGCATTTTCAATCACGATTGATAATGCATTGCAGGAATTCATCTTGTTCATTAATCCGTTGAGCATGCTTTTATTACTATACGGATTAGCCTTGTTCTTTAAAAGTGAAAAGGCAAAAAACCGATATTTACTCATCATGACATTAGTGACATCGGCCATCTTGTACGGTAACGTCGCATTTTACCGCTTTTTCAGTGATTTCATCACATTGCCGCTGCTTTTTCAAACCCAGAACTTCGGTGATTTGAAGTCCAGTGCAGCAGCCAGCATTTTTTGGACAGATATCTTTTATTTCTCTGATTTCCTGATTGTGCTGCTGGCAATCAAGTTCCTGCCGACAATGAAGATCACAGAAAAAGCATCTTCTGTTCAAAGGAAAGCGTATTTCATCCTGTCAGCCGCTCTAATGTTCTTCAATTTGGGGTTGGCTGAAGCAGAACGTCCGCAATTGCTGACGCGGAGTTTTGACCGGGAAATGCTGGTGAAGAATATCGGGATGTATAATTACCACTTGTATGATGTTTACATCCAATCGAAGTCACAGGCTCAACGTGCGTTGGCAAACGGTTCTGAATTGGTTGAAGTCACCAATTACGTAAGTTCAACACAGGCTGAACCATCTGATGAAATGCACGGCATTGCCAAGGATCGCAATTTGATCGTGGTAACCCTTGAATCGCTTCAGACGTTCGTCTTGAATAATGAGATGAATGGACAGACGATCACACCATTCATGAATGAATTGACGAAAGACAAGGATACTATCTACTTCCCGAATTTCTATCATCAAACAGGACTTGGGAAAACGTCCGACTCGGAATTCATTCTTGAAAATTCACTTTATCCTCGTGGAGGAAGTGCTGTTTTCTTCACTCACAGTGGTAACACCTATAACTCGATGGCTGAAAAGCTTGGAGAGAATGGGTATTTCACGAATGTACAACATGCCAATACGAAAAGTTTCTGGAACCGCGATATTATGTATCAGGCGCTTGAAATTGACGAATTCCAGGATATAGAAAGCTTTACAATCGAAGAAGGCCAGGCGGTCAACTGGGGCATGAAGGATGTTCCATTCATGCAGCAGTCTGTTGAACACATGACTGAGATGCAGCAGCCGTTCTACAGTCGTCTTTTGACATTGACGAATCATCATCCGTTCTATTTGGATGAGGAAGATAAATTCATTTCCGAGTTCGATTCCAATTCAGGGACTTTGAACCGTTATTTCCAAACGGCAAGATACTTGGATGAAGCTGTCAAGGAATTATTCGAAGAATTGAAAGCTAAAGGTCTCTATGAAAATTCCATTATTGTCATGTATGGTGATCATTACGGAATTTCCGAGAACCATAATGCTGCCATGTCCCAGTTCCTAGGGAAAGAAATAACACCTTATGATACAGCTCAACTTCAGAAAGTGCCTTTCTTCGTGCACATTCCAGGATACGGTGAAGGCCATGTCAATGAAGAGATTGGCGGCCAGATCGATATGCGTCCGACGATCTTGAATTTGATGGGGATCGAAGGGGATGAGGATATCCAGTTCGGTGATGATCTGTTTTCGGAAGAACGTGAAGAGTTCACAGTGTTCCGTGACGGACGATTCATTACCGGGGAAAATGTTTATGCCGGAGGCTCATGCTATGATCTGGAAACAGGTGAAATAGACGATCCGGCAGGTTGTGAGCCGTTCATCGATCGTGCTATGCAACAGTTGAACTATTCGGAAGCCATCATCAACGGTGACCTATTGAGGTTTTATGACGAAGAAACCGGCGAGCTTTTGACTGATGAAGCTCCCGCAGCAACACAATAAAAAAACGGACCTTTTGAAGGTCCGTTTTTTTAAATGATTAAAGGAAATAAAAAAGCTGTTGTTGCATAGGATGCAACAACAGCTTTTTCATATTAATTCAATGATGGTGGAAAGCCTTGTGTGATTGCTGTAGCTACTGCAAAGGCTCCAAAAATGGCAAAAGTTCCGAAATTAAATAAAAATCCTAATACTTCTTTGTTTTTCAATGTCTGTACAGTGCCTATTGCGGCTAAAACTGCAATGAGGCCAAAAATGAGTATTAATATCCAACCTGATTCCATATATATGACACTCCCTTCAACATTAACAGCCAGTGCCGTCGTGTTCTATACTATTGTAAAGAATTTATCTTGTTTTGTCGAGCGTGAAAAGTGGCAATCTATTGAACAGTCACTTGAAAAGGGTCCGTGATATAATTGAAGCAGAGGTGAAAATAATGCTGAAAATTGAACAATTGGAATTAGGCCCAGTTCAGACGAATTGTTACATCGTTTCAAATGAGGAAAAGGAATGTCTTATATTTGATCCGGGCGAGGAAGAAAAACGAGTCATAGCCCTTTTGAAAAAACGCGATCTTAAGCCTTTGGCAATCTTACTGACACACGCACACTTCGATCACATTGGAGCTGTCGATGCACTGCGGGATTCCTATGGAGTGCCTGTCTATCTGCATCAACTCGAAAGGGAGTGGCTTGGCCGACCTAATCTGAATGGCTCTGGAAAATATGCTGCATTGCCGGATTACCGGGTAAAGGATGCGGATGTTTTGATCAATGAGGAAACCGAACTTGTGCTGGGATCTTTCAGGATGGATTTATTACATACACCGGGGCATTCCCCTGGAAGTGTCAGTTTTTCATTTCCGGAAGAAAGATTCGCTATTGTCGGTGATACATTATTCCGGGGGAGCATAGGAAGGACTGACCTGATCGATGGCTCTGAAACAAAACTTCTCCATTCGATCCGCACCTCCTTATTGACACTGGCGCCGGATACGGTCCTGTTTCCGGGACATGGCCCTGATACGACTCCGGCTGAAGAAGCCGGAAGCAATCCGTTCCTGTAAAATTTCGAGTTCTGCAATCAAATTAAAAAAGCGGCCAATGCTGGCCGCTTTTTTTGGTTAATATTTTGATTAATGTCATCCACCCGGAATATGGATGAAAGTTGAGTAGTATGTGAAGCCGACGAAGAATACTGTTAGGTAAGCCGCGAAGATATACATATACATACGCTCAGAAATATTTAAAAATCCTAGAAGTACAAAAAATCCGGTGTTGGCAACCATCAATAAAGAAACTTCCACCATATCGCCTACATAAAACAGAACTGCGAAAATCCCAGTCCACCATCCCATTAATTTAAACATGTTATCCATGGGTAATCCCTCCTTTGCCACAACACAATAATCTCATATTTATTATATAGGAAAGCGAGTCGTTGTGTAAACCGCGAGTTCCCCTTTCTTTGTGACAAACCGGTGTAATATGGCAATAAAAAATATATAGGCAGGAAGCGACCGGAAGCGACCGGAAGCGGATCATGTGTCAAAAATCATTTTTGCCCCGAAAAGCGGGGGGTAAAAAATTATTATGGCATAAACTATAGCGCTTGGAAATAGTCGTGGTTATACTATGGGGGAACAGTGTGGCGGCGCTGTTCAAAACCGTACAGGAGGGAATCATGCAGGAAATCATCGAACGGAAATGCACCGAGCTGCTGCAAAAAGCAGCTGACTGTGACACGACTGATATCCATATCCAACCCGCACCTTCTTGCTATAATGTTTCTTTCCGCTCATTCGAAGGATTGCGGCAAGTAACACAAATCCCCTTTGATTTTGGCGATCGGATGATTGCCTATTTCAAATATCTATCCCTTTTAGACATGAGTGAAAAAAGAAAACCTCAAACTGGCTCCTTCCATCTTCCCATTGAAAACAAATCCTTTTATTTTCGCATATCGACTTTGCCTTCTGTCTTGACGAAAGAAAGCATCGTAATCCGCATAATGCCGGACGAAGCAGCCAAGCCCATCCATGAACTGGCGGCTTTTCGGGATTCTGCCAGACTGCTTGAAAAATTATCCGAATCAGGCCAAGGATTGATTTTGCTTACTGGACCGACAGGCTGCGGTAAATCGACAACCCTCTATTCGCTGTTGAAACATTGTGCTGATAAACTGAACCGCAATATCATAACCCTTGAAGATCCAGTAGAGCGGAAAAATCAGGCAATCCTCCAGATTCAAGTCAATGAAAAAGCGGGTCTGGATTATGCAGCCGGCTTAAGAGCCATTTTAAGACATGATCCCGATATTATCATGATCGGTGAAATCCGTGATGCCGAAACAGCCCATATTGCTGTGCGTGCAGCGTTGACAGGCCATCTTGTATTTTCGACAATCCATGCGAGGCATTCTGTTGGCTGTCTTCACCGTCTGCGAGACCTTGGTATTTCATATGAAGATATGTCACAGACCCTGATAGCGGTTTCCGCTCAACGCATCATGCCGGTTTTCGCTGAAATGGGTGATGATCGGCCATCCTACCGCGCACTATACGAAATCCTGCACGGCAACCGTCTGGAAGAAGCGCTGGAAGCTGCGAAGGACAATAAAACATACCTTCTGCCTGAGCGTCTTTCCTTCGTGGGCCAAATACGGGAAGGGGTGGCGATTGGTGCATTTGAACGTCAGGAAAGAATCCCGGAAGATCCATCTGCGTGACCGCAGCCGATTTCTTGAAAGGTTGTCCGTGCTGTTAACGGAAGGCTATTTATTGCCCACTGCATTGAAACTTCTTTTACCGATCCACTGCAGGACGCTCGAAGCTGCGGAAGCAGGATTGGATTCGATATTAAAAAGTGGAGGCAATGCAGCGGAGTTGTTGAAATTCCTTGGTTTTAAGGACAGTGTGCTGTTTCCGGTAGAGATAGCCGAACATCATGGGAGGTTGTCCGAATCATTGCAGAGTATCGCTAAGAGTTACGGAAGAACTGAACAGGTCCGGACAAAATTAAGGAATATATTGGTTTATCCGGTGTCCCTGCTTGGCTTCACTTCGTTGCTGTTCCTGTTTTTCAGATTGAATTATGTGCCGAACCTGACCGAGTTGATGGCTTCTTTACAAAGCGGAGAGGGGAACAGCGGCGTCCCGGGCTATTTACTCAAACTGCCGGATTTTTTTATAACGGGCATAGCTGTCAGCCTGATTAGCGCATTTGTTTTTTGGAAGATTTTAAAAGCCCGGAAGGTCCGCGTCCAGATCAATTGGCTGCTGCGCATACCTGTCGTAAAACAATATATCCGGCTCTATTGGTCACATTTGATTGCCAGGGAACTCGGTACATTGGTCCACAGTGGAATTTCACTGCAGGAGTCAGTGAAGGTTTTGACTGAACAGAACCATCATGGGATCGTCCGTTTTATCGCGGGGAATATTAAATCAGAAATCATTCAAGGGCAGCCGTTATCGACAGCTGTTGAGCGGATGGCTATTCTGTCAACCGACATGCCGGCATTTTTGAAGCACGGCGAGCTCACGGGTTTTCTCGGTAAAGAGCTGATCCTGTACAGCGACGTCCAGATGGAACAAATTGAGCAGCACACCCAAAAATGGCTGCGGATCATCCAGCCGACATTCTTTATCATCATAGCCGCATGTATTGTCGCCGCTTATCTGGCGATTTTACTGCCGATGTATAATTTAGTCCACACAATTTAAGGAGGAGAAATATATGACGAAATTGAAAAATCAAAAAGGCTTTACGCTGATTGAAATGCTGATTGTCATGTTGATCATCACGGTTTTAATAGCTATCGCAATTCCGAATGTCTCAAAACAGACGACAGCAGTGGATGAAAAAGGGTGTAAAGCATTTGTCCAGATGGTCCAAGGGCAAGTGGAGTCTTTCAGGATGGATGAAAAGAAAGTGCCGACTATCGCTGACCTCGTGACAGAAGGCTATCTGAAAGCTGATGAAACCGATTGTCCGAATGGAGACATTGTAAACATTTCAACAGATGGTGTAGTGTCATCGTCCAAACCGGCTGTGTAACGAATAAGGGATTCTCGCTGCTGGAAGTGGTGATCGTCTTGGCACTCCTGATGGCAACCATCGGCATCGGTTTGCCGGCGTATAACCAGATTGCGGTCCAAAAAGAAGAAGAGCGATTTTTTCAACTCCTTAAAAACGATATCTATTTTGCCCAAACGGAAGCTTATCGTTCTGGATTATCTGTTTCCGTCATGTTCAGGGAAGTCGGGCGATACGATTTGGTGCAAAATCAATTCAGCCCCATTTCATCACGTGAGTTTCCTGATTCCGTCATTTTGCAGAAGACAAGCAATTTGAGTTCGATCGGTTACTGGTCAAACGGATCGGTGATCGCTTCCGGCACTTTAAGGTTTTTGACGAGCACAGGTGAAAGAACGATCGTAGTCCATCTTGGTAAAGGAAGGGTGGTTTTCTCTGGATGAAAAGGGCCTGTCATGGGCGGAAACGATGCTTAGCCTGCTGATCATCTTTATGCTGTTCGGAACCCTTTTGCCGACTATGCAAAAAATGCAGCAGACACTTGATGATAAGCAACTGCGCGCTACAGCTTTTGAGACTCTCCATGAAGCGGCGAAAATCATAAAGGCTTATGGTGAAATACAGGGAGTGCGAACCGTTAATGGCGTCATCTTTTCCTGGGACTATCACAGCGAGTTATGTGTCCGGTATAAAAATTACCGGTCAATGCAGGAGACCATATGCCTGGAATAAAAAAATGGAAACTTCGTTCAGAGGCAGGGTTCATCTATTTCGATGCATTGATTGATTTGGTTCTGACAGCGGCAATCCTGCCTCTTATCGTCCTGTTCTATTTGTACACAACAGAATATATGAAAGATCTGGATGCCGGCGAAATGGAGTGGCGGCTGTTTACAACTGAAATGCAGAATTATTTGACAGGAATCGATTCCATAGAAGTCATCAATGGCGGAACAGGCTTTCGTGTAATTCAAGCCGGTGTCGAATATGATATCGAAGTTTACGGGTCTATACTCCGTAAACAAAAATTCAATCAGGGACATGAAATAATGCTGACTGGCATAAGCGGATGCACGTTCAGTATCGAGGAAGAAACACTGAAGATATCTGCCGTGCGTTCAAATGGAAAAGAGGAGAGCTCCGAATATGCCATTACAGGTCCTTAAATCCGAAAAAGCCGCTGCTTACCCTGTATCAATCATTTTTTTCCTTTCAGCTTTGATTGTCATGTCGCATGCTGCCGCGCTCTATGCGCAACATTATAAAATATATGATGGATTGGAAAATATGCACCGGCATGCTACTATACAACTACTGGCAGAAATCGAGAAAAATAAAATACCTGAATGATTTGGGTAGTATCGGGTGGTTGGATGAAAAGAATTTATTTGGTCGGATTTATGGGATGTGGAAAAAGTGCTGTCGGCAGGCGACTCAGTTTTCTGCTGAAAATGCCTTACTATGATATGGATAAGGAAATTGCAAGACAGATGGGGATGACCGTAGCAGCTATATTCGAGAGCCGCGGAGAAGCTTATTTCAGGGAGCTGGAAACACAATTTCTCCGAACTCTGAAAGATGAAGATTGCATTGTCTCCACAGGAGGCGGTGTGGCAATGCGTGATATCAACAGAAGAATAATGCGGCAGACTGGCCTTGTCTTGTTTCTGGATGCGCCTTTCAGGGAAATTTGGCGAAGGATCCACAAAGATCCTAAACGCCCGATTGTTGTAAATTCGACGAAAGAGCAGATAGAAGCTTTATATAAAACCCGTTATCCTCAATATAAAGCCGTTGCTCATATCACCATCCGCACTGAATTCCGGACGTTAAGACAGATTACGCAATATGCAGCCTTCCAAGTGAATCGATTAAAAGGCGGATGATTAAGGTGAAAAAAAGTATAACGTTCGTGTTTTGACTCACTCATTAAAAAAGATTGCGCTTACCCTTCAATAATGTTAGGATATAGACGAAGTTATACGATTCTGTATAGCGCTATGGACCAATCATTTTGATTTGGGCGGATGAAAGCACGGGGAGAGTACGCGAAAGCGTCGCCGAAGGAGCAAATGGCAGCAGCCGTGAATCTCTCAGGCAAAAAGACTCGTGCCGGACGCATCTCTGGAGAGTGTTGCTCTGCAACTACCAAAGAGGAAAACCGTAACGGTAAACTTTCAGGTTCCAGGACAGAGATTTCCCTTAACAGGGGAATCTCTGTCCTTTTTTTGTGGAATTTGATCAAAGAGGAGGAAGTTGAATGGGAGAGTTAAAACGTACACCGCTATTCGAGTCATATTCACAATACGGCGGTAAGACAATCGATTTCGGGGGCTGGGAATTGCCTGTGCAATTTTCAAGCATCAAAGATGAACATGAGGCTGTAAGAACAAAGGCTGGGCTTTTCGATGTTTCACATATGGGGGAAATTCTTGTATCAGGTTCGAACAGCCTGGAATTTCTTCAGAAGCTGCTGACAAATGATATTTCAAAAATCAAGGATGGACAAGCCCAATACACGGCTATGTGTTATCCGGACGGCGGGACTGTCGACGATCTATTGACTTACCGTTTTGATGAAGAAAATTATATGCTGGTAGTCAATGCCTCGAATATCGAAAAAGATTTTGAATGGATGCAAAAACAATCGATCGACGGTGTCGAGTTGAAAAATGTTTCTGATCAATACGGATTACTCGCATTACAAGGCCCGCTTGGCGAACAGGTTCTCCAACGCCTGACTGAAGAAAGCTTGGCGGACATCAAACCTTTCCGCTTTAAGAAAGACGTTCTGATCGGCGGTTACCCGGTCCTTATTTCCCGTACTGGGTATACCGGTGAAAACGGTTTTGAAATATATGCTTCTCCTGAAGCATCCATAGCGTTATGGGACGATTTATTAAAAGAGGGCAAAAATGACGGTGTCATTCCAGCAGGTCTTGGTGCGCGTGATACCTTGCGCTTTGAAGCTTGTCTTGCTCTTTATGGCCAGGAACTTACAAAAGATATTTCACCGTTGGAAGCAGGCATCAATTTTGTCGTCAAATTGGCTAAAGATGATTTTGTCGGAAAAGAGGCTCTTGCAGAGCAGAAGGAAAATGGCGTTCCACGTAAACTTGTCGGCATTGAAATGATCGACAAAGGAATTCCGCGCCACGGTTATGCAGTCTACTTGAATGATGAAAAAATCGGTGAAGTGACCACGGGAACTCAATCACCTACCTTAAAGAAAAATATCGGACTCGCTCTAATTTCCGCGGAACATGCAGAACTTGGCAAGGAACTTGAAGTGGAAATCCGCAATAAACGCATGAAAGCTATTACTGTAGAAACACCGTTTTATAAACGCAGCAATTAATTTCAATTGAAAAGGGGACAGCTATCGATGAAACATCGCTATTTACCAATGACGCCTCAAGACGAAAAAGCAATGCTCGATACAATCGGCATCCAGTCGATTGATGAATTATTTGCCGATATTCCGGAGAAAGTAAGGTTCAAAGGCAAATATAATATCAAACCCGCAAAATCAGAAAGTTCATTGACAAAAGAATTATCGCAATTGGCTGCAAAAAATGCCGATTCCAATACGTACGCTTCTTTCCTTGGAGCGGGGGTTTATGACCACTACAAACCGATCATTGTAGACCACGTCATTTCACGCTCCGAATTCTATACAGCCTATACACCATATCAGCCTGAGATTTCACAGGGTGAATTGCAGGCGATTTTCGAATTCCAGACAAAGATCAGTGAATTGACGGGTATGGAAATTGCAAACTCTTCAATGTACGACGGTGGAACGTCACTGGCAGAAGCGGGGATGCTCGCTGCCGGGCATACGCGCCGCAAAAAAATCCTGGTTTCACGCGCTGTGCATCCTGAATCCCGTGATGTCGTGCGGTCGTATGCACTTGGACAGTCTATCGCGGTAGAAGAAATTCCATTGAAAGATGGCCATACGGACCTTGATGCTTTGAAAGAGATGATCGACGATAATACAGCTGCTGTCATGATTCAGTATCCGAACTTCTTCGGACAGGTTGAGAACTTGAAGGAAATTGAGCCGATCGTCCATGAAGCAGGTGCATTATTCACAGTTTCATCGAACCCGCTAGCGCTTGGGGCTTTGACGCCTCCAGGTAAATTGGGCGCTGATATTACAGTGGGAGACGCCCAGCCATTCGGTATTCCTGAAGCATTCGGCGGACCTCATTGCGGTTATTTTGCCGTGACTAAAGCGCTGATGAGAAAAGTGCCGGGACGTCTTGTTGGTGAAACGACCGACGAAGACGGGCGCCGTGGATTTGTATTGACTTTACAAGCGCGTGAGCAGCATATCCGCCGCGACAAAGCCACTTCGAATATCTGTTCGAACCAAGCGCTGAACGCTCTTGCTGCATCTGTTGCCATGACTGCTCTCGGCAAGGAAGGCACCAAGGAAATGGCCATCCAAAACATTACGAAAACCTACTATATGAAACAGCAATTGAAAGCAGCCGGTTTTGAAATCGCTTTTGATGGCGCACATTTCAATGAAATCGTCGTAAAAACAGATTCACCGGTCAAAGAGCTGAATGCCTCCCTGCTGCAAAAAGGGATGATCGGCGGGTATGACCTGGGCTTGAGCTATGATGAGTTCGATAACCATATGCTGATCGCCGTTACGGAACAGCGCACTAAAGAAGAAATCGATGCATTCGTGCAGGAAATGGGGGCTACTCATGCATAAAGACAATCAACCGCTCATTTTTGAAATGACTAAAGAAGGTCGCGTAGGCTACAGCCTGCCGGAACTCGATGTACCTGAAATCGATCTTGCTGAGTTATTGCCGGAAGGCCTGGTCCGTGATGAGGCTGCTGATCTGCCGGAGGTTTCAGAACTTGATATCATGCGCCATTACACGGCATTGTCAAAACGTAATCACGGCGTCGATTCCGGTTTCTATCCACTGGGCTCATGCACAATGAAGTACAATCCGAAAATCAACGAATCCGTAGCAAGATACTCCGGCTTCGCTAATATCCATCCGTTGCAGGACGAATCCACAGTGCAGGGTGCCATGGAATTGATGTATGACCTTCAGGAACACTTGAAGGAAATCACCGGAATGGATGAAGTGACCCTTCAGCCGGCAGCCGGTGCGCACGGGGAATGGACAGGATTGATGATGATCCGCGCTTTCCACGAAGCAAACGGGGATATGAAACGCACAAAAGTCATCGTTCCTGATTCGGCCCACGGTACAAACCCCGCATCTGCAACCGTAGCAGGATTTGAAACCGTTACAGTCAAGTCAAATGAACACGGACTTGTGGATCTGGAAGATTTGAAGCGCGTCGTGGGAGAAGACACAGCCGCTTTGATGCTGACTAACCCGAATACATTGGGTCTTTTCGAAGAGCAGATCCTGGAGATGGCGGCTATCATCCACGAAGTCGGCGGCAAGCTTTATTATGACGGCGCGAACTTGAACGCCGTTATGTCCAAAGCGCGTCCTGGCGATATGGGCTTCGATGTTGTCCACTTGAATCTTCATAAAACATTCACCGGACCTCACGGAGGCGGTGGACCGGGATCAGGTCCGGTAGGCGTCAATAAAGATTTATTGCCATTCCTGCCAAAACCGATTCTTGTCAAAAAAGACGGCGTGTTCGCATTTGATTACGACCGTCCACAGTCAATCGGTCGAGTTAAGCCGTTTTACGGAAACTTCGGCATCAACGTGCGTGCATACACTTATATCCGTTCAATGGGGCCGGATGGCTTAAAAGCCGTGACGGAATATGCTGTATTGAACGCGAACTATATGATGCGCAGATTGCAGGAGCATTTCGACCTGCCGTATGACCGCCATTGCAAACACGAATTTGTGCTGAGCGGCCGCCGCCAGAAGAAATTGGGTGTCCGCACGCTGGATATGGCTAAGCGCCTGCTTGACTTCGGCTATCATCCGCCGACAATCTACTTCCCGTTGAATGTAGAAGAAGGCATGATGATCGAACCGACTGAAACTGAATCGAAAGAAACGCTTGATGCTTTCATCGACGCAATGATCCAGATTGCGCGTGAAGTGGAAGAGAATCCTGAAATTGTTCAGGATGCGCCTCATACCACAGTCATCAAACGCCTTGATGAAACAAAAGCTGCGCGGAAACCGGTTCTTCGTTACCACAAAGCTGAATAGGATACAAAAAAGCCTGGGAGCAAATTTGCTTCCAGGCTTTTTTCATTTCAATTAAAATCCGATAAAGGAATCAGCTTCTTGCCAATTATTGCGGTCAGCTCTTTTATTTTGCTGCAGGAGTTCTTCGATGCGTTTTTCATAAGCGGAATCTCCATCGTAATGCCAGTTCAGCGCACTGGACATATAGAGCTCGTTCAGCTGGGAAATTGACAGTCCTTTGGTCCGGCTTGCCATATCCGATAATTGTGCTTCGGTGAATATATGATTGATGTCTAATTTCTGCAGGTAGGTCTTCCTTAGCCGTTGGGATGGTGAAGGTATTTCATAGGCCCGGTCGAACCGTCCCGCACGGTTAATCAGCGCCGGATCGATTTTTTCGGGGTAATTGGTTGTTCCGATTACAAATAGTCCTTCGCGGGCCTGAGTGCCGTCCAGCGTATTCAAGAAGACGGAGCGTGTGTATTCCGGCATCGAATCGATGTCTTCGATGACCAGGATGGCAGGAGCTAGCCGTGAAACGATGCTGAACACTTCCTGGATAGTGGAACTGTTCGTGTACTCTGTAATCTGCCAATAGACGACAGGTGCTTCTGTCGATCCGGTGATCGATTTGACGAGAGTCGTTTTGCCGTTGCCGGGTGAACCATATAGAAGGATGCCCCGTTTATAAGGGATTCCATAGTTTCTGAAAAACTGCCCATCGTCTTTGAAGAATTCATCGATGGATCTGAAAATATCTTTCTTGACCGATTCGTCCAAGATTACATCAGACCGTTCAATGATGGCGTGAGTGCTGAAATTCCGGCGACGGACGCCGTCGTCTGTATCGACCAGGAAAGTGATATTGTTCATCAGCATCTGCCTTAGCAATTCGTCTATCGCTTGCAGGAAACTATGGGCGGCTTCGACGGATTTGGCATAGCATTGGAATTCCGGCCAGCTTGTTTCCGCATGTGTATAGAAAGTCAATTGGGTGACAGCGACATCGTGTCCGGGAAAATAAATGATCCGATTCTCAAATGTCGTATCGATTGAAAGATTCGTGCTGTGAATGTCTTCAGCGGCATTTGTGATTTTTCCTTGAGGACGTGCTTCATAAATGAAAGCGAGGGTATCATACTCCAGCTGTCCTTTTTTCATCATGTCCAGAAGGTGGGTATGCAATTGCATAAAAGGTTCTGCGACATCGATATGCTTCCACGGGCCGCTCGAAACTTCATTGAGGCAATTGAAGATCCTGTTTGAAACTTCAGCTATGTTTGCGTATACAGGCAAAGAGTCCTTTAGGCTAGGGTTGTGGGGGAAAAGGATGTTTTCTGTCATTTCAGGCCTCCGTAAAATGCGGATTTTTGTAAAAAAAGCTCTTCCGGATGGAAGAGCTGTCTGTCAGGATTTAGATTTGATCTTGCCGGTCCATTGCTTGAACCCGCCTTGCAATTGATACAATTGGTCATAACCCTGTTTTTTCAAATAGATGGCTACACGTCCTGCCCGAGCGCCGTTCTGATCATATAAATATACAGGTTTATCTGACCGTATTTCTTTATGGCGCTGGCGCAATTGAGTCTGCGGAATGTTGCGCGCCCCAAGTATATGGCCGGCGGCGAAATCTTTCGGTTCACGCACGTCGATCAGCTGGGCTTTCCTATAGCCTTCGATGAACTGGTCCTGCGTCAAAGTAGTGACTGCTTTTTTCATGCGGAAATATGACACCACCGCGTAAGCGATTATAGCGAATAAAATCGCTGCGATAAAATACAAGAATTCCAATGGTCTTTCCCCTTTCTATTCTTTCTTCATTATAAAAGATAAAGGTCTTTTAATTCAATGGCAATATTCATGTATGTAAGAGAAAAAGAGGCGATGCTGTGAAATTTTGGAGATTACGTATATTTACTCAATCATGAAAATTTATCATTGCCATGAAGATGAAACCTGCCTGAGTCTCAGTCCGGAATGGATACAATATTTAGACTTATCAGCTCATCCAAGAGAGAAAGCAGACAGGGCGGGTAGTCGAGCGTTGTTATGTGTTAAAAGTTGAATAAATGCAAATTGGTGCAAAAAATATCACTTTCGACTCATTTTAATTTTCACGCCTGCTCAGAACCTTGTTGTGATGGAGGTTTTGAAGAAATGAATATGGGAATCAAAATTTTGTTATGGAATAGAGTTTCAATATCTAGTATCATGGGAAAAGTATTAATACTATATATAGTGTTTGCTCTTATAATATAAAGGAGGAATTGTCAAATGGTTTCTGCAACTAATTCTGTTTATACGTTAAATCCTGAGGCTTTAAACAAGGACATCGAACAGTTTCAACAAGTGTTTCCGATTACGCCGGATATGACGACAACTCATAAAGGCGTGTCAAGGCTGGTTATGATCGACCGGTATTCATTCAAGGATACGGAAAAGAAAACTTTGAAAGCTGGAGATTTCGTAGTTCTGACGGTTAAAGAGGATCCAAAATTCCCTGCGCGCGGATTAGGATTTATCGTTTCGGTCAATCGCGCGGCGAATCAGGCTGAAGTTTGGATTGAAGAAGACTACCGCAGTGCAATCGATAACCAGGATGATCTTGAAAACGGAATTGTTGTAAGGTCGCTGGACGTTATTGAAAAGCCTCTTGAGGTTTATTACGAACAGATCGCCAAACGGAATGCAGCAGGTCTTTCTTCTGTTGAAGAAACAGAAGAAAAACGCCAGGAATGGTTCGATAAATTTTATGAACAGCTCGTTGGCCTGAAGTTCATACCTGCAGGCCGGGTCCTTTATGGAGCAGGAGCAGATACGGATGTCACTTACTTCAATTGCTATGTAATGCCGTTTGTCGCAGATTCACGCGAAGGCATTTCCGACCACCGCAAACAAGTGATGGAAATCATGAGCCGCGGAGGAGGCGTTGGGACGAATGGATCGACATTGCGTCCGCGCAATACATTAGCCCGCGGAGTCAACGGCAAGTCATCCGGTTCAGTATCTTGGCTGGACGATATCGCTAAATTGACGCACCTTGTTGAACAGGGCGGTTCACGGCGCGGTGCGCAGATGATCATGCTCGCCGACTGGCATCCGGATATTGCGGAGTTCATTATTTCCAAAATGCAGAACCCTCGTATTCTCAGATACCTGATTGAAAATACGGAAGACGAAACGATCAAGAAATTGGCTAAAGATAAATTGAAATTTAAACCGTTGACGGAGCAGGAAGAGGCTATGTACCAAGGCGTCTTAAATTACCGTGCGATTCCAGGGATGGGCGGTTTCAATGAAAAAATCATGCGGGATGCTGAAACAAAGCTCCGCGACGGCGGAACTTATTCTGTACACAATGAAGAATTCCTGACAGGCGCTAATATTTCAGTTACATTGACCAGCGACTTCATGACAGCTGTTGAAAATAATGAGAATTTCGATTTGCGGTTCCCGGCTGTCGAATCCTATTCTAAAGAAGAAATGGCTATATACAATGAACAATGGCAGGAAGTTGGAGATGTACGCGAGTGGGAACGGATGGGCCATAAAGTGCGCACATATCGCACAATGAAAGCGCGCGATCTTTGGAACCTTATCAATGTTTGCGCCACGTACTCAGCGGAACCGGGAATATTCTTCATCGATAACGCAAATGAAAAGACGAATGCCAAAGCATATGGCCAAAAAGTCGTTGCTACCAACCCTTGCGGCGAACAGCCACTGGCGCCTTATTCAGTATGCAACCTCGCTGCAGTAAACCTGGCGCAATTCGCCGATCCAAAAACAAAAGAAGTCGATTTTGAATCGTTGAAAGAAACAGTGCGTGTCGGTGTCCGCATGCAGGACAATGTTATCGATGCAACTCCTTATTTCCTGGAAGAGAACCGCATCCAGGCACTCGGCGAACGCCGCGTCGGACTAGGTGTCATGGGGCTTGCCGATCTATTGATCTACTGCGACAAAGAATACGGTTCGCCTGAAGGCAATGAACTCGTTGATCGGATTTTCAAAACAATAGCTGTAGCAGCTTATGAAGTTTCGACTGAACTGGCTGCTGAACGCGGAAGCTTCCCGTTCCTTGAAGGCGAAACTGAAGAACAGACAGCTGCTCTTCGCAAAGCATTCACAGAAACAGGATTTATGCAGGGCATGCCGGAAGAAATCCGCGAAGGCATCCTGGCAAACGGCATCCGCAATTCGCATTTACTGACGGTTGCGCCAACTGGTTCGACTGGAACGATGGTAGGTGTCTCGACAGGGCTTGAGCCATATTATTCATTCACATACTACCGCAGTGGACGCCTGGGCAAGTTCATCGAAGTGAAAGCGGATATCGTCCGTGAATACTTGAAGAACAATCCTGAAGCTGATGAAGAAAACCTTCCGAAAGCATTCGTGACATCAATGGATTTGGCGCCGGAAGCACATGCTGATGTACAGTGCATCATACAGCGCTGGATTGATTCCTCCATTTCGAAAACAGTCAACGCACCGCGTGGATATACTGTCGAACAAGTGGAAGGCGTCTACGAGCGTCTTTACAAAGGCGGTGCCAAAGGCGGAACGGTCTACGTCGACGGCAGCCGTGATTCCCAGGTGCTGACTTTGAAAGCTGAAGAAAATACATTTGAAGATGATGCGCCGGAAGAAGTTCAGACAAAACGTCCAATCGTTTTGATCGATACCATCCAGGATCTTCGTTCAACAAATGTAACCATCGGTTCAGAAGTGGGCGATACTTGCCCGGTCTGCCGAAAAGGGACAGTCGAGGAAATGGGCGGCTGCAATACCTGCACGAATTGCGCAGCGCAACTCAAATGCGGACTGTAAATTTAACAATGGAAAGCGGAAGCCTCGGCTTCCGCTTTTTCATATGGAGATAAATCTTGTGATCTACGTACGTTCAATTTCCCGCTTACAGTTGCTCGATTCTGCTCGTATGATAAAATAATGAAGAAGTTATTGACGGGGAGTGAAGAAGATGCGCGCTTTAGTTTTAAATGGGCCGAATTTGAACCGGCTCGGCAAAAGGGAACCGGATGCATACGGCACGTTTACACTTGCTGAACTGGAACATGAACTGGAACAGTTCGCATTTGCCAATGGCATTGAATTGACCTGCAGCCAGTCCAATCATGAAGGGGAAATCATCGATTGGCTTCAACAGGCTGAACGCCAGAATTTTGACGGCGTCGTTCTGAATGCCGGGGCTTATACACATACCAGCATTGCTATCCGTGATGCCATCGCTTCCATCCAAGTACCCGTTATAGAAGTACATATTTCAAATGTTCACAAACGAGAAGAATTCCGCCACCATTCCTATTTGGCGCCGGTAGTGGAAGGGCAGATCACCGGATTCGGCAAAGATTCCTATTTCCTTGGTCTGCACGCCTTGCTTTTACGAAATCAGAGAGGATGACTATTTTGAAACTGCAAAAACTTCGCAACGAAATGGCACAAAACGAAATTGAAGCTTTCCTGATCACAAGCGAATTCAATCTTCGCTATATTACTGAATTCACCGGATCTTCGGGATTGGCGATCGTAACTAAAGACAACGCGCTTTTCATTACGGATTTCCGTTACACCGAACAGGCAGCGGACCAAATCAAGGATTTTGAAATAATCCAGGCGAAAACCAATCTATTGGAAGAAGCTGCCGAACAAGTGAAGAAATTAGGTGTGGAAACACTAAGCTTCGAAAAAGATTTTGTTACTTATTCATCATTCGAACAATATAGTGAAAAAATGGATGCCGAATTAAAACCGGTGAGCGGAATTATCGAAAAAATCCGTTTGATCAAGACAGCTGAGGAAGTTGAAATCCTGAAAGCTGCTGCGAAGATTGCAGACGATACTTTTGAATATATCTGCACGTTCATCAAACCGGGTATGACCGAGCTTGAAGTCTCAAATGAACTGGAATTCTTCATGCGTAAACAGGGCGCCACTTCATCGTCTTTTGACATCATCGTCGCCTCGGGTTACCGTTCAGCGTTGCCGCATGGAGTAGCATCCGAAAAAGTGATCGAATCCGGAGATTTCGTCACAATGGATTTCGGCGCTTTATATAAAGGCTATATTTCTGATATCACTCGCACGGTTTCGGTCGGGGAACCTTCCGACAAACTGAAAGAAATCTATCAGGTTGTTCTGGAAGCACAGGAAATGGGCGTTGAAAAAATCGGACCTGGAATGACAGGATTCGATGCTGATGCCATTGGCCGGGACCATATCAAGTCAAAAGGATATGGCGATGCATTTGGGCATTCGACTGGACACGGAATCGGACTGGAAGTCCATGAAGGGCCAGCTCTTTCATTCAAGTCACAAACAGTTCTTGAACCGGGCATGGCTGTGACAGTTGAACCGGGGATTTATTTGCCGGGTATTGGCGGAGTGCGCATTGAAGATGATATACTGATTACCGAGTCCGGAAACGAAAGACTGACCAAGTCTTCAAAAGAGCTTCGCATTTTATAAAAACGGAGGAAATTAAATGATTTCTGTAAACGATTTTAAAACAGGTGTAACAATTGAAGTAGACGGCGGCATCTGGCGCGTAATGGAATTCCAGCATGTCAAACCAGGCAAAGGGGCGGCATTCGTCCGTTCGAAATTGCGTAATCTGCGTACTGGAAGTGTGACTGAAAAGACTTTCCGTGCCGGCGAAAAAGTTGCCAAAGCACAGATCGACAATAAAAAAATGCAATATCTATATGCAAATGGCGATGTCCACGCATTCATGGATACTGAAA
Source organism: Planomicrobium sp. MB-3u-38 (assembly GCF_002836425.1). NCBI lineage: Bacteria > Bacillati > Bacillota > Bacilli > Caryophanales > Caryophanaceae > Planomicrobium > Planomicrobium sp. MB-3u-38. Next base: position 82,456 of record NZ_PJBO01000081.1, on the reverse strand, counting down.
CTTATGACCAGATCGAGCTTCCTGAAAAAAGCATCGAGTATGAATTGAAATTCCTTCAAGAGAATATGGAAGTTCAAGTCATTCAATTCCAAGGAGAAGTTCTTGGGGTCGAATTGCCGAATACAGTGGTTCTTACCGTAACTGAAACAGATCCGGGGATTAAAGGGGATACGGCAAGCGGCGGTACAAAGCCTGCGCATCTTTCGACAGGTTTGACTGTTCAGGTGCCATTCTTTGTGAACGAAGGCGATCAATTGATCATCAATACGACTGATGCGTCATACGTTTCACGCGCGCAATAAAGAAAAGCGACGGCACCCGTTAAGCTCTGAAAGGCATAAGACGATTGGGCGAAGCGGCGTCTTTTCAGCCGCACAGCCAAAGTGGCTTATGACCCGAAGAGCTGGGTCGCCGGAGTCTGGACAATAAAGAAAAGCGACGGCACCCGTTAAGCTCTGAAAGGTATGAGACAATTTGGCTTATATCTCGAAGAGCTGGGCAGCCGGAGTTTAGAAAATAATGAATAAGGGCCCCCTTTGCCGGGGGCCGTTTTTCTAAAAATGGCATTTCATTAATATTCAATTAAATTTTGTACATAAGGGGAGTAGGGTAATTTGAAAATTCAAGAAATCCGCGAAATTATAAAATTGGTCGACAGTTCGTCCATTAACGAATTCACATATGAAACAGAAGGCACAAAAATCAAGCTCAAGAAAAATGGCGGGGTATCAGCTGATAATTCAGCAGCGCCAATGCAGTCAGCTCTTGCGGCGCCACAGGCTCCTCAAGCACCTGCAGCCCAAGCCGCTCCAGCTGCTCCAGAAGCACCGGCAAAAGAAGAGAAGGCTGAACAGCCATCTGCAACTGAAGCTTCAGATGCAAACACGCACAAAATCCTGTCGCCGATGGTCGGGACGTTCTATCAGTCACCTTCACCTGAAGAAGCTGCATATGTGCAGGTCGGCACGAAAGTTTCCGCTGAACAGGTCGTATGCATCGTAGAAGCCATGAAACTCTTCAATGAAATTGAAGCGGAAGTGGATGGGGAAATTGCTGAAATTCTTGTAAAAGACGGACAACTCGTCGAATATGGCCAGCCTTTATTCCTCGTTAAAACAAACTGAGGAAGGGGATCTGACCAATGACGATGAAAAAAGTATTAATAGCCAACCGCGGTGAAATTGCCGTCCGTATTATCCGCGCATGCAAAGAAATGGATATCGAAACTGTCGCTGTCTATTCTGAAGCGGATAAAGAGGCGTTGCACGTTGAATTGGCGGACGAAGCATACTGCATCGGCCCCAAATTATCAAAAGACAGCTATTTGAACTTTTCCAATATCATCAGTGTGGCTAAACTGACCAACTGTGATGGCATCCATCCAGGATACGGATTCTTGGCAGAAAATGCCAGTTTCGCTGAACTTTGTGAAGAATGCGATATCATGTTCATCGGGCCAACATCGGATGCCATATCGAAAATGGGTACGAAGGATGTTGCGCGGGAAACCATGCGTAAGGCTGGTGTACCGGTAGTTCCAGGCTCTACAGGAATCGTGGCGAGCGAAGAAGATGGCCTTGAGATTGCTGAAAAAATCGGCTTCCCGGTCATTATCAAAGCTACTGCGGGCGGTGGAGGAAAAGGGATCCGTGTGGCTAGAACACGTGAAGATTTCATTACTGGCCTCCGGATGACCCAAAAAGAAGCGGCTGCCGCATTCGGTAACCCAGGTGTTTATATTGAGAAATTCATCGAAGATTTCCGTCATATCGAGATTCAGGTATTGGCTGATTCACATGGCAACGCTGTCCATTTGGGCGAGCGTGACTGTTCAATTCAGCGCCGCATGCAGAAATTGGTGGAAGAAGCTCCATCACCTGCCTTGTCACCAGAACTTCGCGCCGAAATGGGCGAAGCGGCAGTCAAAGCGGCTCTTGCAGTGGCTTATCGCGGAGCAGGTACGGTGGAATTCATCTTTGATGCCGTCAATCAAAAGTTCTATTTCATGGAGATGAATACACGTATTCAGGTGGAACATCCGGTAACTGAAATGATCACCGGAGTGGATCTGATCCAACAGCAATTGCGTGTGGCTTCCGGTGAAACATTAAGCTTTGGCCAGGAAGACATCACGTTTAAAGGCTGGTCGATTGAGTGCCGCATCAACGCTGAAAACCCTGCGAAGAATTTTATGCCTTCAGCGGGACGCGTGGATATGTATCTTCCGCCGGGCGGCCTTGGCGTCCGCATCGACTCTGCGATGTATTCAGGCTACAGCATTCCGCCGTACTATGATTCCATGGTCGCGAAATTGATCACATTTGCTGATACACGTGAAGAGGCGGTTGCGAAAATGAAACGCGCACTTGGTGAATTTGTCATCGAAGGCGTTTTCACGACAATCCCGTTCCATTTGAAACTGATGGATCACGAAGTTTTCAAATCAGGTGATTTCAACACGAAATTCCTTGAGAAATACGATGTATTGAATTCCTAGGGAGGAATGTCACAATGGCAGAAAAAACGATTCCATATGTAAAAATGAAACCGACGAACAAACAGGATCTCGGAAATATTGAAGTGGCTCCCGAAGTTCTTGAAATCATCGCAAGCATCGCGGCTTCGGATATCGAGGGAGTTGCCAGTATGCGAGGGAATTTTGCATCTGGCGTAGTTGAACGTCTTGGCAAGAAAGTCCATGGCAAAGGCGTCAAAACCGAACTTGCGGCTGACGGCTTGATGATTGATGTCTATTGTGTCATCAATTATGGCGTTTCGATTCCACAGACTGCCCAGAAAATCCAGGAACAGGTTCGCCAGACACTTGAAAACATGACATCCCTGCAGACTCAGGAAGTGAATGTCCATATTACCGGAATCCAATTTGAGTCCCAACAGAATATCGATTGATTAGAGAGACTGCCCAGTCACCAGATGGTGATGGGCGGTTTTTTAAATTTGCATGCATCTTTTGAGTTTTTGTGGAATGCTTTGAGGACTGACCCTCTTATTTTCCGAACATTTCAAACATGGAAGTTCCGGTGGATTATCTGTATAATGAGGGGTAATTAGCAGTGAAAAGGAGACCGGGTTTATTATGAAACGACATGAAGCACGTGAAAAAGCACTCCAGACCTTATTTCAATTGGAGGGCACCGAACTGACGATGGTGGAAGCGATCGACCATGTAATGGATGGAGAGAACGATAATTTCTACACACTCCTTGTCGAAGGTACATATACGAATATGGCTGACATCGACGAAAAATTAAAAGGACATTTGGAAAATTGGTCGTTGGAGAGATTGCCGAAAATTGAACGCACTATCCTGCGTATGGCTGTCTTCGAACTGACATATATGGAAGATGCGCCATCCCGTGTCATCATGAATGAAGCGATTGAACTCAGTAAAACGTTCGGTGATGAAAAATCGAGCCGCTTCGTCAATGGGGTTCTATCTAAATTTACAGACGAACTAGAAAATTAATTTGGGGGGATTCACTTGTCAGCCACTTTAATCGATGGAAAAGCAACCAGCCAGAAAATCAAAAACGAAATAGCACTTCGCGTGGAACAATTAGCATCAAAAGGAATCATACCGGGATTAGCGGTCGTCCTGATCGGTGACAACCCGGCGTCCCATACATATGTAAAAAATAAAAAGAGGACATGCGAAGCACTTGGCATGCGTTCTGATTTATTGCAGTTCCCGGAGACTTTCGGTGAAGACGAATTACTGGCAGTGATCCACAACTTGAACAATGACCCTGAAATTCATGGCATACTCGTACAATTGCCGCTTCCGGGACATATCGATGAATTTAAAGTGATACTGGCGATTGATCCGGAAAAAGATGTCGACGGATTCCATCCTGTGTCAGTCGGAAATATGATGATTGGCAGGGACGCTTTTTTGCCATGTACGCCACACGGCATCATGAAACTGCTGGAAGAATATCAAATCGATCCGGCAGGCAAGCATGCGGTAGTCATCGGCAGAAGCAATATCGTCGGAAAGCCGGCGGGGCAGCTTCTATTGCAAAAGGACGCTACAGTGACATATTGCCATTCCAGAACTGTTGATTTGGCAGCTTATACCCGAACTGCGGATATTCTTGTATCTGCAGTCGGACAGGCGAAGTTTCTCAGCAAAGATTATATAAAACCTGGAGCTGTAGTCATCGATGTCGGCATGAACCGGGATGAAAACGGCAAGTTATGCGGCGACGTGAATTTTGACGACGTCCTTGAAACTGCTTCTTATGTTACACCCGTGCCAGGCGGTGTCGGTCCTATGACCATCGCTATGCTGATGGAAAATACACTCCTGTCGGCTGAAAGAGGATTAGCGGAGACAAAATGAGCTTGACCATGTAAAATAATAAGAAACAAAGCTGTTTTTCGAAAGAAAGACAGCTTTTTAATATGGAAGATAGGGGCTGAAAACTTGACGTCCGACCCATACTTAAGTGTAAAAGCGTTAACGAAATACATAAAAAAGAAATTTGATGCCGACCCTCATCTACGGGATGTTTATGTAAAAGGGGAACTTTCGAATGTGAAGATCCATACGAGCGGCCATATTTATTTCACCTTGAAAGACAGTTCTGCGCGATTGCCTGCAGTGATGTTTGCCGCTAATGCCCGTGCCGTGAAATTTAAACCGGAGAGCGGTATGACAGTGCTGATCCGAGGCGATGTTTCCGTTTATGAAGCTTCAGGACAATACCAATTATATGCGCAATCGATGCAGCCCGACGGCATAGGTGATTATTATCTGGCATTCGAACAATTGAAGAAGAAGCTTTATGAAGAAGGTTTCTTTAATCCTTCCCATAAGAAGCAATTGCCCAGATTCCCTGACAAAATCGCAGTAGTCACCGCACCCACAGGAGCAGCCGTCAGAGATATTGTCATTACTTTGAACCGGCGCTACCCGCTGGCAAAGGTTACGATATTTCCCACGTTAGTGCAGGGTGAGCAAGCGACCAGATCCATTGTCCAGTCGATACAGGCAGCCAATAAAACAGATTTTGATGTCATGATTGTTGGCCGTGGCGGCGGTTCAATAGAAGATCTGTGGGCTTTTAATGAAGAGGCTGTCGCCAGAGCCATTTTTGATTCGCGGATTCCTATCATTTCCGCTGTGGGCCATGAAACCGACACAACAATTGCGGATTTTGTGGCAGATCTTCGCGCTGCCACACCGACGGCCGCTGCTGAACTCGCAGTTCCAAGCCGCACTGAATTGCTGGACAGGGTGATAAATCAGCAGAGCGGCATGTACCGTGTCATTACGAATCTGCTCGAAAGGGAAAAGACAGCTTTAAGAAAGCTGACGACTTCGATGCCATTTGCATATCCGGACCGATTGTATCGGCCGTTCATAGAAAGGGTGGAACGCGCCACCGATTCACTGCAGCGGGAAGTTTTCCAGCATCTGAACCGGTCGCGGGAGCGGCATGCCAATATGGACCGCCAGCTGGCCAACCGGATTCCCACACAGCGGATCCGCCAGTCGCAGGCGGATATCAGCCAATTACAAAAACGGCTGGAGCAATCCGCCCTTCAATCGATGAACACCAATAAAATGAAATTAAGTTCGGCAATGCGCACTCTTGATGCTTTGAGCCCATTAAAACTTATGGAGCGCGGCTACACTATTCCTTACAAGGACGGTGATGTGGTGAAGAGCATCCAGCAGGTGAGAGCCGGAGATGAACTGAAAGTGACCATGCAGGACGGAACTGTGGAAACAACCGTCACCAAAACTATTCCAATTACAAAAGGGGAGCATACAGATGGCTGAAAAGAAAATCATGTTCAATGACGCGATGCAGCAATTGGAGGAAATCGTCCGCCAACTGGAACAAGGGGATGTGCCTTTGGAGGAAGCATTAACCCTATATCAAAAGGGCATGGAATTATCAAAAGTGTGCCACGATAAATTACAGAATGCTGAAGAACAATTAGTGACGATGATGAAAGACGGCAAAGAAACATCCGTCGATATCGGAAAGGACGGGACGCCGAAATGAAGTTGAACGAGTTCCGCAGCTATTACGAACCGTTGATCCAGCAGGAGTTACTGGGTCAGATCTCTTCATTATCGATTCCGGCTTCATTAAAGGAATCAATGAATTATTCCCTCCAGGCAGGCGGCAAGCGCATTCGCCCGATCCTTCTGCTTGCGGTCATGCATGAACTTGGCCATAACCATCCGGATGCTCTAAAAGTTGCGGCTGCAATTGAAATGATCCATACCTATTCGCTGATCCATGACGATCTGCCGAGTATGGACGATGACGATCTGAGAAGAGGCATGCCGACGAACCATAAAGTTTACGGTGAGGCAGTCGCCATCCTGGCGGGTGACGCTTTACTTACGTACAGCTTTGGTTTGATCGCGCGCTTAGAAAATGTCTCGAGCGATGATAAAGTGCAATTGATCGATCTTATGAGTGTGTCAGCCGGTGCGGAAGGCATGGTCGGCGGCCAGATCCTGGATATTGAAGGCGAAGAAAAGAAATTGGAATTACAGGAACTTGAACAAGTGCATCGCTTAAAAACAGGGGCGCTGCTGACTTTCAGTATCCTGGCAGGGGCGATACTTGCGCAGGCGAAACCCGATACCATGGTGTCATTGACCCGTTTTGGGGAGCATCTTGGACTCGCTTTCCAGATTCAGGACGATATTTTGGACGTTACAGGAACATCCGAAGAACTTGGCAAAACGGCCGGAAAAGATGAAAACAGCGAAAAAAGCACTTATCCAGGCATCCTGACACTTCCGAAAGCCAAGGAAAAACTGGATCATCATGCAGCGGAAGCATTGGCTGCTATCGAAGGACTGGACGGGGAAGCGGCATTATTGAAAGAATTGACGGCCATGATCGTCAAAAGAAAAAACTGACAATAGTTGCTCCCGTTTGTACATTCGCTGACAATTGATATAATGTAGAGAGAAATAAAGACGGAAAAATTTTTAAAAAGGTGTGTGATGGAATGGATCTTCATACGATTACTAGTCCATCTTTCTTAAAACAGCTGAGCAATGATCAGCTTGTTGACTTAAGTGAAGATATCAGACGATTTTTAATAGAGAACTTATCAAAAACCGGTGGACACATCGGCCCCAATCTTGGTGTGGTTGAATTGACGATTGCGCTTCATCGCGTATTCGACAGCCCATCGGACAAATTGATCTGGGATGTCGGGCATCAATCTTATGTCCATAAAATTCTTACCGGAAGAGCGTCGCAATTTGACACGCTGCGTCAGTTCAAAGGACTTTGCGGTTTCCCTAAACGCAATGAAAGCGATCATGATGTATGGGAGACAGGACATAGCTCCACTTCTTTATCCGCAGCAATGGGGATGGCTGCCGCACGTGATATCAAAGGCGCCAAAAATCATGTCATCCCGATTATCGGCGACGGCGCATTGACTGGCGGCATGGCCTTGGAAGCTCTTAACCATATCGGCCACGCCAACACGGATATGGTTGTCATCCTGAATGACAACGAGATGTCGATTGCACCTAATGTTGGTGCTTTGCATTCTGTGCTCGGGCGTATGCGTACTGCCGGTAAATACAATAAAGTTAAAGACGATCTCGAATACCTTCTTAAAAAGGTGCCGGCTGTCGGAGGCAAACTTGCCACCACGGCTGAACGTGTAAAAGACAGCCTCAAATATCTTCTCGTATCAGGCATGTTCTTTGAAGAGCTGGGATTCACTTACCTTGGCCCGATTGACGGCCATGACCTGGAAGAACTGGAAGACAATCTGCAATACGCAAAAAAAGTTGGCGGACCTGTCCTATTGCATGTCGTCACTAAAAAAGGTAAAGGCTTTTTGCCTGCGGAACAGGATAAAATCGGTACATGGCACGGAACTGGCCCTTATAAAATCGATACCGGGGATCTCGTGAAATCATCATCGAAAGCACCTTCCTGGAGCGGCTTGGTAGCTGAAACCGTCCGCAAGCTGGCACGTACAGACGAACGCATTGTGGCGATTACGCCTGCGATGCCGGTTGGATCCAAGCTGGAAGGCTTCGCTTCTGAATTTCCGAACCGTTTTTATGACGTGGGCATAGCAGAACAGCATGCCACCACGATGTCTGCCGGACTTGCTACACAGGATATGAAACCTTTCCTGGCCATTTATTCGACATTCCTTCAACGCGCATATGACCAGGTGGTCCATGATATCTGCCGCCAAAACCTGAATGTTTTCATCGGCATTGACCGCTCCGGTTTAGTAGGGGCGGACGGCGAAACGCATCAGGGTGTATTTGATGTCGCATTCCTCCGCAACTTGCCGAATATGGTTGTTATGATGCCGAAAGATGAAAATGAAGGCCAGCATATGGTCAAAACTGCCATCGACTATAATGGAGGTCCGATTGCCTTGCGCTATCCGAGGGGCAACGGACTGGGTGTAGAGATGGATGCCGAGCTTCAGGCATTGCCGATCGGCAGCTGGGAAGTCTTGAAAAAAGGTACAGATGCCGTCATCCTGACTTTCGGTACCACAATACCGATGGCGATGGATGCTGCAAAAAAACTTTCTGAAAAAGGCATCAATGCAGAAGTTGTGAACGCCCGTTTCATCAAACCGATGGATGAAGAAATGCTTCACTCCATTTTCAAACGCAATTTACCTGTGATGACCATTGAAGAAGCGATTCTTCAGGGTGGTTTCGGCAGCGCGGTGCTTGAGTTTGCCCATGATCATGGTTACCATGATGCAACAATCGACCGTATGGGGATTCCGGATCAATTCATTGAACACGGTGATGTTGCCGAGTTGATGGATGAAATCCATATGAACAGCGACCAAGTTGTCAGCACCATTCAGAATCTGATTCCAGAAAAATCACAGGCAGGCTACAAGGCCCTATGAACAAAATCAAAAAAGAACGTGTGGATGTTCTCCTTGTAGATCGGGGAATCTGTGAAACACGTGAGAAAGCGAAACGCGCCATCATGGCTGGAATCATCTATTCCGGTTCTGAACGGCTGAACAAACCGGGAGAGAAAATCCTTTCGGATGCTCCATTGCAAATGAAGGGCAATGATCTGAAATATGTCAGCAGGGGGGGCTTGAAACTTGAAAAAGCCTTGGCTGAATTCGACCTGTCCGTCGATGGCAAACTGATGCTCGACATCGGTTCTTCCACCGGCGGCTTTACGGATTGCGCCTTGCAGAACGGTGCTGCCCATTGCTACGCCTTGGACGTCGGTTATAATCAGCTGGCTTGGAAAATCAGGCAGGACACTCGGGTGACAGTTATGGAACGGACGAATTTCCGTCATTCCAAACCTGAAGATTTTACGGAAGGTCTGCCTGAATTCGCCAGTATTGACGTATCATTCATTTCATTGAAAATCATCCTGCCGGTCTTGAGAACGATCCTGGTGCCGGGGGGCGATGTGATTGCCCTCGTGAAACCGCAATTTGAGGCAGGCAGGGAAAATGTAGGCAAAAAAGGTATTATCCGCGATCCCAAAATCCATAAGGATGTACTGATGAAAGTCGGCGGTTTCGCATCTGAAGCCGGTTTTCATATCAGGAATATGTCATACTCCCCCATAACTGGAGGAGAAGGCAACATCGAGTTCCTCTTTCATCTTCAATCGGCTTTTGACGGGGAAGAAGTTTCCTCCATTTCTGAAGCGGATGCTGTTCAGACAGTCGCATCAGCACATGAAAATCTTTAGCAGGCAAACACATTCCTTCGGGCATGTGTTTTCTTGTTTTTAACCACATTTAAGGTTACGATATAAAAGAATTAGAATAATTATTCATTCAGGGGGCACATTATGAATAAAGGACAACGCCATATAAAAATTCGTGACCTCATCTCGAACCGTGAGATTGAAACGCAGGATGAATTGGTGGATATTTTAAAAGCAGGTGGATACGAAGTCACTCAAGCTACGGTTTCAAGAGATATAAAAGAATTGCATCTTGTCAAAGTGCCATTGCAGGACGGACGCTATAAATACAGTTTGCCTGCGGATCAGCGCTTCAATCCGATGCAGAAATTGCACCGTGCGCTAACTGATGCGTTTGTCAGCATCGACGGCGCCAGCCATTTTCTTGTCATGAAGACCCTGCCGGGAAATGCTCATGCCATAGGTTCGTTGATAGACCATCTGGATTGGCCTGAAATACTTGGAACAATTTGCGGTGATGATACCTGTTTGATCATATGCAGGGATACAGAACATCGGGACATACTTAAACAGCGCTTGATTGAAATGCTTTGATGAAGAGGTGAATACTGATGCTTCGTGAATTGGATATTAAGAATTTTGCTATCATAGATAATCTGACAGTCAGTTTTACCGAAGGGCTTACCGTGTTGACCGGGGAAACTGGAGCCGGAAAATCGATCATCATCGACGCGGTCAATCTTTTGGCGGGCGGCAGAGGGAGCCAGGAATTTATCCGGCACGGTGCCAGTAAAGCTGAAATAGAAGGGCTTTTCTCTATTGATGACCCTAAACATCCGGTTTTCCGTAAAATGGAAGAACTTGGAATAGATTTTTCTGAAGGCGATGTATTATTGCGGCGCGAGTTGAACGATAAAGGGAAAAATGTCTGCCGGATCAACGGCAAACTGGTGACGATTTCTATTCTGCGTGAAGTAGGCGGCGCGTTAATCGATATACATGGCCAGCATGAGACCCAGGAGCTGATGGATGAAAAACGCCATCTGCATTTATTGGATCAATATGCCGGAAAGAGCCTTTCGAAAGCGAAGGCAAGTTATGCCAATACTTATGAAAAGTACACGAAATTAAAACGTGAATTTTCTTCCTATAACGAAAATGAGCAGCAAATTGCCCAGCGGATCGATCTGCTGACTTTCCAGCTCCGGGAAATCGAAGCGGCTGAACTTATCGCCGGTGAGGAAGAAGAGCTTGCGCTTGAACGGAAAAAACTCCAGAATTTCAATAAGATATATGAATCGGTTTCTGCTGCGCATGAAGCGATTCAAGGAGAATCCAAAGGTTTGGACTGGGTGGGCTCTGCAATGTCTGAGCTGGAGCATGCCGCTTCTGTAGATGAAACATATCAAAGCCATTCAGAAATGGTCAGCGGTGCGTTCTATCAATTACAGGATACGGCTACAGAGATAAAGCGCATGCTGGATGACATGGAATTCGACCCAGCCAGACTCAATGAAATCGAACAGCGTTTAGCCGCCATCCAGTCACTTAAAAGAAAGTACGGTGCATCCGTCGAAGATATTCTCATCTATCAGGAAACCCAGACGGATGAGTTGGATAAATTGCTGAATCGTGATCAGCGGCTCCAATTGGATCAGCAGAAACTGAAAGAGTTGAAAGAGGACCTGAAAATCGATGCGGAAGAGCTGACTTTATTGAGAAAAAAAGCAGCCAGCCGACTCAGCAAAGATATCATGGAGCAGCTGCGGGAGCTGCATATGGGAAAAGCATCATTTGAAGTGGTCTTCGAACCTTTTGCACCCGGTAAATTCGACCGGAATGGCGGAGATTCCATCGCTTTCCATATTTCTACCAATCTCGGTGAACCTTTAAAGCCGTTGACTAAAGTCGCTTCAGGTGGTGAGCTTTCCCGTATGATGCTGGCTTTGAAAACAATCTTCTCGAAGCATCAGGGAATCACTTCCATTATTTTCGATGAAGTCGATACGGGAGTCAGCGGCCGTGTAGCTCAAGCAATCGCGGAAAAAATTGCGGCGATATCTGTACATTCCCAGGTATTATGCATTTCGCATCTGCCGCAAGTTGCGGCTATGGCGGATCAGCATCTTTTCATCGAAAAGCGGATTGAAAAGAAACGGACCATTACAGCTGTACATGAATTGGATGGCCGTGAACGGACAGAAGAGATGAGCAGGATGCTTTCCGGAGCGGAAATTACAGAATTGACCTTACAGCATGCTGACGAATTGCTGAAGCTCGCCAAAGACCGCAAACTTGCGATGAGATAATCTTCAAAGAGCAGGTACAGGAGGACGTGGAATTATGGAAAAGATAAATGTCGCGATTGCCGATGATAATCGGCAATTAGCGGATATGATGGTGGAGTATCTGAACTTACAGCCGAATATGGAAGTGGTGGCAGTTGTCCATAACGGAAAAGAATGCATAGAAATGCTGAAAAAGCAGAAAGTTGATATCTTATTGCTGGATAATATCATGCCTTTTTTGGATGGGATCGGTGTATTGGATGCCATCAAAGGGGAAGAAGACTTAAAAAACGTCCGAGTGATCATGCTGTCAGCATTTGGCCAGGATACCCTGATGAGCCAGGCTGCTCAAAACGGAGCATCCTATTTCATCATGAAACCGTTTGAACTCGATCGTCTGGCAAAGCAGATTGAACATATAATGGAAGAAAAGAACGCGGAACCTGAAGTGAAGGATGACCCCGTAACTGCGGTCATAAAAGAGATCGGCATTCCGGCACACATCAATGGCTATATTTATCTGAAAGAAGCAGTCCATCTCGTGCTGGAAGATCCTAATATAATCCACAAAGTGACGAAGTCATTATATCCGGGGATTGCCGAAAGATTCGACACAACATCGACCCGTGTGGAACGTTCAATACGCCATGCAATAGAACTTGTGTGGAACCGGGGAGATATTAAAGCGATAGCTCAGACTTTCGGCTACAGTGAGGATTATTTGAAGAATCGGCCGGCTAATTCGGAATTTATTGCCATGCTTCATGAAACAGTCAATCGGAATATGGAAAATGAAAACCAGGATTCCGAGTAACGAATAGTGCACAATCGGATATTATTTCACCAAAGACATCGGATCTGTAGGATCCGGTGTCTTTTTGCTATTCGGATAACTGTACATCTTTCCTCAGCGTGGTAAAATGGACACCGAATGAAAAATTTTCCTAAACTTGAAAATCCATAAGCAGAAAGCGTGGTATTCATGCAAAATATAGAAATCTACAGCCATCGGGGAGCATCATCCGCAGCGCTCGAGAATACATGGCCTTCTTTTCGCAAGGCCTGTGAGCTGGGAGTGGGCATCGAGCTGGATGTTCAGATAACTAAAGATGGAGTAGTGCTGGTATTTCATGATGATGATCTTAAAAGGCTCGGTGGCAGGAACCTGAGGATTGAAGAAATCGACTATGAAAAAATCAAGGATCTGAGGATAGGCAAACGGGGGCGGCGGAAATTTTCGGCCGACCGCATCCCTTTGGCCTATGAAGTTTTTCACTGGGCAAAGGAGAAGTCGGTGCCTTTGAATATTGAAATAAAAGAATCATTTGCAGTTCATTCCGAGGGACCGGAAATTCTGGCGGCTATGCTCGAAGGGCTTAAAAATATTCATCTGTCTTCCTTTAATGCTGAAATTTTGAAGGAAATGAAACAGCTTAAACCAGAAATTGAAACTGCTTTGGTCATCAAGAAAAAACACAAACTGCAATTCTTGGACAAGTTGACCTGGGTCGACGGCATCCATCTGCATAAAAGGCTATATTCAGAAAAACTTCTGATCCGGTTGAATGACATGAAAAAGAAGATAAGGATTTACGGAATCGTGGGATCGGAAAAAGTGGTAAAACAGCCTTCGCGACACCTGTCTGGAATCATCACGGATTATCCCGGTAAAATAAAAGAAAAAATGCGTCTGCCCGATTGAGGCAGACGCATTTTTTTAGTTTGTTGAGAAATAGTGAAATCTAAGCAACCGATATTGCGCAAAACAGCTTCGCTTTCCTGGGGGCTTGCACTGAGCTAACTCGGTCTCGGTCCCCTTCACCCGAGTGGATCTCAGCACTTCACTCGAACCGGAGTTGGAACCCAACTCCGGTTCTAATCCCCTGGGAGTCTTGCTGATTTGCTCCATATCTCAAAATTACTCTCAATTAAGAAGTACCTGACAATTTAAAATGCATCAAGAGTCGGTGAAGAGCACAGATGTGTACTTGCATCACTGTGGCAATTTGTTAACCTGTCTTTTGCATTTAAGATTTAAACGGCCATTTCCGCTTTTCCTTACTTCTGGAATCTCTTCGATACCGTTCCTTTTTTCCGGTCGCGATTCAACAGGAACCCTGCGAAGAATCCGATGCCGAGAACAGTGAACAGCAGTCCCAATGAAAATTGAAGCCAAAGCACTGGATAAGGTTCGAGCAATTTATTGAATACGGAATCTCTCATAAGTTTTATGCCATAAGCGGCCATGACTCCAGGAATTAAAAGAATGATGAATGCTATTAAACGTCCCATGTTTCCACTCCTTCTTTGTCTATTGTTCAGATTTCCGTTAAAGTTGTCAAGAATTCCTGCCTGATGTAACCTTAAATAAGATTGCAATCTATTGCATAGTAAGCAAAGGAGTTTGAATTATCTTGCAAAAAGTACTGATAATAGGCGGCGGTGCAGGCGGTTCTGCTTTGCTTGAAATGCTCCGTGATTCCGAGAATCTGGAGATGGTCGGTATCGCGGATATCAATCCGGCTGCACCGGCTTTGGAACTGGCGAAAGAATTAGGGATCAGCATCAGAAAGAGTTATACGGACTTTCAAAAAAACGATTTTGATATTGTGATCAATGTCTCCGGCAGCAATGAAGTGCAGCGGCAATTGGAAAACTATTTTCCGGTCAGCACTGTCATCATTCCCGGGAGCATTGCGAATTTTATTGTAAAGCTGATAAACGAAAAAGAACATTTCATCAAAAAACTCAGCGGCGAAAGCCACAAACAGAATATCATTTTCAATTCAATTGAAGAAGGGATGATCGGCATTGACCGATCCAGCCATATCATTTTCATGAACCGTTCTGCTTCAAGGATGCTGGAAAAGGATTCCCGTGAAGTTATTGGGAAACATATCCATGAATTAATCTCCACGAGTGAACTTCCGAGGATATACGAAACGGGAAGAGTCGAATTGAACAGGGAACTGCAGTTAAAAAATGGCTTGAAAATCGTCACTTCCAGATTTCCCATGATTGATGAAAACGGTGAAATCATCGGTGCATTCGCAGTGTTCCAGGATATCACTGAAGTGGTTTCGCTGGCTGAGGAAATTACGGATCTGAAAGAAATCCAAACGATGCTGCAAGCAATTATCCAGTCGAGTGATGATGCCATTTCAGTGGTGGATGAAAACGGCTACGGTCTTCTGGTTAATCCAGCCTATACAAGAATTACCGGTTTGCACATGGACGATGTAATCGGCCAGCCTGCCTCAGCGGATATTTCAGAAGGTGAAAGCATGCATTTGAGGGCGCTCCAAACAAGAAAACCGGTGCGCGGCGTGAATCTTAAAGTGGGACCGGCAAACCGGGAAGTGATTGTCAATGTGGCGCCGATCATTGTGGATAATATTCTGAAAGGCAGTGTAGGCGTCATCCATGACACAACGGAAATCAGATCGCTCATGAAAGAACTGGACCGCGCAAGAAGCATCATCCGGACATTGGAATCCAAATATACATTTGATGATATCATCGGCCTGTCTCCGGAAATGCAATTATCGCTGCAACAGGCGAAATTGGCGGCGCAGACGCCAGTCACTGTATTGCTGCGGGGCGAATCAGGAACCGGAAAAGAATTATTCGCACATGCAATCCACAGTGCAAGCGACCGCAAATACAATAAATTTGTCAGGGTAAACTGTGCCGCGTTGTCAGAAGAATTACTGGAAAGCGAACTCTTCGGTTATGAAGAAGGTGCAATGCCCGGAGTCAAAAGCGGTGAAAAGAAAGGGCTGTTCGAAGAGGCTAACAATGGCAGCATTTTCATAGATGAGATCGGTGAATTGTCACCTGCTATTCAAAGTAAATTATTGAGGGTTCTGCAGGAACATGAAACACTGCGGATAGGAGGGGCGACACCGGTCCCCGTGAATGTACGGGTCATAGCCTCCACAAACGCCAATATGGAAAAAGCGCTGTTGGATGGGACTTTCAGGGAAGACTTGTATTACCGGTTGAACCGGATGCCAATCCTCATTCCGCCTCTACGGAGCAGGAAACAGGACATACCCCGTATCGTGGACCGGCTTCTGATGAAATTGAATCAGGAATACGGTAGAAACGTGGAAAGCATTACTGACAAAGCACTGCAGCTATTACGTTTATACGATTGGCCTGGTAATGTGCGAGAGTTGGAGAATGTCATAAGCAGAGCGATGATCTTCATGAATATCAATGAAAAAATTCTGACCGAAAAAAATATCCCCTTGAATATGATCAAAGCGACCGAAACGAAGAACGAAGTGGCGATTGAAAGCGGCAGTCCGCTCCAGGAGCAGCTTGACACGGTTGAACGGGGGATACTGCAACGGGCTCTGGAGCAGCATAAAGGAAATAAATCGAAGACGGCAAAAGCCTTGGATGTATCTTTAAGAACACTCTATTACAAGTTAGAAAAGTTTGGATTAGATTAATTTTGCAGCTTATTGCACGATTTTGCAATAATTTGCAAAGAGATACGCTGTTTTTGCCCGATAAAACGCTTACATCCCTTATATTGCAAGGTTCTTTCTGTTTTAATTAAGTAGAATGAGGTGATAATTGATGACCACATTAAATGAAATAGTCGAACAAATTTCTTCAGAAGTGAAACAAAATGATGTGGCGGTTGCCGCTGCTGCTGATATGGAAGTATTAGAGGCAGTCAACATGGCGATCTCACGCAATATAGCCAGTTTTAGCCTCTTTGATGAAGAAGCGAAACTCAATGCGATGATGAGTGAACATTTCCCTCATCTGCTGAATCATCCTAAAGTCAGGCTGATAAATGTAAAAGGGGCTGCGCAAGCAGCAAATGCCGCGGTGAAATCGGTTTTCGTCAAGGATTCCAATGTTCTGATGAAAGGGCATATTCCTACAGCTGTGCTGTTGAAGGCCGTGCTGAATGATGAATATGGTTTGCGCACAGGAAATATTCTGTCGCATGTTGCGGCTTTCGAAGTTGCTGGTTTTGACCGGCTGATCTTCATTACGGATGCCGGTATGAATATCACTCCTGATCTCATGCAAAAAGCGCAGATTATTCGGAACGCAGTGCAAGTTGCGCGGTCTGTTGGAGTCGATACTCCTGTTGTGGCACCGCTGGCAGCCGTTGAAGTGGTTAATCCGGCAATGCAGGCGACTCTTGATTCCGCAGCCTTGACTGCTATGAACAAGAGGGGGCAAATCACTGATTGCATCGTCGATGGCCCGCTGGCTTTAGACAACGCAATATCGGCCATTGCTGCTGAGCATAAGGGCATCACCGGTACTACCGCAGGAAATGCAGATATATTAGTGGTTCCTAACATCGAATCCGGCAATATCCTTTACAAATCGCTGGTCTATTTCGCGAAAGCGAAAGTCGGCGGAGTCATCGCGGGTGCAAAGGCACCGATAGTGCTGACTTCACGGGCAGACAGCGCCGAAAGTAAATTATATTCACTAGCATTGGCGATAAAATCATCCGCCATTGAATAAATCATTAGGAGGAATTTAAAATGGAAATATTCAAAAAAATGGAAGAACATGATTATGAGCAATTGGTATTTTGCCAGGACAAGAATTCCGGATTAAAAGCGATCATTTGCATCCATGACACTACATTAGGGCCTGCTCTTGGTGGAACGCGCATGTGGAATTACGAAACAGAAGAAGAAGCGATCGAAGACGCAATCCGTCTGGGACGCGGAATGACATACAAAAATGCTGCGGCTGGCTTAAACCTTGGCGGCGGTAAAACCGTTATCATCGGGGATCCATTGAAAGATAAGAACGAAGAAATGTTCCGTGCATTCGGACGTTTCATCCAAGGTTTGAATGGACGTTATATCACGGCTGAAGATGTAGGAACAACTGTTGCAGATATGGATTTGATCCACGAAGAAACAGATTTCGTAACAGGGATTTCCCCTGCGTTCGGTTCTTCAGGCAACCCTTCACCGGTTACAGCCTACGGTTGCTACATCGGAATGAAAGCAGCTGCTCTTGAAGCTTTCGGAGATGATTCTCTTGAAGGCAAAACTGTAACTGTACAAGGCGTAGGAAACGTGGCTTATACACTATGCGAATACCTGCACAAAGAAGGCGCAAACCTGATCGTTACAGATATTAACAAAGACGCAGTTCAGCGTGCGGTAGATAACTTCGGTGCTACAGCGGTTGAACCGAACGAAATCTATTCACAGGAAGCGGATATATTCGCTCCATGTGCAATGGGCGCAATCATCAATGACGATACAATTCCGCAATTGAAAGTGAAAGTTGTCGCTGGTTCAGCAAACAACCAGTTAAAAGAAGAACGTCACGGTGATGAACTGGAATCACGCGGCATTGTCTATGCACCTGATTTTGTCATCAATTCTGGCGGGGTAATCAACGTAGCCGATGAACTTTACGGATACAATAACGAACGTGCGATGAAGCGCGTAGAAACGATCTACGACAGCATTTCACGCATTTTCGAAATTTCGAAACGTGATGGAATCCCTAGCTACCAAGCTGCAGACCGTATGGCAGAAGAACGCATCGAGCGCGTACGCAAATCACGCAGCCAATTCCTGCGCAATGAACACAATATCATCAGCAGACGCTAATTTGAAATGGAGGGATCGCTTTGCAGGAACAGACTTATCGCATATTGGTCATTAACCCGGGATCTACATCTACGAAAATAGGCGTTTTTGACAATGATACTCTGATCATGGAAAAAACGATCCGCCATTCGACTGAAGCGATCAATGAATTTCCATCGATCATCGACCAGTTCGCATTTCGTAAACAGACCATTCTCGAAGCTCTGGATGAAGAAGGCATGAATATTTCCAAACTTTCGGCTGTCTGCGGCCGTGGTGGATTGCTGCGACCGATCGAAGGCGGCACCTATTCGGTGAATGAAGCGATGCTGGCGGATCTCAGAAAAGGGGTTTCAGGTCAGCACGCTTCCAATCTGGGTGGCATCATTGCCAACGAAATTGCCGAAGGGCTGAATATCCCTGCTTTCATAGTGGATCCGGTAGTCGTGGATGAACTGGATCCGATTGCCCGCATATCAGGTTTTTCCCTGATCGAGCGGAAATCGATTTTCCATGCGCTCAACCAGAAAGCAGTAGCCAGAAGATATGCAAAAGAAAAAGGCCGGAGATATGAAAATCTCAGGCTTATCGTCACCCATATGGGGGGCGGTATAACTGTCGGCGTCCATAAAGAGGGGCGAGTGGTCGAAGTCAATAACGGATTACATGGAGACGGCCCTTTCAGCCCTGAACGGGCAGGTACCGTTCCGGCCGGTGATTTGGTTGAATTGTGTTTTTCCGGACAATATTATCGCCATGAAATCATGAAGCGGCTCGTAGGTCAGGGTGGACTTGTCAGTTACTTGGGCACGAATGATGCCGTGACTGTTGAAAAGCGTATACAAAAAGGTGATCAACAGGCAGAGATGGTCTATGATGCCATGGCTTACCAAGTGGCAAAGGAAATCGGTTCGGCAAGTGCTGTGCTGCACGGCAAAGTTGATGCCATCATTCTGACCGGTGGACTTGCTTACGGAAAAGGCTTTGTGAAAGCGATTTCCGACCGCATCAACTGGATTGCAGATGTTGCTGTTCATCCGGGGGAAAATGAATTACAGGCTCTTGCTGAAGGTGCGGTAAGGGTTTTGAATAAAGAAGAAGAAGCTAAAATTTATCCGGCTTTATAATAGAAGGAGGACATTTACATGGCACAGAATTATGATGTAGTCATCCTTGGCGGCGGAACCGGCGGTTATGTTGCCGCTATCCGTTCAGCACAATTAGGCTTGAAAACGGCAATCGTTGAAAAAGGCGAACTTGGCGGAACTTGCCTTCACAGAGGATGCATTCCGAGCAAAGCATTGCTCCGAAGCGCAGAAGTATACTCGACTGCAAAAAACCACGCGGCTGATTTTGGAGTCAATACAGGTGAAGTCAGCCTTGATTTTTCCAGAGTGCAGCAGCGTAAACAAGGAATCGTCGACCAATTGCACGCTGGTGTTCAAGGATTGATGAAAAAAGGGAAGATCGATGTTTATGAAGGCATCGGACGTATTCTGGGACCTTCCATCTTTTCTCCGAATCCTGGTACGATTTCTGTTGAAATGAATAATGGCGAAGAAAACGAAATGCTGATTCCGCATAACGTCATCATCGCAACCGGTTCACGGCCGCGCAGCCTGCCTGGCCTTGAAATTGACGGTGACTTCGTGATGAGTTCAGACGAAGCGCTTGCCATGACGGAATTGCCTAAGTCAATACTGATTGTCGGCGGCGGTGTCATCGGCATCGAATGGGCCTCAATGCTCAACGACTTCGGTGTTGAAGTGACGGTCATCGAATATGCTGACCGCATTATTCCAACTGAAGATAAAGATATCTCAAAAGAGATGCTTAAATTATTGAAGAAAAAAGGGATCACTTTTGCAACAAGTGCTAAAGTGATGGCTGATACTCTTGAAAAAGGCGATAACGGCGTTACGATCCAAGCAGAAATCAATGGTAAAAACCAAAGCTTCTCTGCTGAAAAAATGCTTGTGTCCGTTGGGCGCCAGGCAAATGTTGAAAATATCGGGATCGAAAATACGGACATCATTGTGGACAAAGGGTTTATTCAAGTGAAAAACACTTTCCAGACTAAAGAGTCCCATATCTATGCAATCGGCGACGTAATCGGCGGTCTTCAATTGGCACATGTTGCATCCCATGAAGGCATCACCGCTATTGAACATATTAAAGGCAATAACCCGCATGCCATCGATTATGACAAAGTTTCCCGGTGCATCTATTCTAATCCGGAAGCTGCAAGCGTAGGCATTACTGAAGAGCAGGCAAAAGAAAAAGGCCATGACGTTAAAGTCGGCAAATTTTCATTCAAAGCGATCGGAAAAGCGCTCGTCTATGGTGAAAGTGACGGTTTTGTCAAAATCATCGCTGATAAAGAAACAAATGACGTCCTTGGCGTCCATATGATTGGACCGCATGTGACGGATATGATTTCCGAAGCAGGTCTGGCAATGGTCCTCGATGCAACTCCATGGGAAATTGCAGATACGATCCACCCTCACCCGACTTTGTCCGAAGTCATGGGTGAAGCTGCTCTTGCCGTTGACGGCAAAGCAATCCACAGTTAAAGGAGGAAATTTGAATGTCAGCTAAACACGAAGAAATTGGTTTGTCGAATGACGATGTACTGAAAATGTATGAAACGATGCTGATGGCACGCCGTGTCGATGAGCGTATGTGGCTTTTGAACCGCGCGGGTAAAATCCCGTTCGTAATTTCATGCCAAGGCCAGGAAGCAGCTCAAGTAGGCGCAGCTTTCGCACTTGATAATGAAAAAGATTATATTGCTCCTTATTACCGCGATATGGGGGTAGTCCTGCATTTCGGCATGACGCCAAAAGATTTGATGCTTTCCGCATTTGCGAAAGCGGAAGACCCGAACTCAGGCGGCCGCCAAATGCCTGGCCACTTCGGCCAGAAGAAAAACCGTATCCTGACAGGCTCTTCGCCAGTAACGACTCAGCTTCCTCATGCTGTCGGCGTTGCTTTGGCTGGGAAAATGAAAAAACAGGATTTCATCACTTTCACGACTCTTGGTGAAGGTTCATCCAACCAGGGAGATTTCCATGAAGGCATGAACTTTGCCGGCGTCCATAAATTGCCGGTCATCATTATGGTGGAAAACAATAAATACGCGATATCCGTTCCTTTCGAACGTCAAATTGCGAGCAAAAACGTTTCTGATCGTGCAATCGGATACGGTATGCCAGGCGTTACAATCGACGGCAACGACCCGATTGAAGTATACAAACACGTTAAAGAAGCTGCTGACCGCGCTCGCCGCGGCGAAGGGCCGAGCCTGATCGAAACTGTTTCAGAACGTATGACTGCCCACTCATCAGATGATGATCACAGACAATACCGTTCAGCAGATGAACTGGCTGCACAAAAAGAACAGGATCCAATCCTTACTTTCGGTGCTTACCTGAAAGAAAACGGCATCCTGAATGATGAACTTGAAAAAGAAATCAACGACCGCATCATGGCTGTAGTAAACGAAGCAACTGACTATGCTGAAAATGCGCCTTACGCAGCACCTGAAGATGCAATGAAATATGTCTATGCAGAAAAAGGAGGGAACGAATAATGGCAGTAATGAATTATATTGACGCCATAACGCTCGCCATGAAAGAAGAGATGGAACGTGACGAGAACGTATTCGTTCTCGGAGAAGATGTCGGTAAAAAAGGCGGCGTCTTCAAAGCGACTGCCGGTCTTTACGATCAATTCGGCGAAGACCGCGTTCTTGATACGCCTCTTGCTGAATCCGCTATTGCCGGTGTAGGAATCGGTGCAGCCATGTATGGCCTTCGTCCGATTGCAGAAATGCAATTTGCCGATTTCATCATGCCTGCGGTGAACCAGATCATTTCCGAGGCTTCACGTATCCGTTACCGTTCAAACAATGACTGGTCATGCCCGATCGTTTTCCGTGCTCCATTCGGCGGGGGCGTCCACGGTGCGCTTTACCATTCCCAATCAGTGGAAGCGGTATTCGCCAACCAGCCCGGTTTAAAAATTGTCATCCCGTCAACACCATACGACGCAAAAGGTCTTTTGAAAGCGGCTATCCGCGATGAAGATCCGGTCATGTTCTTTGAGCATAAACGTGCTTACCGCCTTATCAAAGGCGAAGTGCCGGAAGACGATTACACGATTGAAATCGGAAAAGCCGATGTTAAACGTGAAGGTGAAGACATTACCGTCATCACTTATGGTCTGGCTGTCCATTTCGCATTGCAGGCTGCTGAACGTCTTGCTGAAGATGGCTATTCTGCGCACATCCTTGACCTCCGCACCATCTATCCTTTGGATAAAGAAGCTATCATTGAAGCTGCAAAGAAAACTGGTAAAGTGCTTCTTGTAACTGAAGACAATAAAGAAGGAAGCATCATCGGTGAAGTGGCGGCGATCATTGCCGAAAACTGCCTGTTCGATCTGGATGCGCCAATTATGCGTCTTGCAGGACCTGATGTTCCGGCAATGCCATATGCCCCGACCATGGAGAAATTCTTCATGATCAACCCGGATAAAGTGGAAAAAGCGATGCGTGAGCTTGCTGAATACTAAGAAAAGCGACAACGCCCGTTAAGCTCTGACAGGCATAAGACGGAACAGCAGAGTGGCGTTCTTTGCCACGGCAGCTGGGCTGGCTTATGACCCGAAGAGCTGGGCGGTTGGAGTCTGGACAGAAGAAAAGCGACAACGCCCGTTAAGCTCTGACAGGCATAAGACGGAACAGCAGAGTGGCGTTCTTTGGCACGGCAGCTGGGCTGGCTTATGACCCGAAGAGCTGGGCGGTTGGAGTCTGGACAGAAGAAAAGCGACAACGCCCGTTAAGCTCTGACAGGCATAAGACGGAACAGCAGAGTGGCGTTCTTTGGCACGGCAGCTGGGCTGGCTTATGACCCGAAGAGCTGGGCGGTTGGAGTCTGGACACCGGACATTCAAAAAGAACAACTATAAAGGAGGAACCCCTTTGGCTATTGAAAATATCAAAATGCCTCAACTTGGCGAAAGTGTCACTGAAGGAACGATTGAAAAATGGCTCGTTGCTCCCGGCGACCACGTCAACAAGTACGATGCACTTGCTGAAGTGAATACTGATAAAGTAACTGCGGAAGTGCCTTCTTCATTTACTGGGACGATCAAGGAACTGGTCGCTTCTGAAGGTGATACGCTGTCTGTTGGTGAGATTGTCTGCACAATCGAAACTGAAGGCGGAGATTCTGAACCGGTGGAAGAAGCGAAACCGGCTGCAGATGAAAAAGCCAATGAGATGCCAGCTGCCGGCGCAAAACCGACAGAAGGCCTGAAAGGCGAAAAAGGTTCTTCACAACCGGCCAAGGCCAGTGGTTCAAAAGCTCGTTATTCACCTGCGGTCATGCGTTTGGCTCAGGAGAAT
Source organism: Planomicrobium sp. MB-3u-38 (assembly GCF_002836425.1). NCBI lineage: Bacteria > Bacillati > Bacillota > Bacilli > Caryophanales > Caryophanaceae > Planomicrobium > Planomicrobium sp. MB-3u-38. Next base: position 58,473 of record NZ_PJBO01000081.1, on the reverse strand, counting down.
GATATCGATTTGACTCAGGTTGAAGGTTCCGGCAATGAAGGACGTATTACGCGTAAAGATATCATGGCTCTTATTGAAAGCGGAAATATTCCAAAAGCTGGTGATGCTCCAGCTGCTTCTTCACAGCAAACTGAAGAAACAACTCAAGAGCAGCCAGCAGCATCAACTCCATCTGCACCTGCACAGAAAGCTCCATCAGCACCAATCCAAAGTGCTCCTGGAGATGTTGAAATTCCGGTTACCGGCGTTCGCCGTGCAATCGCTGCAAACATGCTGAAGAGCAAACACGAAGCTCCGCATGCATGGATGATGATTGAAGTCGACGTTACGAACCTGGTTCAATACCGTGACTCGATCAAAGGCGATTTCAAGAAAAAAGAAGGATTCAATATCACTTATTTCGCTTTCTTCGTAAAAGCGATCTCCCAGGCGTTGAAAGAATTCCCGATGATGAATTCAATGTGGGCTGGCGATAAGATCATCCAGAAAAAAGACATCAATATTTCAATTGCTGTTGCTTCAGATAACGCTTTATTCGTTCCAGTCATTAAAGACGCGGATGAAAAATCCGTTAAAGGCATCGGCAAGGAAATCAACGAGCTGGCTTTAAAAGCGCGTTCCGGCAAACTCGGTTCAGCTGAAATGCAGGGCGGCACATTTACAGTCAATAACACAGGGTCGTTCGGTTCTGTCCAGTCGATGGGGATCATCAACCATCCACAGGCGGCAATCGTCCAAGTGGAATCGATTGTTAAACGTCCGATGATCATGGATAACGGCATGATCGCAGCCCGCGACATGGTTAACCTGTGTCTTTCTCTTGACCACCGTGTACTGGACGGACTAGTTTGCGGCCAATTCCTTGGACGTGTCAAAGAAATACTTGAGAACATGTCAAAAGAAAATACTTCAGTATATTAAGAAATGCGCAAGTGCCCGTTCAGCTCCGAAAGGCATAAGACGAATCAGTGCAGCGGTCCTGACCGCACAGCTGAGTTGGCTTATGACCCGAAGAGTTGGGCCGCTGGAGTCTGGACAACAGAAATGCGAAAGCGCCCGTTCAGCTCTGAAAGGCATAAGACGAATCAGCGCAGCGGTCCTGACCGCGCAGCTGAGTCGGCTTATGACCCGAAGAGTTGGGCCGCTGGAGTCTGGACAATCAAAAAAAAGCTTGAAGTCTCCGGACTTCAAGCTTTTTTGGCTTTAATAGACCGGCGTTCTCAGGTAAAATGGAGAAGAGATAGATAAGGGAGGGAATATTTTGACGATCGATTCGATGAAACAAACAAAATTTCCGAAACGTACATACGAAGATTGGCTGCAGGCTGCTGAAAAAGCTATTGGCGGCAAGCCGGTCGATCCGACACTTAAAACACAGACAATTGAAGGCGTTGAATTAGAACCCTTATATACGAAAGAGATGCTTGAAACTTTGGGAGACCTTCCCGCTTTCCAACAGGACGCAGTAAGAAATGGTAAGAAAGAGGCAGGATGGCTGATAGCGCAGGAAGTTCTTTCTGAATCACCCTCGGATTTTCTGGTGAAAACCAAAGAAGATCTTTTGAAGGGCAATGATATGGTGGTTTACACCAGTTCACAGGAATTCAACTGGACTGACCAGGAACTCGCGCAATTGGCGGAACTTTTGATCAAACACCCTTTTTATTTTAAATTGACAAGTGAAGATACGGATATATTGCGGGTCTTTGATTTCATCGAGGAAACACAGCACAGCGGATTAAGAGGGGTGATTTTCTCAGAAGAAGAAACTGCCGCCCCGGGGAATGTCAGAACACGTCTGGTTGATACCATTCCAGTTCACCACGCTGGCGGAACGATCATCCATGAATTGGGAGTGGCTCTGAGTATACTTGCTGAAACGATTAAAGATGGCAATTATAAGGAAACGGCCGCGAAGACGTGGGTCCGTTTTGCTGTGGACACTCAGTTCTTCCAGGAAATTGCTAAACTTCGCGCATTCCGCGGACTATGGAAAGCATTCAGTGAAGCTTATGGCGAGGAAGCGGTGAGCATGCCTGTGTATACGGAAACTTCTGTCCGTTCCTATTCAAAACTTGATCCGTATGTGAATTTGCTGCGTGCAGGAAATGCCAGTTTTGCAGCAGTATTGGGCGGCACGGATGCCCATACGGTACATCCGCATGATTTTTTGACGGTGTCACAGCCTTCCAGCCGCAGGATTGCGCGCAATGTACAATTGGTCATTAAAGAAGAAAGCCATGCTTCACGTGTGCTGGATGCTTCAGCGGGGTCGTATTTTATCGAACACCTTACAAATGAGTATATTGATGCTTCTTGGAATTACTTCCTTGAGATTGAAGAAGCCGGCGGCTATTCTGAAGTAATCAAATCAGGCTGGCTGGCTGACGACATCCAAGGGAAATGGCTTGAGCGCAAAAACCTCGCAGCCGAACGCAAAATTTCATTGATTGGCACCAATATCTATGCAAATCCGCAGGAAGCGGTAAAAGATCATTCCATAGATGCAAGCCATTTGGAATATATAACTGCCAAGCGATTGGCGACACCGTTCGAAAAGCTTCGTGCCAGAAGCCGGGAAGTGGAATTGAAGACGGCCATCATCCATCTGGGTCCATTAAAAGATGTCAAAGCAAAATCCGATTTCGTGGAAGGTCTATTGGCAGTCGGCGGCATTGAACCGGAAATCAGCCCCGAGCTTGATGATGCCGAGGCACTTAACAATTATCTTACTGATCACCATATCGATTATGCAGTTCTTTGTGGGCTTCAGGAAAAACTGGAGATGGTTATTCCTGCTATCAACAGCAATACTGTACTTGATGTGGCCGGAAAATACCCGGCGGAACTGATGGAAACCTGGAAGTCAGCTTCGTTATCTGATGCTGTCTATTCAGGGCAGAATATAGTCGAGAAGCTGGAACAGATTCTGAACTTAGGAAAGAAGGCGCTTTAATATGACCAAACCCGATTTTTCCAAAGTCAATATGAAAAAATTCACCTCCAATAGACATGGATCCGTTGCAGGTGAAGATTTCCTGACAAATGAAGGAATAACCATCAAACCGGCATATTCTCCAGACGATGCTGCCGGAGTCGAAGATACATTGCCCGGATATGCTCCTTACATACGTGGACCGTATCCGACAATGTATGCTTCCAGACCATGGACTGTCCGCCAATATGCTGGATTTTCAACAGCCGAGGAAAGCAATGCCTTTTACCGCCGCAATCTGGCGATGGGGCAAAAAGGATTGTCCGTCGCATTTGACCTTGCTACTCACCGCGGTTACGATTCAGACCATCCCCGCGTAGTAGGAGACGTCGGAAAAGCAGGCGTGGCAATCGACAGTGTTGAAGATATGAAAATTCTGTTCGACGGCATACCGCTCGATAAAATGTCGGTTTCCATGACAATGAACGGAGCAGTTCTGCCGATTATGGCATTTTTCATCGTAGCGGCGGAAGAACAGGGAGTCACTCCAGACCAATTGGCTGGCACGATTCAGAATGACATTTTGAAAGAGTATATGGTGCGCAATACGTATATTTATCCACCTGCAATGTCGATGAAGATCATTGCCGATATTTTTGAATACACGTCGAAGAAAATGCCGAAATTCAATTCCATCTCTATTTCCGGCTACCACATTCAGGAAGCGGGGGCGACGGCGGATATTGAACTGGCCTATACGCTTGCTGACGGGTTGGAATATGTACGGACAGGTTTGAAAGCTGGTATCGGCATCGATTCATTCGCTCCCCGCTTATCGTTCTTCTGGGGAATCGGCATGAATTATTTCATGGAAGTGGCGAAAATGCGAGCTGCCCGCGAAATCTGGGCCAAAATGATGAAATCGTTTGATCCACAGAACCCGAAATCCTTGGCGCTGCGCACGCATTCCCAAACTTCAGGGTGGAGTCTGACCGAACAGGATCCTTTCAATAATGTAACGCGTACTTTGCTTGAAGCGAATGCTGCCGCAATGGGGCATACCCAATCGCTTCACACCAATGCACTTGATGAAGCGATAGCGCTGCCGACAGATTTCTCTGCCCGCATTGCCCGCAATACGCAGCTGTTCCTGCAGGAAGAAACAGGAATGACCGATGTCATCGATCCATGGGGCGGTTCTTTCTATGTAGAGAGCCTGACAAAGCAATTGACCGATAAGGCATGGGAATTGATAGAAGAAGTCGAAGAACTCGGAGGCATGGCAAAAGCGATTGAAACAGGTCTGCCGAAAATGCGGATTGAAGAAGCTGCAGCGAAAAAGCAGGCGCAGATCGATTCCGGTGAAGAGTCGATCATCGGCGTCAACCGCTATCGTCTGGATCAGGAAGACCCAATTGATATCTTGAATATCGATAATACGATGGTGCGCAAAAAGCAGATTGAACGCATTGAATTGGCGAAAGCGAAAAGAGACAGCGATCGAGTGAAACAGGCACTCGACGAACTCGCAGCCGCAGCTAAAGAAGGAAGAGAAAATATTCTCGATTGTGCTGTAAGAGCCGCCCGCGAACGGGCGACACTCGGTGAAATTTCCGATGCAATCGAACTCGCATCCGGCAGACATAAGGCGGTGATCCGTTCAGTGAGTGGTGTATACAGTTCAAACTTCTCGAACCAGCAAGAAATTGAAACCGTCAAGGAAATGACGGAAGACTTTATTGAAAATGAAGGCCGGAGACCTCGTATCCTGGTCGCTAAAATGGGACAGGACGGCCATGATCGCGGTGCCAAGATTATTGCCACCGCTTTCGCTGACCTGGGCTTTGATGTGGATATCGGACCGCTGTTCCAGACTCCTTCGGAAACTGCCCAGCAGGCGGCTGAAAATGATGTCCATGTGATCGGTGTAAGTTCTCTCGCGGCAGGACACCGTACATTGGTGCCGGATCTTGCAGCAGAACTGCAAAAATTGGGACGTGAAGATATTCTGATTGTAGTCGGGGGCGTAATTCCTGCTCAGGATTATGAATTCTTACGGAATAACGGCGCGAGTGCCATCTTTGGACCAGGCACCGTAATTCCCGTCGCTGCCCAAAAAGTGATCGAAGAAATTTACGTGCGCCTCGGATATGAGGAAGTGGCGGACTGATGGAGCGCGACAACGGCTCTAGACGTGTCATGGACGGTGTGAATGCTGCGCATGATGGCATGGCGCCGGCGCCGCGGAAAAAGTTTAAAAAACCTGAACAGAAGATGCTGGATACCGAAGAAATCGCTGAAGGTGTCAAAAGCGGTTCGCGTCTGCATCTCGGTAAAGCCATCACCTTGCTGGAAAGTTCGAATCCATCCGATAAAAAGGATGGGCAGGCCTTGCTGAACAGGCTCCTGCCCTTCACCGGCAAAAGTCTTCGTATCGGTATTACGGGTGTGCCGGGTGCCGGGAAGAGCACGTTTATCGAAACCTTCGGTGAGATGATCACCGGTTTTGGCTTACGTGTAGCAGTATTAGCGATAGACCCAAGTTCATCCATTACTGGCGGCAGCATCCTGGGTGACAAAACCAGGATGGAGCAACTTGCCAAAAATCCGAAAGCCTTTATTCGTCCATCACCGACAGCCGGAACGCTTGGCGGCGTCCATAAAAAAACACGTGAAACGATGCTGCTTTGTGAAGCTGCTGGTTATGACGTCATTTTGGTGGAAACAGTAGGTGTCGGTCAGAGTGAAACATTGGTGCGTGGGATGGTGGACATGTTCATGCTGCTTGTACTGACCGGTGCAGGAGATGAGTTGCAGGGTATGAAAAAAGGGATACTGGAGCTGGCGGATGTCATCCTGGTCCATAAAGCCGACAGCGGAAATCTGCCTTTGGCTGAAAAGACGGTGCGCGAATATAAAGGGATGCTTTATTTCCTGCAGCCGGCGACCGAAAACTGGAAAACACGGGCTCTCGCTGTTTCTTCCCTTGAAAATAATGGAATCCAGGATGTCTGGGATATGGCAAAGGAATTCGAGGCGACTGCCAAAGATAACGGCATTTTCAATAAACGCAGGCAAACCCAGACCAAGGATTGGTTCCGTTCGATGATTACAGATGAATTATATGGCAGGTTTTTTGAAGACCCGGACAAACGCAGGATGGTCAAGGAATTGGAACAGCAAATACTGGATGAAGAACTTACAGTTGCGCAGGCAATTCATCAATTATTCGAGTAAGCTTTTTTGCAGAACTCGCTGACACCTGCTATGATTATTACAGATAATAGAAGGAGTGATAGCGTTGAGTATGGATTTTAATTTCCTTATGAATGATATAGCAACACAAGCCCGCAAAGAATTGACAGACGGTGGCTATAAAGAACTGACAACACCTGAAGAAGTCAATGAGGCGCTGACTCAATCTGGTACTAGCCTTGTCATGATCAACTCGGTCTGCGGCTGCGCAGGCGGCATCGCTAGACCTGCAGCACTTCACGCGGTCCATTACGACAAACGCCCGGATAACCTTTACACGGTTTTTGCGGGGCAGGACAAAGAAGCGACTGCCCAGGCACGCGCAATCTTCGGCGACGACCATTTGCCGTCATCTCCATCTTTTGCAATCGTCAAAGACGGGAAAATGGTGGATGAAATCGGACGCCATGAAATTGAAGGCCATGATCCAATGTCGGTCATCACGCATATTCAGGCGTTGTTTGAAGAGCATTGCAACGAAATCTAAAAAGAAAATGCCCCTCAAAAAGGGGCGTTTTTTTATGCCGGGATAAAAAGGGGTGAGGAATCTGAAAATGAAACGATTGTCGATCGGCTACCGTACATTGAAAACTGCTGTCGGAGTCATTATCGCGATTTCACTGGCGCAATTGCTGCAGCTCGATTTTTTTGTTTCTGCAGGCATTCTGACCATCCTTTGCATTCAGCCGACAAAGAAGCGTTCCATCCGTGCAGCTCTTTCCAGATTCATCGCCAGCCTGATAGCAATCGGCTATGCCTCTATTTTTCTGGAAGGAATCGCTTATCATCCCGTTGTTGTCGGTTTAATGATTCTATTGTTCATACCGGTGCTTGTTAGCCTTCGGTTTGCAGATGGTTTCGTATCAAGTTCCGTCATCATTTTTCATATCTACAGCGTGGGTAATTTGACAGGAAGCCTGATCCTAAATGAAATTCTTCTTATGGTAGTCGGTTTTGGTACAGCGTTATTGGTCAATATGTACATGCCAAGCATAGAGAAAAAACTCGACGATTACCGTTATCAGACAGAAGTGCTTTACGCGAAGATCCTGCATGAAATGGCTGGATATCTTAAAGACGGCAAGAGCGACTGGGATGGCAAAGAACTGATACAGACTGAAGAATTATTGAAAAAAGCAAAAGCTCTGGCATATCAGGATGTTGAGAACCACGTAACGCGGCTTGAAAATAAATATTACCGGTATTTTGATATGCGCCAGGATCAATTTGAAATCATCGAACGCATTCTGCCGAAAATATCCACATTGCCCGTCCTTGTTAAACATGCCCAATTGATCGCCGATTTTCTGAACGATCTGGCGGATCATGTCCATGCCGGCAATACCGCTTACCATTACCTTGATAAGCTGGAAGTTGTGAAGAAGGAATTTTCACTGCTTCCGCTGCCCGAAAGCCATCAAGAATTCCAGTCGATGGCCGTTTTATACCAGGTCATCGAAGAACTGGATGCCTATCTGGAAATCAAACAATCCTATAGAGGATTTACAAACAAGAAGACGGCCGAGGAGTAATCTCCCCGGCCGTTTTTTGTGTTCAGGATTTATTAAAGTACAAAGCTTAATCCCATCATTAAGCTGGAAAGAAGCATCAAGGCAACCATAGCGTAGACAATGACTTTGCGGAATGTTTGATTTCTCATTAATCGATAATCTCCTTTATGTGCATTTGAACTTGTAGGTAGAATAACATAATTCTCTGTAATTTTGAAGAGGCAAGCGCTATACGCCAAATATTCTTCAACAACTAGAGTTTTTCACTGCGAATCGGTACAATAAGAAGGAAGCAAAAAGAAGGTGGGATAATCGATGAAGAAAGTTGATCATATCGGCATCGCCGTGCGAAACCTGGATGACGTTCTTCCCTATTACACGGAAACGCTCGGCTGTCCATTATTGAAAATCGAGGAAGTCGAATCTGAACGCGTGCGTGTGGCATTTATCGATGCGGGCAACATCAAACTGGAATTGCTGGAACCGATGGACGACAGCAGTGCAATCCATAAATTCCTTGAGAAAAAAGGCGAAGGCATCCACCACATCGCTTTCGGTGTCGAAAATATCGAACAGCGCATGGATGAGTTGAAAGAGAAAGGCGTCCGTTTATTAAATGAACAGCCAAAACAAGGAGCAGGCGGAGCTTTAGTCGCTTTCATGCATCCTAAATCGTCAAACGGCGTGCTTTATGAATTGTGTCAGAAACAGTAGATAAGGGGTGTTAGTCTAGTATGGATATCTATGAAAGAATTAATGAATTATACGACCGCAAACGCAAGATTGAACTTGGCGGCGGAGAAGACAGAATTGACAAGCAGCATGAAAAAGGCAAATTGACTGCTCGTGAGCGCATCGATTTGCTGGTTGACGAAGGGTCTTTTGTCGAATTGAACCCATTTGTTGAACACCGTACAGTAGATTTCGATATGGCGGAAGGTCCAGGTGAAGGCGTTGTCACCGGATACGGTAAAGTCGACGGCCGACCGATCTATCTGTTTTCACAGGATTTCACTGTTTTTGGCGGCGCATTGGGTGAAATGCATGCGATGAAAATAGCGAATGTCATGGATCTTGCCGCAAAAAATGGCGCACCGTTTATCGGCCTGAACGATTCAGGTGGTGCACGTATTCAGGAAGGTGTCCTGTCACTTGATGGTTATGGCAAGATTTTCTATCGCAATTCCATCTATTCGGGGGTCATTCCACAGATTTCAGTAATTTTAGGGCCTTCTGCCGGCGGAGCGGTCTATTCGCCTGCCATAACTGATTTTGTGTTTATGGTCGATAAAACCAGCCAGATGTTCATTACCGGACCAAAGGTGATCGAAACTGTAACAGGCGAAAAGATTTCATCAGAAGATCTCGGAGGATCACGAGTACATACTGCCATCAGCGGCAACGCCCATTTCCGGTCTGATTCGGAAGAAGAAGTATTGAAAATGGTGCGCCGCTTGATTGCCTATTTGCCTCAAAATAATCAGGAATTGCCGCCACGTCTTGAAACAGGTGAAGATGACGATTACCGTCCGGATCTTGCTGACGTCGTTCCTTACGAAGCCATCCGTCCATATGATGTTCGAAAAGTCGTTGAGCAGGTGGTTGATAAAGACAGCTTCATGGAAGTTCAGCCGGAATTCGCACGTAATATTGTCATTGGCCTTGCGCGCATCAAAGGCGAAACCGTCGGGCTTGTCTGCAACCAGCCGAAAGTCATGGCAGGTGGACTGGATATCGATTCTTCAGATAAAGCAGCGCGCTTTATCCGGTTCTGTGATTCGTTCAATATACCGTTGATCACTTTTGAAGATGTTACCGGATTTTTCCCGGGCATCAAACAGGAACACGGCGGCATCATCCGTCACGGAGCGAAGATCCTGTACGCTTATTCGGAAGCGACGGTGCCTAAAATGACTGTCATTTTACGTAAAGCATACGGCGGGGCATACGTGGCACTCAATTCAAAATCGATCGGTGCCGATCTGGTTTATTCATGGCCGAATGCTGAAATTGCTGTAATGGGACCGCAAGGGGCTGCAAATATCATCTTTGCACGTGAAATTGCCGCTAGTGATGATCCGGAAGCGACGCGTGCCGCGAAGATTGAGGAATACCGTGTGAAATTCGCGAATCCATATGTAGCCGCTGCCCGCGGTATGGTGGATGATGTCATCGATCCGCGCGAGACGCGCATCAAGCTGATCCAGGCGTTGGAAATGATGCGCCATAAGAAAGACTCAAGACCGGCGAAAAAACATGGCAATATGCCGCTTTAAGGAAAGGATGAGGACCAAATGCAAAAAGAAAGATTGTTGAACGAATTTCTGGAATTGGTTCAAATCGATTCTGAAACGAAAAATGAAGGCCATATTGCTGAAGTATTGAAAGTGAAACTGGAAGAAATGGGCTTCCATATTGCAGAAGATGATTCCTCGCTCCGCAATGGCCACGGAGCCAACAATCTTGTTGCGACACTTCGAGGGGCGGCATCGAATGTGCCTGCCATCTATTTCACCGTGCATATGGATACAGTAGTGCCGGGCAATGGCGTTAAACCGCAAATTCGCGACGGCTATGTCTATTCGGATGGCACAACCATTCTTGGCGCAGACGACAAAGCCGGTATTGCGGCGTTATTTGAAATGATACGTTCGATCCAGGAAGAACAGATCGAACACGGTGATATCCAATTGGTCATAACAGCGGGTGAAGAAAGTGGACTTGCAGGCGCCAAGGAATTCGATTCTTCCCTTCTGTTCGCAAAATTCGGCTACGCGGTCGACAGCGATGGCAAAGTCGGGGGCATCGTTACATCGGCTCCGAACCAGGCAAAACTTTGGACGACCATATATGGTAAGACGGCTCATGCAGGTGTGGCGCCTGAAAAAGGCGTTTCAGCCATCAATATTGCAGCGAAAGCCATCTCTTCCATGAAGCTTGGCCGCATAGACGATGAAACAACTGCAAACATCGGCCGTTTTGAAGGCGGCAAAGCAACCAACATCGTTTGTGAAGAAGTGAATATCCTGTCGGAAGCTCGCTCAATCCGGGAAGATAAACTGGCTGCCCAAACTGCCCATATGGAAAGCGTCTTTGAGGATACTGCTGCAAGTTTCGGCTGTTCAGCTAAAACTGAAGTGAAATTGATGTATCCTGGCTTCCATTTTGAAGAAGATGAACCTGTTGTTGAAATTGCGAAACGCGCTGCCGAAAAAATCGGCCGGCCATCCCCTGTTTTAACAAGCGGTGGCGGAAGTGACGCCAATATATTCAATGGTTTCGGGATTCCGACAGTCAATCTTTGTGTCGGATATGAAGAAATCCATACAAAAAATGAACGGATGCCGATTGAAGAGCTTGAAAAACTGGCAGAAATGCTGGTCGAAATCATCAAGGAAACTTCTCGGGTTTAATTATATCCGGATAGAAGGAAGAGAGAACAGGATGTATGTTCTCTCTTTTTTTGTTAAAATAAAAGAAAATCAATTGGAGCGATTGCAATGGCTGGCCGAGTAATATTCCATATCGATATGAATAGTTTCTATGCCTCTGTTGAGCAGTCGCATGACCCCACATTAAAAGGAAAAGCCCTTGCCATTGCCGGTAATCCGAAGGAAAGGCGAGGCATCATTGTCACTTGTTCCTACGAAGCGAGAGCACATGGCATCTACACCACAATGCAGGTCCATGAAGCAAAAAGGAAATTTCCGGAATTGATTCTATTGCCTCCGAATTTTGAGCGTTATCGGGCTGCTTCAAAAGCGATGTTCGATATTCTTCGTTCGTATACACTTCAGGTTGAACCTGTCTCAATAGATGAAGCTTATCTGGATGTAACGGATCTGCTTGAAGAACGCACAGCGCCGGGACTGGCGGAAGAACTGCAGATGCGTATCAAAGCTGAACTGGATCTGCCTTGTTCAATCGGCATTGCACCGAATAAATTCCTGGCAAAAACAGCTTCCGATATGAAAAAGCCGATGGGTGTCACGATTCTGCGCAAGAGGGATATCCAAAAAATGCTGTGGCCGCTGCCGGTGATTGAAATGCATGGAATCGGGGATAGTACGGCCGAAAAATTGAAGCGGCTGGGAATTTTGACAATAGGGGATCTGGCCACGGCCAATCCAGGACTTATTAAAGAGAAAATGGGAAAAAACGGCATCAGGCTGCAAGCTCGCGCTAATGGCATCGACAGCCGTGAAGTGGATCCCGATTCGATATATGACACGAAAAGTGTCGGCACTTCCACAACTTTGCCGATCGATGAAACCGATGAAGAAAACCTGAAAAAGATTTTTCGGCAATTAAGCGATAAAGTGGCCAGCCGGCTTGAAGCCAAAGAATTGGCAGGTCCGACTGTCAGTATACAGACACGCAGTTCCGATTGGCAAAACCGTACCCGGAGTCTGACTTTAAAGAATACTGTCTGGAAAGCGGATGATATCAACCGTAATGCCTGGAGTTTATTTACGAAGCATTGGAACGGGGAACCGCTCCGCCTGGTCGGCGTGACGGTATCGAATGTTGTGGACAAAGGTGAAATGACCGAACAATTATCGCTGTTCAATTTTCAGGAACATGTAAAAGATGAACCGATTCTTGATCTGATGTCCAAGCTGGAAAAAAAATTCGGCAAATCTGTTTTATCAAAAGGCACTAAATCGAAAAAAAGTAATTACGATTCCAAAACCAGTTTCAGCAAAGATTTTCTGGATGATCACGAAAGAAAGTAGGAAATGTATGCAATTATTATTTTTGGGGACAGGAGCGGGCATGCCATCCAAACAACGCAATACTTCGGCTTTAGCGCTAAAACTCCTGGAGGAGAGGGGGGCTGTTTGGCTATTTGATTGCGGGGAGGCGACGCAGCACCAGATTCTCCACACAACATTAAAACCACGGAAGATCGAGAAGATTTTTATCACACATCTTCATGGGGATCACATTTATGGTTTGCCGGGACTCCTGGGATCCCGGTCGTTCCAGGGCGGCGATGAACCGGTTGAAATCTACGGGCCGCCGGGGATAAAAGAGTTTGTGGAAAGTGTTCTGCGTATCAGCAGAACGCATCTCAATTATACGATTCGTTTTATTGAGGACTTGGAGGGGAACATTTTTGAAGACGAATCAATGAAGGTCACAACTGCAAAACTCGATCATGTCATCCCGTCCTATGGTTTCAGGATCGAACAAAAACCGCTGCCGCCGAGACTGCTGATTGACCAGGCGAAGGAAAAAGGGGTTCCAAAAGGGCCGCTGTTGGCAAAACTGAAAAGCGGGGAAGATGTTACTTTGGACGACGGTTCCATCATCAAAAGTGTCGATGTCACAGAACCAGGACAAAAGGGTTTTATAGTCACCATACTCGGTGATACCCGATTTTGCCAAGCAGCGATTGAACTTGGCCGGAATGCGGATGTGCTCGTCCACGAAGGCACTTTTGATGCGACTACAGAAAAATTGGCAGGCGAGTATGGGCACTCAACGATAAAGGAAGCGGCAGAAACTGCGAAACAAGCGGATGCCGTTACGCTGCTCGTCAATCATATGAGCTCCCGATTCCTGCCGGAAGACGAAAAGCAGCTGGTGAAAGAAATGCGAAATGTACATGAACAATCCTTTATTGCACATGATTTCGATGAGTTTGAATGGAAGATCCATGAGCGGAGTTTGAAAAAACTATAAGTGACGGATGCGGAAGTCTTGTAAATCACAAGACTTCTTTTTTTATGGAAAAGAGATTACTATGCGAATAAAGCAAAATATATAATGAGCTAAAGAGATTTGTAGGAATTATTCCCAGTTCAAATAAAAAATAATTCATTATTATGGATATTTCGATTTATTTTCAGTTAATTAATAGAACAAACGTTCGGTTTGTGATAAAATGAGGTTACAGCTGTATGAGGGCGGTTTGGCCATTCCCCAAGGAAAGGGGGTGGTGATATGACGGTTTATGAATCATTTGGATTGGTCTTTACGAGCATCGGGCTGACGATCAGCGGCTTGAGCCTGATCATTTCAATGATTTTAGTCGCAAATAAAAAAAAATAACCGTCCCATGTGGCGTGGAATGACGGTTATTTAATGCCTTGAATTCCAGCCAACCGCTCTAAGATCGCGGCATACAGCTGGCCGAATGCGAAAGCATTCGGTTTTTTGCGTTACTTATATAGTACTCATTATATACTTATTATACTAAATCTACTCTATTTTGCAACTGACTTATACCCATCCCCGTTTATAAGGCACAGGAGCTTCTATTTCAGCTCCAAGCTCTTTGGATGCACGGTAAGGCCAGTAAGGGTCGCGGAGCAGTTCGCGGGCAAGGAACACCATATCCGCCCGGTCATTCTGAAGGATTTCTTCAGCCTGCAGGGGACTTGTGATCAAGCCGACTGCGCCGGTCGGTATATTTGCTCCTTGTCGGATTGTTTCGGCAAATTTGACCTGATAACCTGGATAAACGGGAATATTGGCAAGCACCAGAGCGCCGGAGCTGACATCGATCAGATCCACGCCTTGTTGTTTCATCCAGCTCGCCATTTCAATATACAGCTCAGGAGTCATGCCGCCATCTGTATAATCGTGGGCTGAAATTCTGACGAAAAGGGGTTTCTGCCATACCTCGTTGACCGCATCAATGATTTCCCGCAGAAAGCGGTACCGGTTTTCGGCACTGCCTCCGTATTCATCCGTCCGCTTATTTGTCAGGGGTGAGAGGAACTCGTTGATCAAATATCCGTGTGCCGCATGCAGTTCGATGACATCAAAGCCGGCTTGATCCGACCGGATGGCGCCCTGTTTAAAGGCATTGACAGTCTCTTTAATTTCCTGCTTTGCCATTTCAACAGGAGTCTTATAATTTTCATTGAAAGGCAGGGGTGATGGGGCCTGGATTTCACCTTCGACCGTCGCTTTTCTCCCGGCATGCGCCAATTGGATGGCGGTTTTGGCGCCTGAAATTTTTATCAGTCGCACAAGTTCGGTCAGCCCCTCAACATGTGAGTCTTCCCATATGCCGAGGTCGCGGGCAGAAATGCGGCCTTGCGGCTGAACCGCGGTCGCTTCAAGCATGATCAGACCGGAACCGCCCACTGCGCGGCTCGGGTAATGGATCCGGTGCCAGTCAGTGACGCGGCCATCCTCCCCATCGCTTTCATACATGCACATGGGTGCCATTACGATCCTGTTTTTGAAAGTCACATTTTTTATAGTTAAAGGTTCAAAAAGTTTCGCCATGAATAATCCTCCTCTATACATACATTACAGTATACCGGAAGAATTATTTGAATTCCTTGCCAAGCTCTCGGGACCTTGCTGCTGCAGCGCTGACACATTGCTCCACGATGTCCTTGAAATTATTCTCGGCAAGTGAATCCAGTCCTGCCGCTGTTGTACCGTTCGGGCTGGTCACTTTCCGGCGCAATTCCGCAAAATCTTCCTGCTGCATCATCTCGGCTGCACCTAAGAAAGTCTGGCGCACCAATTTTTTTGAATCTGCAGCCGACAGTCCGTTTGCCACACCCGCTTCTCGCATCGCTTCCGCGAAGTAATACAGGTATGCAGGCCCGCTTCCGGCCACGCCTGTCAGCGCGTGCAATTGATCTTCTTCAACCACAGTCACGCTGCCGATGGATGATAGCAGATTGCGAAGTTCGTGCTGCTGTTCTTTCGTCACATATTTGCTCCAGGCTACGCCTGTTGCGGATTTTCCGACTTGAGCCGAGGTGTTCGGCATCGCCCGTGCAACCGGGAAGTTCCCGACATGGCGCTGGATCGTGTCAATCGACACTCCCGCAGCTACGGAAACAATCACTGTATTGCCTGTCAATTTCTTTTTGATGCCGGCAAGCGCAGCAGCAACATCTTTCGGTTTCATTGCTAATAAGATGAAATTCGCGTCTTTTAACTCTGTCTTGTCTTCGTCGACGATATTGACGCCGTATTCGTCATGCAAAAATTCCAGGCGTTCATAATCCGATCTGTTCATCACCGAAATTTCTTCAGGTTTCATAATCCGTTTATTGATCCACCCATGAATCATGGATTCAGCCATTGATCCGGCTCCTACACATACAATTTTCATCTTTCTCCACTTCCTTTTCTCAAAATAAAAAGCGCAATCATCCCTGTTCATCAAGGACGAAAACGCTGTGTTTCCGCGGTACCACCTAGCTTTGTCAATTAAGACACCACTCGATATCCTTAACGCGGATCTACGGCCGTGTTTCCACGGCAGCTCAAAAGCAGGTTCAAAAAGGGAGAGGGAGGTGCGCATTTCAGCATCAGCTGCACTCTCTTTACACCGTCACCTTTTTTACTGATCTTCATCATCGCTCACATATGTATATCAATTATACGGACACCTATTTTGATTGTCAAATAGCGATTCGGGGTGACGTGATGGGTTTTTAGCGGTATGATGGATGAATACTCATTCATTTTTAAGGGGAGATCTATCGTGAATATAAATGACCATCTGCATAGAATCATCATCCCGACGCCTTTTGCGGTCGGGGATGTCAATTCCTATCTACTGAAAGGGGATGCATTGACTCTCATCGATGCTGGACCTAAAACGCCTGAAGCATGGGAAGCGATCAAATACGGTTTAAATGAAGCGGGCTACGGTCCGGAAGATATCGAACAAGTGATTCTGACACATCACCATCCCGATCATGCAGGCTGGATAGATGGTTTTGAGAATGCAAAATTATTCGGCCATCCTTATAACGACCTCTGGTTGAGAAGAGATCAGGCATTTTTTGATTTTCACGATGCTTTCTATCTTGAACGCCTGAAAGAAGAGGGAGTACCGGAAGATCAGCTTTTCTGGATCAAGCGCATGAAGCGTCCGCTCAGCCTGATGGGCAGCCGTCCGCTTGATATGACGATCAACGAAGGCGACGTTTTGCCGGGCCATCCCGGCTGGGAAGTCATGGAGACATTAGGGCACGCCCAGAGCCATCTGTCTTTCTGGAATAAAGAGAGCGGTGAAATGATCGGCGGCGATCATGTAATCGCAAAAGTTTCCTCAAACCCATTGATTGAACCGCCGCTTGATCCCTCAATGGGCAGACCAAAATCACTGCTGCAATATAACGCTTCGCTGGCAAGGCTTTTGAAAATGCCGGTCGAAGTCATTTACAGCGGCCACGGTGAAGAAGTGCGGAACAGCCATAAATTGATTTCTGAACGCCTTGCTAAGCAGCATGAACGGGCGATGAAAGTTCTCGCGATGCTAGGCGGCGATGAAAAAACGGTCTATGAATTGACCGTGGAGTTATTCCCCCGCGCATACGAGAAAGAACTGGGGTTGACCTTGTCGGAAACGATCGGACAAATCGATTATCTGCTTGAGGATGGCCTGATTACAGAACGGATGGATGAACAGGGAATCTTCCATTATAAAGAAGCCTAAATTTACTGCTAATTGTTTTTATTGCAACTATTCGGTTGAGCGTGTAAAATAAACGCGTCAGTAACTAAGTTTATGCCATCACGATTAACAGGAAAAGGAATGAATCGATTTGAAAAAATGGGGTTTATTATTAGCTGGGATGTTATTCTTGTCAGCGTGTTCGGAAGAAGAAGCAAAACCTGCTGAAACCGAAGAAAAAGAAGAAACGGCGGCAGAGCAGGAACAAGTTGAAATGACGGAAAGCGGGTTCATCACCCAGATCCGTAATGATAAAGTGTTGGTCAATAATATCTATTTCGCGGTGGACGAAGAAGTCACAGTGGATTCAGGAAATGGTTCTGACAGCACTGAAGCTGTTCTTAGTGACATCCGTACAGGCATGAAAGTCGAAATCGATTATAAAGGGCCATTGGAGCAAGCTTTTCCGCTGCAAGCGGAAGCTGAAAGCATCACAATACTGAACGATACTGAATCAGTCAAGCAATCCGAAGCTTTACAGGCCTATATCAATAAAGAACAACTTGCCAGCCTGCTTATACTGGGGCAGCCGATTGTAAGGGATAACGAAATCGGATTCCTCTTCAATAATATGGATACCGGCAAAATGCAGGAAGTCCGCATCGATCTGGATACGCATGAATATACAGAAGGCAACGAAGAAGACGCGGAAACAGAAGACGCAAGTTAAAGCAGTACGGTGGAACCCGGTTCCACCGTATTTTTTTATGTGATTTTTCAACCGTTACCACTTGCATGAAATATTTATGCGTGTTATTGTATGTATATTAATTTTAATTAATGTATAAAAATACAAAGGTGGTTATTCTATTGAATAAAAAAATCGTACTTGCCTATTCTGGCGGACTTGATACATCGGTGGCTATTCCATGGCTGAAAGCAGAAGGATATGATGTCGTGGCTGTGTGCCTGGACATCGGTGAAGGAAAGGATCTTGAATTCATTAAACAAAAAGCGCTTCAGGTTGGAGCGGTCGAAAGTTATATGGTGGATGCCAGAGATGAATTCGCGGATAATTATGCATTAATATCCATGCAGGCGCATACGTTGTATGAAGGTAAGTATCCACTAGTCTCAGCGCTTTCCCGTCCCTTGATTTCGAAGAAGCTGGTAGAAATCGCTGAACAATGCGGCGCGACAGCAGTGGCGCACGGATGCACAGGAAAAGGCAACGACCAGGTGCGTTTCGAAGTATCGATCAAATCCCTTAATCCGGGGCTTGAAGTTGTGGCTCCTGTCAGACAATGGGGTTGGTCGCGTGATGAAGAAATCGCTTATGCAAAGCAGCATGATGTACCGATTCCGGTTAACTTGGACAGTCCTTTTTCAATCGATATGAATCTATGGGGCCGCGCCAATGAATGCGGAATCCTTGAAGATCCGTGGGCGACACCGCCTGCAGATGCCTATGAATTGACCAACGCACTGGAAGACACACCGGACACGCCGGATATCGTCGAAATCGAATTCGTGCAAGGAAAACCGGTGAAACTTGATGGCATCGCCTATACATTCAAAGAATTGATATTCGAATTGAACCATTTGGCCGGCAAGCATGGCGTCGGACGGATCGATCATGTGGAAAACCGCCTTGTCGGCATCAAATCCCGTGAGATCTATGAAGCTCCAGCAGCCATGACATTGATTGCGGCGCATAAAGAACTGGAAGACATCACGCTGGTAAAAGAAATGGCGCATTTCAAACCGGTCATCGAGAAGAAGATGACGGAACTTATCTATGAAGGCTTATGGTTCTCGCCGCTGCGTACAGCGCTTGAAGCATTCCTGAAAGAAACACAGGAGTTCGTCAATGGGACAGTTCGCGTCAAATTATTCAAAGGCCATTCAATCATTGAAGGGCGCAAGTCCCCGAATTCATTATACAGCGAACAATTGGCGACTTACTCAACGGATGACACGTTCAATCACCAGTCGGCTGTCGGCTTTATCGAATTATGGGGTCTTCCGACAGTCGTCAACTCAATGGTCAATAAAAAACCGGTGCCTGTCACGGAACAGGTAAAAGAAGAGGTGAAATCATGACCAAGCTCTGGGGCGGCCGTTTTCAAAAGTCGGCTGAACAATGGGTGGATGAGTTCGGTGCTTCGATCGGTTTTGACCAAAAACTGGTGATGGAAGATATCGAAGGCAGCAAAGCACATGTAAAAATGCTCGGAAATTGCGGAATCTTGACGGAGGATGAGTCTTCACTGATCCTTTCCGGACTGGAAACATTGAAGCAGAAAGCGGATGCCGGTGAACTAGAATACAGTTCAGCAAACGAAGACATCCATTTGAATCTTGAAAAATTCCTGATTGATGAAATCGGTCCAGTCGGAGGGAAACTTCATACAGGGAGAAGCCGTAATGATCAGGTAGCGACTGATATGCATCTATACCTGAAAAACCGGGTCGGTGAAATAATTGAAGCTGTCGATCATTTTCAGCAGGCCATCGTGGAACAAGCCGAAAGCCATGTCGAAACCGTGGTTCCAGGTTATACACATCTTCAGCGTGCACAGCCTATATCATTCGGCCATCATCTGATGACATATTTCTGGATGCTGCAGCGTGACAAAGAGCGCTTACGTGAATCCTTGAAGCGCATTGATATCTCACCGCTTGGAGCAGGTGCAATGTCCGGGACGACATTCCCGATCGACCGCGAAATGGCGGCTGAATATCTTGGTTTTGCAGGTGTCTATGCCAATAGCATCGACGCAGTCAGTGACCGGGATTTCATCGTGGAATTCCTGTCGAACGCTTCAATGCTGATGATGCATATGTCCCGCTTCGCCGAAGAGATCATTTTATGGTCAAGTGAAGAATTCCGGTTCATCGAGCTGGATGACGCATTCTCGACCGGGTCGAGCATCATGCCCCAGAAAAAGAATCCTGATATGGCCGAATTGATCCGCGGCAAAACAGGGCGCGTTTACGGCAACCTGTTTGGATTATTGACCACCTTAAAAGGATTGCCGCTGGCATACAATAAAGATATGCAGGAAGATAAGGAAGGGATGTTCGATACCGTTCATACTTTGACGGGATCATTGCCGATTTTCGAAGGGATGATCCGCACGATGACAGTGCGCACAGATTCCATGGAAGGGGCGGTATCCGCAGATTTTTCCAATGCCACTGAACTGGCCGACTACCTTGCGGCGAAAGGAATGCCTTTCAGGGAAGCACATGACGTCACCGGAAAACTGGTGTTTACCTGTATCCAACGAGGATATTATTTGAAAGATCTGCCGTTTGAAGATATGAAAGCGGCGAGTCCGTTGATCGGTGAAGATATCTACATGACCCTTGAGCCCCGTACGGCTGTTGAACGACGGAATTCATTGGGCGGCACCGGATTCGAGCAGGTGCGCAAGCAATTGGAATTGGCGAAAACGCTTGTTGATCAATGAAATTAATGTTCACTATAAAAGGAACCAAAGCAGAAATTATTTTTTGCTTTGGTTTCTTTTTTGCCGAATTCTACAGCGGAAGGCTGATTTATTTCATTTTACGAAATACTTCTTCCTATTTTATCGAAACATTTGATAAACTTAAAAAGTTCACTACATACATTAAATTACAGCAGGGAGAAGAATGGAATGCGCGTTTTTTTGGAATTGAGCTGGTTTTTTAAAGAAAGGAAGAAGCAGTACGCTATCGGCATCTTTCTTTTGATGATCGTTGCCTTGCTTGGCGTACTGCCGCCGCGCATCATCGGATTTGTGGTTGATGAAATCAGCAAAGGCACATTGACGCCCGCCTACCTGATGAAATGGCTAGGAGTCCTTGCGGCGTCTGCATTGGTCATGTACGTACTTCGTTATGCATGGCGCTTAATGATTTTCGGTTCTTCGATCATTTTAGCGCGAAATTTGAGGCGGCAGCTGTTTCACCATTTTACTCAAATGTCTCCTTCGTTCTATCAGAAAAGACGGGTTGGGGACTTGATGGCTCATGCCACCAATGATTTACAGGCTGTTCAGATGACTGCCGGTGCAGGTGTCCTGACGCTGTTTGACTCGATCGCGACAGGCGGTTTTGTCATCGCGGCGATGGCCATTACAATCGATTGGAAACTGACTTTGATTGTCTTGATCCCATTGCCATTGATGGCTTATATGACCAATTATTATGGCCGTCTGATGCATCTGCGTTTCCACGATGCACAGGCAGCTTTCTCAGGGTTGAATGATAAAACCCAGGAAAGCATTTCCGGCATGAAAGTGATTAAGACTTTCGGACAGGAAAAAGAGGACGTTGAAGATTTCCGGTCGCTTTCGAAGCGGGTAGTAGATGAAAACATCCGTGTCGCCAGAGTGGATTCTTTATTCGATCCGACAATTTCAGCTATTATCGGCGTCTGTTATTTTCTCGCGATCGGTTTCGGTTCTTACTTTGTAACCAACGGCGATATGTCGATTGGAGACTTGGTTGCATTCACTGCTTATTTGGGCCTGTTGGTATGGCCAATGCTGGCTTTTGGATGGTTATTCAATATAGTGGAGCGGGGACGGGCTTCATATGACCGGATCCGGCAATTGCTTGCGGAACCTGTCGATATTGACGACCGAAAAGGGGCGCTCGATATTCATCCTGAAGGCAATATCGTATTCGAACTTGAAGAATTTAAATTTACAGATGATGACCGGGCAGCTCTCCGGGATGTCCGTTTTACGCTGAAGCGGGGAGAAACTTTGGGGATTGTGGGCAAGACAGGCTCCGGAAAATCTGCCATTCTCCGTTTATTGCTGCGTGAATTTGAGAACTACAGCGGCGACATTCTTTTTGGCGGTCGTTCCATCAACGATTATAAAAAGAAAAAACTCAGGGAGGCAATCGGTTATGTGCCGCAGGATCATTTCCTGTTTTCGACAACAGTCGCCGGCAATATCGCATTCGCGAGACCGGACGCCACGGAAGAGGAAATCCACCAGGCGGCTCAGCTGGCGCATATCCATCAGGACATTTTGAATTTCACAGAAGGATATAATACAGTAGTCGGCGAACGTGGTGTTTCGTTATCCGGTGGACAAAAGCAGCGGATTTCGATTGCCCGTGCATTGATGATGAGGCCTGAATTGCTGATACTGGACGATTCGTTGTCCGCGGTTGACGCGAAAACGGAAGAAGCGATTTTAGAATCACTGAAGCGGACGCGGACAGGAGAAACGACAATCATCACATCCCACCGGCTCAGCGCCATCCAGCACGCCCATCAAATAGTAGTGATGGAAGCCGGTACAGTGGCGGAAATCGGTTCTCATGATGAATTGATGAAGAAAAAAGGGATTTACTATGAAATGTATGAGCTGCAGCAACTTGAAGCACTCGTCGAGCAGGGAGGCGAGACACAATGAATGAAAAACAAAAAGAACTGACCGGCAGTGACCAGTGGGTCGTATTCAAACGCCTGCTCGTTTACTTGATCCCCCATAAAAAGATGCTCTCTGTTGCCATGTTGCTGCTGATATTGACAGTACTTGGCGATGTACTCGGACCGCTGATCATCAAAAGCTTCATCGATGGCTATCTGACTCCGGGTAATTTCCCGACAGGTCCGGTAACCGGCCTGGCGCTTGGCTACTTATTCATTCAGGTTTCAAACGTCATCATCAGTTATTTTCAATTGCTGAAATTCCAGGAAGCTGCCTTGAAAATCATTCAGCAGATGCGAATTGATGTCTTTTCGAAAGTGCAGAGCCTAGGCATGCGCTATTTCGATCGCACACCCGCTGGCGGCATCGTTTCCAGGGTCACCAATGACACAGAAGCGATCAAGGAAATGTTCGTCACTGTACTCATCGGTTTTATCCAGAGCATATTCCTGATTATCGGTGTTTACATCGCAATGTTCTTCCTGAATGTGCGACTGGCACTCATTACATTGATCCTGCTGCCGATCCTGTTCTGGATCATGTATATCTACCGTAAATACAGTTCGATTTTCTATCAGGACCTGCGTGAAAGGCTTGGTCAGCTGAATGCTAAAATTTCCGAATCTGTCCAAGGGATGGGCATGATCCAGGCATTCAGCCAGGAAGGCAGGATGCAGGACGAATTCAATGAAATCAATGAAAAACATTGGAAAGCGGGTAAACGCAATATTAAAATCGATGGATTGCTGCTGCGTCCCGCGATCGATCTCGTTTACACACTCGCATTGATCATGCTGCTCAGCTATTTCGGCATCACTTCATTCAATTCGACGATTGAAGTAGGCGTCATTTATGCATTTGTGACCTATATAGACAGATTCTTCGAGCCGATCAACCAGGTGATGCAGCGGCTGTCCATTTTCCAGCAGGCGATTGTGGCTGCGTCGCGTGTCTTCGATTTATTGGATGAAACAGACGAAGCGCCTGCCCAAAAAGGAGCGGCAGCTGAAATTGCGGAAGGCCGCATTGAATTCAGGAATGTCAGCTTTTCCTATGACGGCAAGGCGGAAGTTTTGAAAAACATTTCATTTACTGCCGAGCCCGGACAGACGGTAGCGCTTGTCGGCCATACGGGGAGCGGAAAAAGTTCCATCATCAATTTGCTGATGCGGTTCTATGACTACGAAAATGGACATATCCTGATAGACGGAGTGGATGTAAAAGATTATCGCGCCAGTGAGTTAAGGAGAAAAATGGGGCTTGTCCTTCAGGATCCCTTCCTGTTTTATGGCACGATTGAAAGCAATATAAGGCTCTTTAACCAAGATATGCCGTTTTCAGAAATCAGGGCAGCCGCTGAATTTGTGCAGGCTGATAAATTCATTGCGCAATTACCGGATGGCTATGATCATAAAGTGACGGAGAGAGGGTCTACATTCTCGAGCGGACAGCGCCAGTTATTGGCTTTTGCCAGAACAATGGCGGCTGATCCGAAGATTCTGGTGCTGGATGAAGCGACGGCCAATATTGATACCGAAACAGAAGTCGCCATCCAGACGAGCCTGGAAAAAATGCGCAAAGGCCGCACAACCATTGCGATTGCCCATAGATTGAGCACGATACAGGACGCTGAACTGATTCTTGTGCTGCACCAAGGGGAAATTGTCGAACAGGGTACCCACCAGCAGCTGTTGGCAGCGCGCGGCCTCTATCATAAAATGTATCTGCTGCAAAATGGAATCGTGGAGAATGTCGGAAATTAAAAAGTCATTTTGATCAATGGAGGAGCTTATGAAGAATATCATTCCGTTTGCGTTGCTGATGGTCTTGGTCTTTTGTAGTACTGCACACGCTTTGTCATGGGCATACCCATTTGTGGTTTGGGAAGGAAGACTGTATGAAGTAGCAGAAGAGGAGCCGCTGCCTCAAAGTGCGATAGCTGGGCCAATAGGCAGAGTCGTGACCATGGCGGATGATATGTCAGGTGCATATTATGGCAACGCTTCGAACTATTACCCAATTGGCACTGTCTATTACGCAATTAAGGGAAGAAATTCCGAAGCAACTATTGCCGTGGAAACGGAAGGCGAATATTTAAGAGCCGATTACCGACAAGAATCCATGTTTCATTTCATGAATCTTCTATTGGACCAACGCATTCTAATGGGGATAATTCTTGCAATTATGACCTTGATTATTCTTTATGCCAGACGAAAAGATCGACGGAATTGATATAGGCTCTGCTAAAGGCAGGAGGGAAAGGTAAAAACTTTTTCTTCCTGTTTTCCTTTGTGAAAAAAGATAATATTAGCAATCGATATTGCGCAAAACAGCTTCGCTTTCCTGGGGGCTTGCAAAAACCCGTGCTCCTGCATCGCTGCGCTAGCTTCGTCGCAAAGAGCCGGCCTTGCAAGCTACGGCCAACTCTTAGCTAACTCGGCCTCGGTCCCCTTCGCCCGAGTGGATCTCAGCACTTCGCTCGAACCGGAGTTGGGTTCCAACTCCGGTTCTAATCCCCTGGGAGTCTCGCTGTTTTGCTCCATATCTCAGAATCGCTTCACTAGTTTCACAACATTAAAGATATGCGACAAATATGATTGAAGCCAATGATCTTCGCTCCTGTTTTTCTTTATATATAGAAGAAACAGCTTTTGACCAGATGGTTCTGTATAATTACCATTGTCACATTAAGCTCATTCACAAAGAGTTCACAGGCAAA
This sequence comes from Planomicrobium sp. MB-3u-38, assembly GCF_002836425.1. Classification (NCBI taxonomy): domain Bacteria; kingdom Bacillati; phylum Bacillota; class Bacilli; order Caryophanales; family Caryophanaceae; genus Planomicrobium; species Planomicrobium sp. MB-3u-38. Next base: position 33,227 of record NZ_PJBO01000081.1, on the reverse strand, counting down.
AGGGCAGTTTTCTTTTGCTGAATTTGATAAGATGGGGAGAGTATAATGAAGGAGTGGAAACAGTGGCAAGTGACATTAATCTATTCCTGGCCTTCGGTGCAGGATTCCTCAGTTTCATTTCACCATGCACTTTGCCTTTATATCCGGCATTTTTATCTTATATTACAGGCATGTCGCTTGATGAAATTAAAAACGACAAGAAAGTCATGCAGCGCAGAGGCATGTTCCATACGCTTTTCTTCCTGCTCGGATTTTCAACCATTTTTATCGCACTCGGTTTCAGTACTTCATTCTTCTATGAATGGTTTGTCCGCTATGATGAATTGATCCGCCAGGTCGGCGCCATTTTCATTGTCATATTCGGTCTGATGATCGTCGGTGTGTTCCAGCCAAAATTCCTGATGGCAGATAAAAAGTTCTCATTTAAGAACCGTCCATCCGGTTTTCTTGGAACTTTCATCATTGGCCTGGCGTTTGCCGCGGGGTGGACACCATGTACCGGGCCCATTACAGCCGCCATTTATACGCTGGCTGCAGCGAATCCTGGTTCAGGTGTATGGTATATGCTCGCATATGTCCTCGGCTTTGCCATTCCGTTCTTTGTGCTGTCATTCTTCGTGACGCGCCTCGGCTGGCTGCGCAAGCATAATAACACGATTATGAAAGTCGGCGGATTCATCATGATTGCAATCGGAATTTTACTGTTCTTTGATGGAATGACTTATCTTATCCGTATCCTGAGTCCGATTTTCGGCGATTTCCAGGGATTCTAATTGATCACAAAGCAGGTGACACCATTGAAAAACATCGATTACATGAATGAATACCGGCAAACAATCAACAGTGCAGCCTTTTTTATGCTGTTTGCCAAAACAGAAAGTTGTCCCATATTCGAGAGGTTGCTTTCACAATATGAAGAGTTTAAGGAGGGATTGAATGTTTGATCAGATTCCTCCGGCAGTCTACTTGGCGATAACAACTGTTGGAGCGGTCTTTATGGGGGTTTTTGCAATCTTTGTAAGGTCGCGCTCAGCCAAGAAACCGGCTTCCGTGAAAAAAATTCTATTGCCGCCTTTATTTATGTCTACTGGCGCATTGATGTTCATTTTTCCTTTCTTCCGGGTTGCGCCTCCACAAATTGCCGAAGCGCTGGCCGCAGGCATCATTTTTTCGGTTGTGCTGATCTGGACATCCAAATTTGAGGAAAAAGAAGGAGAAATCTATTTAAAGCAATCGAAGGCATTCATCTTCATACTGATCGGATTATTACTGGTCCGGTTGCTCGCCAAAGTGATTCTCAGCTCTACGATTGATATCGGTGAACTCGCCGGTATGTTCTGGATACTGGCATTCGGAATGATCATTCCTTGGCGGATTGCTATGTATGTTCAATTTAAAAAACTTGCAGATAAAAACAAAAGCGCAGTACCCGGTTAATGGGTACTGCGTTTTTGTTTGTCTGCTTTTCTATGTCTAGACTCCGGCGCCCCAGCTCTTCGGGTCGTAAGCCACTCTGGCTGTGCGGCTGGAAAAACGCCGCTTCGCCAGATCGTCTTACGCCTTTCAGAGCTTAACGGGCGCCGTCGCTTTTCTTTTTCTTTATTTCTCAAAATAATTTTCATACGGAGCGACATCGATATTGAGTTCGTCCAGCTTTTTACGCAAAAATTTATGGTCGCGTTTTGGCGTGGCCTGGATATAGCCCCTGATAATATGTTCGTGTTCCATTTTTGAAACTTTTTCTTCCAATAGAATCTGGCCGATTCTGCCCGCTATCTTTTGTTTGGCAACTGGCCGAAACAAGTCAGGTACAGGCTGCACCAATTCATTCAATAATTCCTTTTCACGGTCTCCCCATAAATGGATGGTTTTGCCGACATAATATTCTTCCCAATTCAAATCAGACAATCCGTCTTTTTTCGGAATGGACTTCAAAAATTTCCTGAACATAAAATAGCCGCCAATCGCAAATAGACCGACAAGGACCACTACCCAAAACAGGATGAACCATAAAAACCAACCTTCTAACGCCACTTTATTCACCTCATACCTTCCGATATCTCCATTATAAGAGCAAAATAAAAAAAATTCATTAAAAATGTATCCCTTTTTGCTTTAACTGTCTATATAGCGGGTGAGAGGAGGTGAAACAAAATGGCAAACAGCAACTTCAAAAAGGCGAGCATCCGCCTGACATTTGATAATGGCTTTGATGCATTAGGCAAACCGAGGAAGAAAGTGAAAGCGTACCACAATGTATCCGATCTGGCATCAGCAACCGGGATTTTCGAATCAGCCCGCGTATTGACGGAATTCGGAAACAAACCGCTGATGGATTTGGAAAAGCAGTCTAGTCTTTCAATCTACGCATAATTACACTAAGGGGGAATAGGGAATGGCTAAAACATTGGAATTGATATTTGAAACAGGGGCAGGCAAAGACGTGGTGCTGTCTGTGGAAGAACCGCGAGAAGACCTGACGGCTCTGGAACTCGCGACTGGCATGCAGACCATCATTACGCAGAATATCTTTGAAGTTGAAGGGTCGCCATTTGCGATCGCCAAAGGTGCACGGGTAGTTGAACGGAACGTCGTCGACTACGAAGTCTAAGAACTGGAGCCCTCCTGAAATGGAGGGCTTTTTATCTTATTTTTGACAGAGAGGAGACAAACTAATGGAAGATTGGATGCGATTGATCCAGGAAGTGGGTTTTCCGATTTTTGTGTCATTTTATCTGATGCACCGGGTTGAAACCAAGCTTGTGGCGATACATGAAGCGTTGATCGCCATCAGGCTGTGATTTCACAAATTCGTGACAAACAGTGCCGGATGTGAGTTGTCTGGACCGCTTTCTTCATTTAAGATGAAGGCAGTATGTTTTGTGGAGGCGGCATGATGAAAAAAATAATGGCATTCGGGATAGTCAGCCTGGTCTTGCTGCTGACAGCTTGCGGCAATTCTGCAATTGAAGATTTTTCGCACACCGACCAGCGTGGAGAAGAGCTATCACTCGAGAACCTGAAAGGGACTCCGTGGCTGTCCACTTTTGTATTCACTAATTGCACGACCGTTTGTCCACCCATGACTTTCAATATGGCGTCAATTCAGGAAGAATTGGCTGCACAGGGAATAGACCAATATAAAATTGTCGCTTTTTCAGTGGATCCCGCTGTGGATGATCCTGAAGTATTGAATGACTATCTGAAAAAATTCAATGTACCCGATGAATCGAAATGGCATCTTCTGACCGGTTATTCCCAGGACTATATCGCTGAGTACGCTAAGGATAACTTCAAATCGTTTGTCAAAAAAGATCCTTCCAGTGATCAGGTGGTGCACGGCACCAGTTTTTATCTGATGGATAAAAATGGCGAGGTCGCAAATAATTACGACGGTTATGGAGATGTACCGGTCGAAGAAATTGTTGAAGATTTAAAAGAGTTATTGGATGAAAGCGAATAGAATGGATATAAAAAAGACTCCTTCCGACCGGGAATGAGTCTTTTTTATATCAAAGCTGTTGTTTTTTTAGCAATTCCCGAATCTCGACGAGCAATTCTTCTTTCTTATCCAGTTCAGGTACAACTTCTTCAGCCGGCATCTCTTCTTTGCGCCGGAACTTCATAAATAGGCGGATGACCATGAAAATGGAAAAAGATATAATCAGGAAATCCAAAACAGACTGTAAAAACGCTCCATATTTAAGCGTGGCATCTCCGACTTTATACACTGCGTCAGCTATGCTGAAACCTCCCAGCAGCATTCCAACTGCAGGCATGATCAAATCTTCCACCAGTGATGTCACGACCTTACCGAATGCAGCGCCGATCACAACAGCGATCGCTAAATCCAATACATTGCCTTTTAAAGCAAATGCTTTAAAATCATTCCACATTTGATTCACCTCCGTATATTACTTTACATTAAGAAATCGGGAAAAGATAGTACTTGTGGCGACAGAACTAAGGAGCTTTTTATGCTAAACTAGAGAAAATAAGCAGTTGGGCGTGAAGAAATGAAGAAGAAAAAAAGAAAACTGAAAAAAGGCGGCATGTTGAAACTTCTATTTCTGATCACGTTATTGCCAGCACTTTTGGTCAGTTTGACGTTATTAATAATCGTATATTATTTTTTCAATCCCGATACTGTAATGACTGCTTTAAAGGAAACGCCGAATTTATTCCGGGAAATGGAAGTTCCTGAAGAATATATACCTTTGTATAAAGAAACTGGGGAAGAATATGGCATCCCATGGACTTTGCTTGCAGCGCACCATCGGGTGGAAACAAGATTTTCTACGATGGATCCCTTATTGTCTCCTGTCGGTGCGGAAGGGCATATGCAGTTCATGCCTTGCACATTTGTAGGGTGGAGCCATCCGACCTGTTCAGGACTGGGCGAAGGGGACATACCCGAGGACGAAAAAACTGATCCGGCGATTATCGAGGCATTCGGGGGATATGGAATAGATGGGAACGACGACGGTGTGGCTGATCCATATGATCTGACGGATGCAGTTTACAGCGCAGCAAATTATTTGGCGAAAAACGGGGCAGCGGATGGTGATTTGGAGAAAGCGATTTTCCAGTATAACCACAGCGATGAATATGTAGAAGACGTATTGCATTATTACAATTTGTATAATGAGGAATTTGCTGAATAGAAAAAAGAGCGGACAAGGTGTCCGCTCTTTTTCAGCTTATTGAGAAAAGATAGATGCAAGCAATCGATATTGCGCAAAACAGCTTCGCTTTCCTAGGGGCTTGCACTGAGCTAACTCGGTCTCGGTCCCCTTCGTCCGAGTGGATCTCAGCACTTCGCTCGAAACGGAGTTGGAAACCCATCTCCGTTTCTACTCCCTTGGGAGTCTCGCTGTTTTGCTCCATATCTCAGAATTACTTACTATAAAGTAGTAGTTTAACTATTTTGCCGAGAAAAATATTCATCTGTTTTTACGTATATAAAATGTAGCAGCAACCGGTGAAGATCAAAGATGTGCTCCTGCATCGCTTCGCTAGGTCCGAGACATTAAAAGATATGCAGCGAAATGATTGAATAGGTTGAAGTTTCTCGACAGTCTAAAAAAGAGCGGACAAGGTGTCCGCTCTTTTTTTACTGATTAAATTATGCTCGGTTGCGTCTGTTTCTACCCATTGAACCAAGGATCAGGCTCAATACGAATACTAAGATCAAAGCACCGATCAATGCAGGGATGATGAATACGCCCCAAATTTCAGGTCCCCAGTCTCCAAGCAACAGGCTTCCCAGCCATGCGCCGATAATACCTGCGATAATGTTGCCGATGATACCACCGGGTACATCTTTACCTAAAATAAGTCCTGCTAGCCAACCGATGATACCGCCCATGATTAAAAATAAAATGAATCCCATCGTGTTCCAACTCCTTTTTTAGTAGTTATGATTGCTACACTACTGATATAACCTCATTCGGGAAATTTAAAACATCGACTAGGAAAAATTTATAAAACCTGTGCGCCCAAGGTATTGGCAAAGTGCCTCAAAGCCCAGTAATGCCCTTCAGGGTCAAAGCTGGCCACCGCATCCTGATGGATTGCAATAGCAAATCCTTTATTATAAGCATCCACTGCCGTGTGAAGGACGCAAATATCCGTGCATACGCCAACGATATGAAGTTCCTCAATACTTCTTTCACGCAGGAGTATTTCAAGGTTGGTTCCGGCAAATGCACTATAACGGGTTTTATCCATCCACAGTATTTTATCTTTATTTGCTTCGTACAGCGAATTCAATTGTCCATACAACTTTCTTCCTTCAGTTCCACGGATATTATGGGGAGGAAATAGTTTATGCTCAGGATGCAATGTATCTCCTTCTTCATGTAAATCGACTGGGAAAACGATGAAATCATCATTCTCCAAAAATTTTTCTGTTAACTTGCATATAGCTCCTTCGATAGCCTGTCCCGGTTTACCGCAAGTCAATCTGCCGTCATCAGCCACAAAGTCCACTGTGTAGTCCACAACCAGCAACGCTTTTTTCATGTAAATTCCTCCTGTCGGTAGTTTATTCTATTCAACCATATTGAACTGCAGATAGGAAAGATAAGTCTATTGATAGTTGACTGAATATTCGGTATAATATAAAGAAAAGGAAGGGTGAAACCGCATGCAATACGAAAATATTGAAAAATTGAACAGACAAGGGATGTGGTTTGTAATCATCCACACGGTGATTGTCTTCAATTTAGCGTTGAATTTCGGTTTCTTCTCCTAGGCAGACAGGCAGGTTTAAAACAAGTATCAATCATTAGCGAAGAAGCCGGCAAAGGATTTACCTTTGCCGGCTTCTTCGCTATGGTATTCTATTTTTTTAATCTTTGAAGGGAATCCTTAAGGATCCGGGAAGCCGAATCGAGGGATACTCCTAAAATTTCCTGTATTTCTTCCAGGTTTTTCTGTTCTTCCGAGTAAAGATAATGGACATATGCAAACCGGATATCACCCGAACGCATCGGCATGCCGATGAATGAGGAAAGTGCTTCGGTATAGTCGGAAAGGGACCCCATCTGGAACATCGTAAATTCATTATTCACTTTAGAGGATAGAAGATATGGGGTCCCCCTGAAAATGGCCCGTTCAATTCCCTCGAGCAGAACAGTAATTTCTTTTCCAGTAAAATCGATACGGCTCATATATCCATCTTTCTTTTCAAAGGATAGTGTCAATTTATGTCCTTTGTCTTCGAAATGGCTGATATCGATCGCAGCCATATCCCTAAGCCGAAGACCTCGCAAGTAAAGGATATATAAAATTTTCGCGTTCAAGGAAAGTTGTTCGGTTTCAAGGACCGCGTCTTTTTTTGCCAGCAGCTCCGCATAATTAAGGTGAATATCCGGCGGGGTCAGATCAAGTTTCTCCGAGTATTTGAATTTCGGCATGAAATCGACCGGAATCCGGCCGATTCTCCACATATAATCGAACCATTGGCGTATAAAAATGATTTTTCTGTTCAACGTACTGTCTTTGATGCCGGTTTTACGTTGTTCATGAAGAAAGTTTTGTATGTCGGCCGGCCGTATTTCATGTGGTTCGACCGACTTCTTATAAGTTTTGGCCAGGAAAGCGAGAAGGGAATGGATCAATTGCACTTCATGGATCACAGTATTCGGGCTGATGCCGTTTTCCAAACGATATTTTTCGTAACCATAAGGCATTCTGCTCACCTCTGCGTCTTTATTTACTGAATATTATACCACATTCAGCACTGAAGCGAACGTACTTTCGTGTAGGCGAAAAGAGAATAGTATCATGGGAATTATGAGAAGTGGAATCGCAGGAAGTTATTTAAAAAGTAATTTTCCTTGAATATTTTGATACATAAGGCTATAGCATAAAGTTCAAAACAAGTCGACAAGAAAAAAAGATTCGCTCATAATTATAAAGGAAATTCAAAACAAAAAGTTGGCGTTGACAGGGAAATAATAGGGTATGGAAAGAATAGCGCTGGCTACAAAAGCTGAAAGGGGAGAAAAAATGTTTAAAGAGAAGAACGAAGCGATTCGGCAGGATATTTTTAAAGCGGTGAAAGGGTTATCTGACGAGAAGCTGAACGAAAAGCCGGCAGAAGGGAAATGGTCGCCCATGCAAATACTGGACCATCTGCAGTTGATGGAAAATGTCATTGCCAGGAATATTTCGAAGGAGCTGGAACGGGGCAATAGCAAGAAAGCAATGAAAAAGCCGATTCAGCTGACTGTCAGCAGAACCATAAAAGTGGATGCACCAACCTATACAGAACCATCGGAAGATTTCATCAGACTTGTGGATATGACAGAAAAATTGGCTTCCTCCCGTGCAAACTTGAATTCACTCTATGACAATGCTCCGGAAGAATTGCTGAAAAATAAATCCATGCCGCATCCTGTATTCGGCAATGTGCCTTTGGTCCAGTGGTTTCCGTTTATCGGTCTCCATGAAAAAAGACATTTAAAGCAGCTGGAAAATACCTTAAGCGAATTGGATGGCAAACGATAACAGCTATTAGAAAAACTTATCACATTCCATAATTTTAATGTAATTTACTTATGCTTGGGATTTCGTTATGATGGTATAGGAGAAAAGAAGCTACTCAAAGCCTTTTCAGAAGATTCAAAGGAGGAACACGACATGGCAAAAAGCAGTTTGCACAACAGCCGCACTTCTTTTGAGCTAAATGGTAAAACGTATAATTATTACCGTCTGGCTGCACTTGAAGAAGCAGGAATCGCGAAAGTATCACGCCTTCCTTACTCAGTAAAAGTTCTATTGGAATCCGTATTGCGCCAGCATGACGGATATGTGATCAAAGATGAGCACGTTGAAGAATTGGCGAAATGGGGCAAAAATGCCAATAAAGAAGCAGAAGTTCCATTCAAGCCTTCCCGCGTAATTTTGCAGGATTTCACGGGTGTACCAGTAGTCGTCGACTTGGCAGCGTTGCGTTCAGCAATGTCCAAACTTGGTGGAGATCCAGATAAGATCAACCCTGAAATTCCGGTTGACCTTGTAATTGACCACTCCGTACAAGTAGATAACTATGGTTCCCAAGACGCGCTTCGCATCAACATGGAACTGGAATTTGACCGCAACGCGGAGCGTTACCAATTCCTTAACTGGGCTCAAAAAGCTTACGATAATTACCGCGCAGTTCCACCTGCTACAGGTATCGTTCACCAAGTTAACCTTGAGTATCTGGCGAATGTTGTTCATGCAGTTGAAAACGCTGATGGAACATTCGAAGCTTTCCCTGATACATTGGTGGGAACTGACTCCCACACGACAATGATCAACGGAATCGGCGTTCTTGGATGGGGAGTCGGCGGCATCGAGGCGGAAGCCGGTATGCTTGGACAACCTTCTTATTTCCCGATTCCTGAAGTTATCGGTGTGAAAATGACTGGAGAATTGCCAAACGGTGCTACTGCAACTGATTTGGCGCTTAAAGTCACTGAAACATTGCGTAAAAAAGGTGTTGTAGGTAAATTCGTCGAGTTCTTCGGCACAGGTGTTACAACATTGCCGCTTGCTGACCGTGCGACAATTGCCAATATGGCTCCTGAATACGGCGCTACTTGCGGATTCTTCCCGGTAGATGAAGAAGCATTGAACTATATGCGTCTGACTGCCCGCACAGAAGAGCAAATCGCCATCACGAAAGAATACTTAAAAGCGAACGATATGTTCTTCACTGTTGAAAATGAAGACCCGATCTACACGGATCTTGTTGAAATCAACCTTTCTGAAATTGAACCAAACCTTGCAGGACCAAAACGTCCACAGGATTTGATTCCGTTGTCTCAAATGAAAACAGAATTCAACAAAGCTGTAACAGCGCCTGAAGGCCCGCATGGCTTTGCGCTTGATGAAGCTGAAATCGCCAAGACAGCAACTGTAAACTTCAAAGACGGACGTTCCGTTGAAATGAAGACCGGTTCTTTGGCAATTGCAGCCATTACATCTTGTACAAATACATCAAACCCATACGTAATGCTTGGTGCGGGACTTGTAGCGAAAAAAGCGGTTGAAAGAGGCTTGACTCCACCTGCTTACGTGAAAACTTCCCTTGCACCAGGTTCTAAAGTAGTTACTGGCTACTTGCAGGATTCCGGTTTACTGGATTACATGAACCAAATCGGCTTCAACCTTGTAGGTTACGGCTGTACGACATGTATCGGTAACTCTGGTCCATTGCTTCCGGAAATCGAAGATGCGATTTTGGACAATGACTTGCTTGTTTCTTCAGTACTTTCCGGCAACCGTAACTTTGAAGGACGCATCCACCCGTTGGTAAAAGCGAACTACCTTGCATCACCAATGCTGGTTGTTGCTTATGCTCTTGCTGGAACAGTGGATATCGATTTCGAAGTGGATCCAATCGGACAGGACAAAGATGGAAATGATGTCTTCTTTAAAGATATCTGGCCATCAACAAGCGAAATCAAGGAAGCTGTGCATAACACAGTTACACCTGAATTGTTCCGTAAAGAATACGAGCACGTATTCAGCGAGAACGAAGCATGGAACGCAATTGAAACAAATGACGATGCGCTTTATGATTTCGACGACAATTCAACTTATATCCAAAACCCGCCGTTCTTCGAAAACATGTCGACAGAACCAGCGCCGATCCAGCCATTGGCTGACTTACGCGTTGTTGCGAAATTTGCTGACTCGATTACAACTGACCACATCTCACCAGCCGGTGCGATCGGTAAAGATACTCCTGCAGGCAAGTACTTGCGTGAAAACGGTGTTGAACCCCGCAACTTTAACTCTTATGGTTCCCGTCGCGGTAACCACGAAGTTATGATGCGCGGAACATTCGCCAACATCCGCATCCGTAACCAGGTAGCTCCAGGCACGACTGGCGGTTACACTACTTACTGGCCAACGGGTGAAACGATGGCTATCTATGATGCAGCCATGAAATACCAGGAACAAGGCACTGGCCTTGCTATCTTGACTGGCAAAGACTACGGCATGGGCTCTTCCCGTGACTGGGCAGCAAAAGGTACCTTCCTATTAGGCATCAAAACTGTCATCGCGGAAAGCTATGAGCGTATCCACCGTTCGAACCTTGTCATGATGGGCGTTCTGCCGCTTCAATTCCTGAACGGCCAAAACGCAGATTCACTGGGTCTTACTGGCCGCGAATCAATCTCAGTCAACTTGACGGATGATGTGAAACCACGCGACATCCTGAAAGTCACTGCAACTGCTGAAGACGGCAAAGTGACTGAGTTCGATGTCCTTGCACGCTTCGATTCTGAAGTTGAAGTAGATTACTACCGCCACGGTGGTATCCTGCAAATGGTGCTTCGCAACAAATTGCTTTAAGTATAATTTCTGAATAAAATGAAACAAACAAAAGGCTGCCCTCGGGCAGCCTTTTTATATACGCTGAATTATAGAAATGACATTTATATACCGCTTTGGCGCTATGGACCGGGTTCACACAATAAGCCGAGAAGAACACTCGTCTTATTGCTCCACCCAGTCCTGAGCCGCGCCTTTGCTTAGGTCCGCTTTTAGAGTTGAAGTGAAGCAGCAAAGAATCCCTACAGTCTCAGCATAGTGTTGAGCACCCACTCGGACGAAGGTCCGAGTTAGCATATGGAAACGAAACAACTTCAGTACGAGAAGGGTTTCTAAGATATGGAGCAAAGCAGCGAAGACTCCCAGGGGATTAGAAACAGAGTTGGGTATCCAACTCTGTTTCGAGCGAAGTGCTGAGATCCACTCGGACGAAGGGAACCGAGTCCGAGTTAGCTCAGCGCAAGCCCCCAGGAAAGCGAAGCTGTTTTGCAGAATATCGTTTTACAAATCTCTTTCTCTTAGAATTTCAATAACAATTTCTGTATACTGACATAGAGGTGAAACTGGAATGCATATCAGTGAAAAAGAAATAGAAATCCGCTATGCGGAAACAGACCAGATGGGTGTCGTTTATCATGCGAACTATATCATCTGGCTCGAGATTGGCCGCACAAAGCTGATTGAAGATGTAGGTTTTACATACGCGGAAATGGAAAAACAGGGTTATCTGTCACCTGTGACTGACATTTCGATTCAGTATAAAGCAGCGATGCGCTATGGCCAGAAAGCGACCGTCCGTACATGGGTTGAAGAACACGGCCGCCTGCGAACCACATATGGCTACGAAATCCTGCACGAAGACGGCACACTGGCAGCAAAAGCCACATCTGAACATGTAGTGGTAAAGAAAGATAGTTTCCGTCCCGTTTCTTTGCAGAAAATCTATCCTGAATGGCATGAAAAATATGAAGAAATAAAAAAGAGGGAAGAGCATGGCGTTCGGAATTAAAAGGGCGGAGCTAGACCATTGGAAGCAGGAAGTTGATGCAGGGAACATCGCGTTTTTGACTCATTATTGGGTAGATGATCGATTTCCGGGGTGCAGCACGGTTACGAAAGTGGGCTGCAGCGACCTTGAGAAGTTGAAAAAATGGGGCAAACAATATGGGCTGCGGCCTGAATGGCTTGATTTGCGCGGCAATTACCCGCATTTTGATTTGTTTGGCGACCGCCAAAAGGCAATTCTTGAAGCAGAAGACAGGTTGGAACAACTGATTAAGTTGGAGAAAAAGTAGAAGAGCCGGAATGGAAGAATTATTCTTCCGTTCCGGCTTTTTAATCTTTATTCGTATGAGTAATCCAATTCCTGAAGATCGTCATTTACGCTTACAGTCAAATCGTGTCCGTCGAAATACCAGAGATCATTCTGTTCAATGAAATAAAGTACGTCGTCATTTTCAACTTCAACGGCTGCCTCATTTGGCTGATCTTTCGTGACACCAAGCGAAAAGCCTGGCTGGAGTCCGGAGCCGCCATATCGTACAAAAAATCGAACGGTCTCTCCGGATGAGACTTCCATTTCATCATGGAACCATTTGAAAGCATCATCACTGATTTTAATGTCCATCAAGCACACGTCCTTTCGGCTTTAGGGTCACATAAACTTGATTTTTGGCTCTGTGCCTGCCCGGATACGAGCGATATTGGCCCGGTGGCGATAGAAGATGAATGCCGCCAAAACCAAAATCACGGCGAGGAAAGGATAATCTCCTGTATTAACAGCATAAATGATGGCGTAAATTACAGCAACTACAGCGAGTATCATGGAAGACAATGAAACCATTTTCGTAATTTTCAGCGCGAGCAGCAGCACAGCAACAGCTACAATGAACAATGGCCATTGATAGCCGAGCAGAATGCCCCCGGAAGTCGCCACGGCTTTCCCGCCTTTAAATTTGGCGAATACCGGATACATATGTCCCACAACCGCAATCAGTCCGAATACAAGTGGATGGATGTTCGTATCGATATACAGGGGTATAAGCGTAGCGGCAGTCCCTTTTAAAATATCAAGTACAGTGACGATCAGGCCGGCAGTTGAACCCAGGACCCGGAATGTATTGGTTGCGCCAAGGTTGCCGCTGCCTTTGGTACGGACATCGGTATTGTAGAAAATTTTGCCGATCCATAATGCGGAAGGGATCGAACCAAGTAAATAAGCCAATAAAACGGGTAGCAATATTTCCATTGTAGACTCCTTTTAATCTCTCTATTTGGTATTCTAAGTTTAACACGCGAAAAGATCTTAAAACAATCCTTGCAGGATTTTTATGAAACAGCGAGAATATCATGTATGATAGAATAAAAAGGACAGGTGATTCTCTTGAATAATCCAAGCAGAGAAGAAATCAAAGAAGTTTTGGATAGTGCCAAAACCATCGCTGTCGTCGGTCTCAGTCCGAATCCGAACAGAACATCCTATATGGTTTCTGAGGCGATGCAAAAAGCGGGCTATCGGATCATCCCGGTCAACCCGGTTGCCGATGAAGTGTTGGGTGAGAAAAGTTATGCGTCCCTGAAGGACGTCCCTGAGCCAGTGGACATCGTCAATGTTTTCAGACGCAGTGAGTTTTTAGAAGAGCTGGCTGAAGAATTTACCGAAATCGATTGCCCTGTTTTTTGGACGCAATTAAATGTAGTGGATGACAAAGTATTTAAACGGTTACAAGAAGAAGGCTATACGGTCATTATGGACCGCTGCATCAAAGTCGAACACGCCATCCTTAAATAAGCGGTTAAAGGAAAAGGGCGCCTGGCGCTCTTTTTCTATGGTTATTGACAGATGCCCGACTTATCGATACGATTAAAAGATAGAGATATGCGAACAGATGTTTGTTGGAGGGAATTAGATGGCTAAAACGAAGAATACGGCATATAACGAAGAAGCGATCCAGGTACTCGAAGGCTTGGATGCCGTCAGAAAACGGCCTGGTATGTATATCGGTTCGACGGATACACGGGGCCTTCACCATTTGGTCTATGAAATCGTCGATAACTCGGTAGATGAAGCTTTAGCTGGTTTTGGCGACAAAATCAGCGTTACCATACACGAAGATAACAGCATCAGCGTACGGGATTATGGGCGTGGCATGCCGACTGGCATGCACCGCAGCGGGAAACCGACGCCTGAAGTCATCTTGACTGTCCTTCATGCTGGCGGGAAATTCGGACAGGGCGGCTATAAAACAAGCGGCGGCCTGCACGGCGTAGGTGCTTCGGTTGTAAACGCATTATCCGAGTACCTGGAAGTAACGATTCACAGGGACGGCAAGAAATACCGCCAGCGATTCGAAAATGGCGGAAAGCCAGCAACGACGCTTGAAGAGATCGGCTCCACAAAGGAAAGCGGAACGAATATCCATTTCCGTCCGGATCCTTCAATTTTTTCAGCCACTAAATATAATTATGAAACCTTGAGCGAACGCCTGCGTGAGTCTGCATTTTTATTAAAAGGCCTGAAAATCGAATTGACTGATAAACGAAGTGAAGAGGAACAGTACGAAGAGTTTTTCTTTGAAACGGGCATCGAAGCATTTGTTGAATATTTGAACGAAGAAAAAGATACTTTGCACAAGGTCGCCTATATCGAAGGCAAGCAGGAGGAACTGGAAGTCGAGTTTTCATTCCAGTTCAACGATGGCTATTCTGAAACGATCCTGTCGTTCGTCAATAACGTCCGCACACGTGACGGCGGTACACATGAAACCGGCGCTAAAGCGGCGATGACACGCGTATTCAATGATTACGCACGCAAAATCAACCTCTTGAAAGATAAAGATAAAAATCTGGAAGGTTCCGATATCCGGGAAGGGATAGCGGCGATTGTTTCTGTCCGGATTCCGGAAGGGCTTTTGCAATTTGAAGGGCAGACAAAGAGTAAACTTGGTACAAGCGAAGCACGCAGTATCGTTGATGCTGTCGTGTCACAGAAGTTGATGTATTTCCTGGAGGAGAATGCTGACCTCAGTGCATCTCTGGTGCGCAAAGCGATCCGTGCGTCACAGGCAAGATTAGCTGCCCGTAAAGCGCGTGAAGATGCGCGGAACGGCAAAAAACGCAAGAAGTCCGATATGTTATTATCCGGCAAACTGACACCCGCGCAATCGCGGAACGCCGCTAAAAACGAATTGTATCTGGTGGAAGGTGACTCTGCCGGAGGATCCGCCAAACAAGGGCGTGACCGCACATTCCAGGCCATTTTGCCTCTTCGGGGTAAAGTCGTCAACACGGAAAAAGCGAAGCTTGAGGAAATTATGAAAAACGAAGAAATCTCGACGATCATCCACGCAATCGGCGGAGGGGTGTCATCGGATTTCTCGATAGATGACATCGCCTACAATAAAGTCATCATCATGACGGATGCCGATACGGACGGAGCGCATATCCAGGTATTGCTTTTGACGTTCTTCTACCGGTATATGAAGCCGCTGATTGAAGCGGGCAAAGTGTTTATCGCGCTGCCACCGCTTTACAAGGTTTCCAAAGGGATCGGCAAAAAAGAAGTCGTCGATTATGCCTGGACCGAAGCGGACCTTGAGGCGTCCACGAAAAAAGTCGGCAAAGGCTATATGCTCCAGCGTTATAAAGGTCTCGGCGAGATGAATGCCGACCAATTGTGGGAAACGACGATGAATCCGGATACCCGCACATTGATCCGGGTGACGATTGAAGACGGAGCCCGAGCAGAACGCCGCATTACGACGTTGATGGGCGATAAAGTTGAACCAAGAAGAAAGTGGATAGAGAATAACGTCGACTTTGGAATGGAAGAAGACAGCAATATTCTGGAGAACGACCTGATCCACGCTGAGGAGGAACTCGTATGACGCAAATCGAACGTTATCAGGATCTGCCATTAGAAGAAGTCATCGGCGATCGGTTTGGGCGTTACAGTAAATACATTATCCAGGACCGCGCATTGCCGGATGCCCGTGACGGGCTGAAACCCGTTCAGCGCCGGATTCTTTACGCCATGTACCACGAAGGCAACACCAATGAGAAAGCATTCCGTAAATCCGCGAAAACGGTCGGTAACGTAATCGGGAATTATCACCCTCACGGTGACAGTTCAGTCTACGAAGCCATGGTCCGTTTAAGCCAGGACTGGAAAATTCGTCATATGCTTGTGGAAATGCACGGTAATAATGGTTCCATGGACGGCGATTCACCAGCTGCCATGCGTTATACAGAAGCGCGCCTCTCTGCGATTTCAGGTGAATTGCTTCGCGATATCGACAAACGGACTGTTGAATTCATTCCGAACTTTGATGATTCCGATATGGAACCGACTGTATTGCCAGCCCGTTTCCCCAATTTACTGGTGAACGGTTCGACCGGTATCTCTGCCGGTTACGCAACCGATATACCGCCACATGCCTTGCACGAAGTGCTGGATGCTGTTCTCATGCGGATGGATAATCCGGAGGCAACTGTTGATGAATTGATGAAAGTCATCAAAGGGCCGGATTTCCCGACAGGCGGAATCATCCAGGGCGTCGATGGAATCAAAAAAGCATATGAAACCGGCAAAGGAAAAATCATCGTCCGTTCCAAAGCGGCTATTGAACCATTGAAGGGTGGCAAGGAACAGATCGTCATCACTGAAATTCCATTCGAAGTCAATAAAGCGACCATGATCAAAAAAATTGATGACCAGCGCTTTGACCGCAAACTCGACGGGATTTCAGAAGTGCGTGATGAATCCGACAGAAGCGGCCTGCGCATCGTCATCGAATTGAAGAAAGACGTCCAGGCTGCAGGAATCCTTAATTATCTCTATAAGAATACGGATCTGCAGGTGAGCTATAACTTCAATATGGTCGCCATCTACAAACGGCGCCCGACGATGATGACTTTGCAGACTCTGCTTGATGCCTATATTGCGCACCAAAAAGAGATTGTCACAAAACGCTCAGAGTTCGATCTGCATAAGGCAAAAGACCGCATGCATATTGTCGAAGGTCTGATGAAAGCTTTGTCCATTCTGGATAAAGTCATTAAAACCATCCGCGCATCCAAAGACAAACGGGATGCAAAGAACAATTTGATCGAGTCATTTTCATTTTCCGAAGCGCAAGCTGAAGCCATTGTATCTTTGCAGCTTTACAGACTGACCAATACGGATATTACGGAGCTGCAGAAAGAGGAAGCATCGCTTAAGAAATTGATCGAAGAATTGACGGGCATTTTGACAAGCGCCACCAAATTGAAAAATGTCATCAAAAAAGAACTTGCCGGTGTGCGCAAACAATTCGCAGAACCGCGCCGCTCAGTTATCGAAGATAAGATCGAGGAAATTACAATCACCCGTGAAGTCATGATTCCAAGTGAAGAAGTGGTAGTTACTGTGACGAAAGAGGGCTATGTGAAACGGACGAGCACCAGATCACACGCCGCTTCCAATGGACGTGATTTCGCTATGAAGGAATCCGATCATCTGCTGTTTGAAGGAAACCTGAATACCCAGCACACCATCCTGATCTTTACGACAAAAGGGAATTTCGTCTACCAGCCAATCAATGAATTGCCTGATATCAAATGGAAAGATCTTGGTCAGCATTTATCCAGTATTGTCCAATTGGAATCCGATGAATCAGTACTTGCGGTATATCCGTTTGAGAACTTTGACGCGGATGCAAGCATACTTACAGTATCGAAACTTGGCCAAGTAAAACGGTCAGCATTGAAGGACTATCAGGTCCAGCGTTATTCACGGGCAATCAAAACGATGAATCTGAAAAAAGATGATTCAATGATCTACGCAGCTTTGGTTACGAAAGAAACCGAACTGTTCATAGGCACAAACCATGCTTATGGCGTTCGTTTCCCTCTGGATGAAGTTCCATTGACTGGACTCCGTACAGGCGGGGTGAAAGGGGTAAACCTTAAAGACAAAGACTTTGCCGTGTCTGCGGTTCTTCTGAATCCAGATGTCAGACAGGATCTTGTTGTTGTAACGCAGCGGGGAGCAGCCAAAAAGATGCGCAGCACAGAATTCGAAACAGGCAGCCGAGCAAAACGCGGAGTCGTCATGCTGCGTGAATTGAAATCTAATCCGCATCGTGTCATTGCAGTACATGGTGTGACAGGCAATGAAGAAATTATTTTGGAAACAACAAAAAATATTCGACTGACATTACCAGCGACGAACCTCAAACCGGTAGACCGTTATTCCAACGGTTCATTTGTCCTGGACGAGTCTTCTGACGGAAAAGTGCAGGATGTTTATCTGGTACCTAATAAAGAATAAGAAAATGCGGAAGCGTCTCCCTTTAAGGGAGGCGTTTTTTATGAGTTCTGCTGAAATATATTATATAAGTAAATACTAATGTTATAATATTTTTATTATGTAAACTTATAAAAGGAGAAAAAGACTCCTTTTCAGGAGCCTTCTTCATGTAATTCAGCAGCACACTGAATCGGCATTATTAAGAATATTAAATGCTGAAAGGCGGGAACTGCAGACGCCAGTTTCCGGCAATGACAGCTCTACTCTTTCCGAAGCTTCTATATCTCCAGTAAGGTAGGCGATAATAGACCTCACTTGTTCGTAGCCAGTAGCCAACAGGAAAGTGGGAGCCCGGCCATAGCTTTTCGCCCCGACAATATAAAAATCCTTTTCTGGCTGCCGCAATTCTTTTTCACCATGTGGTCTGACAGTACCGCAGCTATGGATATTCGGATTGATAAGCGGCGCGATGGCCGAGACACTTTCAAGAGAAGCGTCGGATTGATACCGAATTTCGCGCAAAAAAGAGAAATCTGGCCGGGACCCTGTATTGGCAATGATTTCATCGAATGGTCCAAGGATTCTTTGATTTTCTTCCTGAATAATTGTCAGCTGCAATTGATTGAACGCATTTGGGGAGATTTGACTGATAAAACTTTCTTCTTCAATGTTAAGCAGTCCAGCTGTCACACTCTGTTTCATTTTACTGCCAAGTTCCCCTCTGGCTGCAAGTTGATCTGTATCGCCTCCGCCAAACAATGAGTTTTTGATTTTTCTGCGCAATAGCCAGGTAATCTGAGTGCCGGGATATTCTTTTTTCAATTCAAGCAAATCGAGTACCGAGTTAAATGCCGAATGTCCGCTCCCGACGACTGCCACATTCTTTCCGGCAAAAACGGGCCGGTCATTATCCAAAATGTCCGGCAGGCGGGTATGGATGGAATCGTCAGTCGATGAAAATCCACCGGAGATCAACGGATTCGGCTGCTGCCAGGTTCCTGTCGCGTCGATGACTGCTTTAGCTTCAAAGTGCAAATATTGTCCTGAATTCTCCACGGTAACCTGAAACGGCATAGCTTCGCGGCCTTGATCACGCATTTTATCCAAGCCGCGCTTCTGGATATGGTGTACACGGCTGTTCAGATGTATAAAAGGTGCGAGTTCCGGCAACTGTCCCAATGGCTGCAGATAGTTCTCTGCAATTTCCGAAGCAAAAGGCAGCGTGTCTGCATCCGGCAGGGCAAAGCCATTCTTCAATAGCAGTTCCTTGGCAGCAGCATCCATGTTATAGCGCCATGCAGAGAACAGTTTCACATGGCCATAATCGAGAAAATTCGTACCTAAACTTGAACCGGATTCAAAAAGGACGAAATTTTCTCCTCTGACCACCAGCTGGGCGGCGGCTGCTAAACCGACCGGTCCGCCGCCAATGATCGCTACCGGTAAATCGCTCTTTTTCATTTTCAACACTCCTTAATCAATTTATTTTGATTTATTAAGTAAAATAGTATCCATCCTTTAACAGGATGGAGTGATGACGTTGCAAATCTGATTTGAAATCAAGCGGTTCATCTCTTTCTGATTGATCGAATAGAAGCTCCAGGTGCCTTTGGTTTCTTTATTCAGTAAGCGCGCGTTCAATAAAATCTTCAGATGATAAGACAGTTTCGACTGCGGAAGATCCAATACTTCTGTCAGATCGCAGACACAAGCGGAATTCTTCCGGCATATTGTATTCAGGATTTCAAGGCGTTTTGGATCAGCCAACGCCTTATATTGGAGAGCGAGGTTTTCAAAAGCGTCTTTTTCAGTTTCAGCTGAAACAGATCTGACATTCATAATGCGATCATCCTTCCGATTGGATCAAAATTATTTGATGAATTGATTATATATCTATTCAGTTTGCAGCGCAACGAATAAATCAAAAATATTTGATTTATTTATTGTAAGCTCACGGATCCAGAAGGGGGAGAGTCGGCTTTAAATACATGTTCAGCTTTTGACATGAAAAAAAGCAACCTTATAAGGGTTGCTTTTATAAAGAGGTCAGCGTACTTTCCCGAAATATAATGTATCGTAATTTTCATGTTCAGCATCCGGATTGATTGTCTGCAGATCCTGAGGCAGATGGATGATGCTGTCTGCAGTGTTCGTCAAACGTTTCACCTGGCGCTTGTTCTGCGGATCATGTTCAGAGCGTGTTACGATTCTGTCCGTTATGGCTCGCACAGCCGCGTTCATATCAACCACAGAATTAACGGTACCTTTCGCAGCATCGACAAGGACGCTGACTTTTTCTGATTTCACGGCAATTTCCTCTTTCAGTTCGGTTGTTGTGTGGGTAAGGTTGGAGACCTCCAAATTCAGACCGTCGACGCGTTCTTTCAGATTATCTGTTGAACCTTTTATCTTTTTCATTGGTTCCTTCATGCCTTTGATGAACAATACTACTCCGATGATTGCAATAATCAGTCCCACCACGAGAATTCCGAGCGCAATCCACCACCAAATTGTTGAGTCCATTAAGATTCCTCCTCTAATATGTTCGTGTATTGTTCATTCTATACCCCTAATTCCCGCCGAATTAACATAAATGACCTTTTCGATTTGCCGGTTTATTCATAAAGCTTTTTGTACTGCTCCATAAAAATTCGGTCAATCCGCTTTTTCAGCAGCCAGGGGACTTTTCCATGGGCAGAAAAATCTCCATAAGTCAGAAAAGCTTCTCCGCCTCCTGTCGACAGAATGGAGACATAACGTTCCTGGGGAATGAATGGCTCCAGTCCAACAGAAGCGATTTGGCTTTTCAGATTACGCCAGAGGATGGGTCCTTGTCTTACCGCGTAAACGCCATTTTTCGGCAAGTTCGGATAGCGTTGGATCGTTATGCAGTCGCCTGCACCGAAAATCTCAGGATAGCTGACATTCTGCAAACATTCGTTTACTAGAAGAAATCCTGCGTGATCTGTGTCCAGTCCTGAATCCCGGAAGACCGGGAAACTTTTAGGCCCTGTTAGCCATAGGATTTCGGTTTGGGGAAAAAGCTGTCCGGAACTCGTGATAATTTCTTCAGGAGTAATTGTCTCCACAGATTCATTTGTGAAAAAAGACAAATCTTTCTGTCCGGCAATGGATTCAATTTTTTTGGAAATCCGTTTATGTAATCCTGCAAGGAGTGGTGTTGCACTGAATAATAGTGTGTTGGCCGGCAACTGCTGCTGCTTTCTCCAGGCATTGATGGAAAAAGCCAATTCAACCCCAGATGCACCGCCGCCCACTATTGCCGGAGTTTCAGTTTCACGTATGCGTCGCAATTGATCAGGAAACAGGAAATTCGGTTTTATGGCTGTTATATACGGTTTCATATCTGACGGCGCTGCCGAAGTGGAACCGACATCGAACGACACCAGATCATAGTCATAAACCGCTCCGTTGGCACCGGTAAGCTGTTTGGCAATTGCATTCACGGCAACTACCTGATCAGTTACAAATTCTGCTCCGACTTTTTCACAGAGCCGTTTCAAATCGATGCGGATTTCTTCCTCGCTGTAGACGTCTTCAGTGAATCCGGAAAACATGCCTGAGTAGTATTGATGCTTTGATGGGGAAATTAAAAGGACGCGGCAGTTTGAAGGGAAGTCAGTTGCCAGCTGCTGAAGACAATGCAGATGGGCATGTCCGCCGCCAGCCAAAACCAGGGTTTTCATCTTATCGCCTCCATTCTATTTCAATATTTTGCGGGCTTCGGCCATCCGCTGAAAGATTGTAATGATTTGCATCGCCAAAAATATCATAGTAATAACAGTTAAATATGTTGAAAAGGCAATCATTAGGGTAAACAGAATAAAACCTTCTGTTCTTTCAGCTAACCCCGCCTGATAATAGAAGGATTTCATGCCCTGCTTATCCGATAAGGCACCCACTGTAAGAAAAACAGTCATCGCGATTATGATGGACACACTCAACAGCAGCAATGCCCACATCGATTCGGGAAACCGGAATGCCAATCCAAGGATCACGCTGATTTCCACCATCCGGTCAAAACTGATGTCAAGCAGGGTCCCCCAGGCGGAGGGCTTCGTTTTTCGGGCCATCGTTCCGTCTACGACATCGAGATAGCCGGACAGCCATAGGGCGGCTATTGCTATCAATGGCTGGTCCAGGTAGATGAAAATACCCGTGGACAATCCGATGATAAAAGCGATTTTGGTAACAGAATCGGCAGTCAAGCCGCGTTTCAGTAAATAATCAGCCGTTTTTTCAACCATAGGCTGAACATGTTTTCGCGCATGTGTATCAAGCATAGAATCACCTTTTCATTGTCGGGTTGATTTCAGTATAGTATATCTCCTGACTTCAAACCCGCAATTTCACTTTTGAAGCCGGAGCCGCTAGAAAAAGTGGCCAAGGGTAAATAAGAGCAAAAGTTCAGCCTTTATTGCTAAACTGAATTTATTCCAGGAAAAGAAAGGAAATGGTTGAGATGGCAAAAATGTACGATATTGCAATAATCGGAGCAGGTGCAGCTGGACTGACTGCAGCATTTACAGCAGCTGGATTTTCGAAAAAAGTTGTATTGATCGATAAAAATCTGCCGGGCGGAGAATGCACATGGTCCGGCTGCATACCAAGCAAATCGCTGATCAACATTGCCGAAGAAGTTCACCATGCGAAAAAATACACCCCGGACCTGCAAGTGGACACGTCAGCCGTTCTGAAAGATATCCAGGATGTCATCCAAAAAGTCTATGCAGGTGAATCCCCCGAAGTGCTGAAAAAATCCGGCATCGATTTCGTCAACGGCTATGCCAAATTCGTCGGGCCACATGCAGTGGAAGTGGAAGGTGAACGGATCGAAGCCCAAAAAATCATTCTTTCCACCGGCTCATCACCGATGGTTCCGCCGATTGAAGGGCTGGATCAAGTTTCTTATTTGACGAATGAAACCATTTTCAACTTGGATTCTTTCCCTGAAACGATGACCATTCTTGGCGGAGGTGCCATAGGGGTCGAATTGAGCCAAGCCTTGAACCGCCTCGGGGTCAAAGTGACGCTTGTGGAAAAATTCGAACGGATATTGCCGAAAGATGAAAAGGATCAAGTCCTCATGATCCAACAGCGCCTCATTGACGAAGGGGTGATCATCCATACATCAGCAACTGCAGTCAAAGCGTCGCAGCAAGACGGCGGGATTGATTTGGCCATCGAAAAAGAAGGCCGGGAAACAACAATCACCAGCGAAGGGCTGTTAGTGGCACTTGGACGTAAAGCGAATGTAGAAGGCTATGACCTTGAAAAAGCTGGTGTGAAGTATGATTCGAAAAGTATCCATGTAGATGAACATATGGAAACTGCCGCTAAAGGAATCTATGCCATCGGAGATGTTACAGGACCTTATCAGCTGTCCCACATGGCAAATTACCAGGGCATAACTGCGACGCAGAACGCCATTTTGCCGATCAATAAAAAAATCGATTACGAAAATCTCACTTGGTGCACGTATACGGATCCCGAACTTGGCCGATCCGGTTTATCGGAAGAAGAAGCACGTGAAAAATACGGAAACGATATTCGTGTCTATGAACACGACTACGCTGAAATCGACCGCGCCAACACGAAAAAAGGCAGCATCGGCAGCGTGAAAATCATATTGGACAAAAAAGGCTATATTTTGGGCGCCAGCATACTGGGGGACCGTGCCGGAGAAATCATCAGCCAGATTCAAACCATCAAAGCCCTTCATATCAACATGGGGAAACTGTCTGGTGTCATTCACCCATATCCGACTTACAGTGAGGTTCTTGTGAAGATCGGCAAGAAAGTATATGTCGATAATCTTTTGAATCAACCCGTGGTCAAAACGTTCAATAAAGCAAGAGCCGGTGAATTGCCGGCGGAAAAAATCGGTATATATGGAGCCGCTGCGGCCGCAGGGATCGGAATTGCCAATATGGCCATCAAAAACAATGTGAAGCCGAAACTTGGAGTGAAGAATGGACGTCTGAAAGAAATGCCCATAACTCCGAATGCAGTGTCCTCCCAGACCAAATCAAAAGGTAAATACGTCCAGGCATTCCCGTATATCGACAGCAGACAGCAAGCAAAAAAATGCCTGATCGGTATGCTCAAAGGTTACCAGGGCGTCAAAATAATGCAAAACGAGGATAATTATATACACGCAGTCGCCAAATCAAAAGTGTTCAAATTCAAAGATGATCTGGAATTCTACTTCAACGATGTCGCCCAGCAAATTGAGTTCCGTTCGGCTTCCAGAGTGGGTACTTCGGACGCTGGCGTGAACCGGAAACGGTATGAAGAGATGAGAAGAAGATATTTAAGCATCGCGTCACATAATAACCGCCGGTGAGCAGAAAAACGGTATTGCCTTTCCTGAAATGGCTGCTGTTGCTTAGCGGTATTATTGTCGCTGTCTGGCTGGGCCGTTCGGTATTTGATATGGATGCGGATCAATTGCGGATGTGGATTGAATCTTTCGGCATTTGGGCGCCAGTGATCTATATCATCGCTTATACCGTCAGGCCTTTGATCTTTTTCCCCGCATCGCTGCTGTCGCTTGCCGGCGGACTGGTTTTCGGTGTATGGCTGGGTACTTTGTACACAATCATCGGAGCGGTCAGTGGAGCAATGCTATCATACGCGGTTGCCAAAGGGCTCGGCAAGAAAATCATCCAGAAGGAGTGGGATGGCAAAGCCGCGAAAATCCAATTGCAGATGGAACAGAACGGTTTCCTGTATGTATTGATCTTCCGGCTGATTCCAGTCATCAATTTTGATCTGATCAGTTACCTCGCAGCTTTTGCTAAAGTACGCTTCGTTTCATTCGCATCTGCGACATTGATCGGCATCATCCCCGGAACATTCGCCTATAATTTTCTGGGCAGCAGCGCAGGCAGCGGAAGCCCGCGAATGATTCTGCTGGCGGCCAGTGTTTTTATTCTGCTGACGATCATCCCTGTATACATCCGGAAGCGCTGGATCGATAAACGGCAAGATGAACTCGAGTAAACATTCACTAAACGGTTTAGGAAGTGACAGCTATGATGATAAGAAAAGTGACAGCGCCTGTACTGCTGGGATTAACGCTGGCGGCATGCTCGGCGCAGTCCAGTGAGGAAGCGGAGCGGGAGGGGGAAAATCTCCTCTCCGCCGACTGGCAAGAAATTACAGATAAAGCCGAAGGGCAGGAAGTGAATATGTATATGTGGGGCGGAAATGACAATATCAATCGGTATTTGGACGATTGGGTGGCTCCACGGCTGAAAGAAATGCATGATATAGAACTTTCACGGGTTCCGGTGAGCGACGCTCAGGATTTCATCAATCAATTGCTCGATGAAAAAACAGCCGGCAAGACTGCCGGCAGCATGGATATCATTTGGATCAACGGTGAAAATTTCAAAGCCGCTAAAGACAATGAACTCCTGTTTGGCGATTTTTCAGGACAATTGCCTAATTTCAATTCGTACATAAATCCAGAGGCACCTGAGATTTCCCACGATTTCGGGGAGCCGGTTGATGGCCTTGAGGCGCCATGGGGGAAAGCCCAATTCGTTTTCGTACATGACGAACAAAAAGTCGGGACTCCGCCGAAATCAATGGAAGAACTGGCGGAATGGGTTGAAGAGAATCGGGGACAGTTCACCTACCCGGCGCTACCTGACTTTACCGGCAGTGCTTTTATCCGCCATGTGCTGTATGAAACAACCGGCGGACACGAACAATACGAACGGCCGGCAGCCCAAATCGAAGACCTGGAATCGCGATTGGAGCCGATGTGGGATTATTTGAATGATATTGAACCTTATTTATGGCGCAATGGGGAGACCTACCCGGAGAGCTTGTCAAAACTGGACCAGCTTTATGCGAGCGGGGAAGTGGCCATGACGATGAGTTACGATCCCGCCCTTGCCGCCAGCGAAGTGCTCAAAGGGCGTTTCCCGGAGTCTACCCGTACTTTCCTGTTGGATGCGGGCACACTGTCCAACACCCATTTTCTATCCATTCCATTCAACTCGTCCGATAAAGCGGGGGCGATGGTGGCCATCAATGAAATGATGTCGCCGGAAGCGCAGACCGCTAAATTATCGCCTGAAAACTGGGGCGATCTATCAGCGCTGGATCTGGAGAAATTATCGCCTGAACAGCAAGAGGCGATGAATAATGTGGAGCTCGGAGAAGCGACGCTTCCGTTGGAAGAACTGGAAAACAACCGGCTGCCTGAACTTTCTGCGGATTATATAGAAATATTGGAAAAAGGGTGGATGGAAAATGTGGCGAAAGAGTAAACCATACCTTTTGCTGCTTCCAGCCACCGGCGCGATTGTCCTCCTTTTTTTTGGAGGGCTTTTTGACGGTCTGCTGAAAAGTCTTGGGTATTTTCCAGCGATAGGTGAGCGCCAGTTGAACTTGGATGCTTATACGAATCTTTTGGCTTCAGACAGCTTTTGGGATTCCCTGGAATTGACTGTACGGGTGGCGGCGATTTCTTCATTATTAACAGGACTGCTTGGCGGTCTATTGGCAATTGCGCTTTTCCTGCTGAACCAGTATTCGGAAGCTGGAAATTCCAGGTTGTGGCACCGCCTGTTTCAGCTGCCTTTGACTATCCCACATCTGGTTGCTGGTTATGTCATTGTCTTGTTATTCACGCAGAGCGGTGTCATTTCCAAGTTGCTGGCGTCTGTCGGAATGATCGATGAAATGACGGACTTTCCCGTACTGGTCAACGATCCGTTCGGCTGGGGGATCATACTTGCCTATACATGGAAAGAAGTCCCTTTCGTCTTGCTGATGGTGTACCCTGTGCTGGCTAGAATCCAAAAATCGTGGCGTGAGGTATCCCGCGTCTACGGGGCAGGAAACTGGAATTTTATCCGGGAAATTGCCTTGCCTATCATGATGCCATCCTGGATCATTGCGGTATTCATCGTCTTCGTTTTTACATTTTCCGCTTTTGAAATCCCTTTTTTACTGGGGGTCACTTATCCGGGTATGCTGCCGGTCTATTCGTTCCAGCTTTATACAGATGGCTCATTGTCAGACCGTCCTGAAGCTTTGGCTGTGAATATTATTCTGGCATTGATGACTATTTGCCTCGGATTGGCCACCTATTATTTCAACAAGCGCTGGAATGTCATGAAGGGGTGGGAATAATGAATACCACAATCTCCCCTTTAAAAATAATTTTATTTCTTTTGGGATTTGTAATCATCGGGTTGCCGTTTATCGCGTTATTGCTCTCAAGCCTGGCAGCAGGTTGGCGATGGCCGGATTTGTTTCCAGCGTCTTTCAGTTTTCGCGCATGGGATTATATCCTTTTCGGCAGTGCCGGAACGTGGCAGTCCATCGGAACCAGTTTATTGATTGCATTGATTGTGACGATAGTGAATGTGGTCCTTGCGGTACCGGCCGCCAATGCATTGGTCCGCTTTCAATTCAGAGGGAAATGGCTGGCGGAGGCTATTCTATTCGCGCCTATTATCATCCCGCCGTTTGTAGCAGTCATGGGTATACATCTGACTTTCCTGCGGTTCGGCCTGACTGAAACCATCCTGGGTGTAGTGCTGGCGCATTTATCACCCACACTTCCTTATATGGTCCGAGCGGTGGTGATCAGTTACAGCACCTTATCAACGGAGAGGGAAAATCAGGCGCGAATGCTGGGAGCAGGACCTTTGCTCCGCTTCTACTATATCGTTTTGCCCCATTTGCTGCCTGGCATCGCAGCGGGAGCAAGCTTGAGCATTCTGATTTCCTTAAGCCAATACCTCATCACTTTCATCATCGGTTCAGGACAGGTTGTAACGCTGCCGATTCTGTTGTTTCCATTCATCAGCGGCGGGGATCCGGCTATTGGTTCGGCTTATTCATTGATGTTTGCAGGAATGGCCATTTTGGCTTTATTGTCATTGGACGTGGCATTGA
Organism: Planomicrobium sp. MB-3u-38; assembly: GCF_002836425.1. Lineage (NCBI taxonomy): Bacteria > Bacillati > Bacillota > Bacilli > Caryophanales > Caryophanaceae > Planomicrobium > Planomicrobium sp. MB-3u-38. The sequence continues at coordinate 5,158 of NZ_PJBO01000081.1, read as the reverse complement.
AGAATTAATATAAGAAAAAAAGCGTCAGATTGAACGGGGAAGGAGGCGAATAAATGGCAAGTCTACATATCAATCAGATTGAGAAAAAGTTTGCACCGTCCAAAACCGGTCAGCAAGCGCCTTTCGCTCTTGGACCAATCGACCTCACTATTCGTGAAGGGGAGTTCTTCTCATTATTGGGCCCTTCAGGCTGCGGTAAAACGACGCTGCTCAAGCTCGTTGCAGGCTTAACTGAAGCGGATGCCGGAAACATCCTGTTCGGTGACAACGATCTTACAAAAGTGGCACCTGAAGCCAGAAGGTTCTCCATGATTTTTCAGCAGCCATTATTGTTTCCGCATATGACGATTGAAGAAAATGCGGCTTTTGGTTTGAAAATGCAGAAAATCGACAAAAAAGAACGTCTTCTTGAAGCAAGGCGCATGCTGGCGATGACAGGGCTCAGCGGATTTGAACACCGATACCCCGATGAACTGAGCGGCGGACAACAGCAGCGGGTAGCATTGGCCAGGGCATTGGTTGCCAAGCCCCGCTTGCTGCTGATGGATGAACCGTTCAGTGCGCTTGATCCCGGCCTCCGCGAAGAGATGAGGGAACTGCTGGGCACGATTCAGCATGAACTCGGTGTCACGGTGCTTTTTGTCACTCATGACCGCCAGGAAGCTTTTGAATTATCCGACCGCATCGGCATCATGAGCGGGGGACAACTCCTCCAAGTCGGAACACCTGTGGATTTATATAAACGGCCAGAAAGTACAACGGTCGCTTCTTTTCTGGGCCTGAAAAATATTGTTGAAGGGACGGTCCATTCCCGTAACTTTGAATCACATGACGGGCATATTAGCATCAATACCGGCCAAGAACTTGCCGATGGCAGGTATTGCCTGATTTTTCGGCCTGAAACATTGATGCCGGCGACTTTCGGCAATCAAGCAACTGGACCGTCCATTCAATTCACTGGAAAAGTGAGTAAACTGAAATTCAATCAAGGGACTTATCAGGCATTGGTGCAAGCTGGAGACGAAATGCTGGAATGCATGGTAACCCGTGACCAAGCTGAGAATATGGAAGTGGGACAATTGATCAAAATCTTTGTTAAGCAGAGTGATTTACAGTTTGTTGAATATTGATCCTGCTATCCGTCGATGAAATAAAGACAAAACAGAAAAACAATTATATACAGAGAGTCGAAAAGCAATATCCTTCCAAAAAATCGGAAGGATATTGCTTTTTCCATATTGATAAGACGCTGTTGCCAATGATGCGCGGCCCTATTTATACTAAAATCATTTCATCAAACTTTTAGTTTCTTTTTAGGCATATTGTGCTATTATATGTAAGATATTTCATGTTGAAGGGGAGAAAGAGATGAATCATTCAGCTATTCAGTCAAACAGAGAGACAGCTTATTTCATCATTAGTTTAGTATTCAGCATTCTTGTCTACGTTCTGGTTCTCATATCAGTGATCGGAATTGCCATTGCATTGGGCATTTTTGCTTTTCTTTTATTTGCGAATGCACTTATGCTCGGGTCTATCCGAGGCAATGGCATCCGCGTACACGAACGGCAATTTCCGGATGTCTACGAAAGCGTACAGTCACTTTCCAAACAAATCGGATTGAAAACTGTGCCGGACGTTTTTGTCATTCAATCAGAAGGGGCATTGAATGCTTTTGCGACACGCTTTTTCGGAAGAAATATGGTGGTGTTGTATTCGGAAGTTTTTGAATTGGCAAGAGAACAAGGGAAAGAGGAATTGGATTTTATCATTGCCCATGAATTGGCGCACATTAAACGCCGCCATGTCTGGAAAAATATCCTTCTTATGCCAGCCGGCTTTATTCCGTTTCTGAGTCAGGCTTACAGCCGTTCATGTGAATACACATGCGACCGCCATGCAGCATATCTTATACAAAATGCACCGGCAGCCAAACGTGCATTGACACTTCTTGGCATCGGTAAAAAAATGTATGTGGAAGTGAACGACGATGCTTACCGTGAACAGATCCACACAGAATCAAATGGTTTTGTTTGGCTGAGCGAAGTGCTTTCTTCTCATCCACGGCTGCCAAAGCGTATTCAAGCGATTCAACAGTTTGAAGGCAGTGGTGAACGCCTCTATACACCAGACCACGGGAAAATCATCTTTGGCATGATGCTGATCGGAGGAGCGGGGCTGGCTGTTTACTTTATCAGTATCCTGTTGCTGGCTGGGGGCACGCTTGTATTTTCTCAATTTGCCAATGAATTCCCAGAACCGAGTTTCATGGACGAACCTTATTATGATGAGGATTATGCATTAGAAGGGCAGACGGATTTGATGTCAGCTGCTTCAGCGGGAGATCTTGCAGGCATCGACAATGCCCTGGATGCTGGAGACGACATCCTGGCTCGTGATTCTGAAGGATCTGACGCACTGATGTACGCGGTGTATTCAAGCCAACCTGATACCGTGGCCTATCTGCTGGAGGCTGGAGCAAATGCCAATACCGCTGATGACTACGCCACCGCATTGACCAATGCGATTATGTATGAGGACACTCAGACAGCGATGATCCTGATGGAATATGGCGCTGATCCATATCTTACAGGTCCTGACGGTATGAATGCTTTGGATTATGTGGGAGCATCGACGCCTGATGAGCTGTATGCAACGTTGCAATCCGGTGGATTTTAAAAGAAATAAAAAAAGGAAGGCGCCCGAAGAGATGGCGACCTTCCTTTTCTGATCCTTTGGAATTTATGATACAAGTTTTAAACCGACGGCTGATCCAAGGACCATTGAAATAAAGAGTATCCGTTTCCAGTCTTTCGCTTCATTATAAAAAAGCATACCGAGAATCGCGCCACCCGATGCGCCAATCCCGGTCCATACAGCATAGGCTGTACTCATCGGCAGCGTCTCCATGGCAAATGATAAAAAGGCAAAGCTTAGCCCGAAACCGGACAGCAGCAATAAAAAGCTTTGCCATTGCCGGTCATTATGCCATTTGTTAATCATTGCGACACCTGCCATTTCGAATAAACCGGCGGCGAGCAGTGAAAGCCAGGCCATTATGATTCAACTCCTTTTTCAGAATGGTCATCAGTGATCAGCTTCAAACCGATGACTCCAGCCAGCAAAACAGCTATCAACAGGATTTTGGGCAATTGGAGCGGTTCTCCAAAAAGAATGATATCCGCGAGCACTGTACCTGCGGTGCCCATTCCGACAAATACAGCGTAAACCGATCCTACTGGAAGTTTTCTGCCGGCCATGATCATGAGATAGAAGCTGATGACGATGGCAATAACTGTTCCTGTCCATGGCCAAAAACTTTCCGCGTGCTTCAATCCGATCACCCAAAAAACTTCAAAAAAAGCGGCAATATAAACTTTGATCCATTCAACATTCAATTTAACGACCTCCATTTCCAATTAAAAAAGCCTGGGAGCAACTGATAAACAGTTTCTCCCAGGCTTTTGTCCTTCCGTGTCACAGCAAGCTGTGCGTTTTCTCTCGGACCAGACCAAGCGGATACTTGCGGAACCCTAGAAAACTTTGTTTTCTATATGATTATTTAAAAGTATACACAGAATCGGCTTGAAGTGAAAGTGAAGCTGCTTTGTATATTTTTAGGATAAAAACGAACATTGCGAGCAAGCGATGTAGTTGACGTCGGTAAAACCACATGGTATGATTATCTCGAATTAAAGATATATGAATTACATTTAAAAGAGGTGAAAAACGTGGAAGTCACCAATCGCAATCTTAAGGCGGTTACCGTCATCATTCGCGCGGCAGATGCCATAAAAGAAGTCATTAAAAGCGATGCTGCCGATAACGGCATGAACCCGACTGAGTTCTCTGTTCTTGAATTGCTGTACCATCAGGGCAGACAGCCGATTCAATCAATCGGCAAAAAAGTGTTGATCGCCAGCAGCAGCATCACTTATGTTATAGATAAATTGGAAGTGAAGAAATATGTGCGTCGTTCCGAGTGCTCTGAAGACCGGCGCGTCACTTACGCTGAATTGACCCAAGAAGGAATGGCATTGATGGAACGGATCTGGCCAGAGCACGAAACAAAAGTAAATGGCTTGTTTGAAGAATTGGATACGGATGAAACTGAAGCGATCATAAACGACTTGAAAAAAGTAGGCTACCAGGCGTTAAGAAGCTAACTTTATTATCTGCAGTCCGGTATAAAAATATGAGGAGAGATAAATCTATGAATGAATTAAAAGGAATCCACCATGTAACAGCTATCACAAGCAGTGCTGAAAAAAATTATGAGTTTTTCACTTACGTATTGGGCATGCGACTGGTGAAGAAAACTGTCAATCAGGATGACATCCAGACTTATCACCTATTCTTTGCCGACGATAAAGGTTCTGCAGGAACCGACATGACGTTTTTCGATTTCCCGGGCATTCCTAAAGGAACTCACGGAACGAATGAAATCTATAAGACCTCTTTCCGCGTGCCTACTGATGACGCTTTGGATTATTGGGTAAAACGTTTTGATAAATATGAAGTGAAACACACAGGCATCAAGGGGTTGTTCGGCAAGAAAACTTTATCCTTTTCCGATTTTGACGACCAGCAATATATGCTGGTATCAGATGAACTGAACGAAGGAGTGGAGTCGGGTACGCCGTGGCAGAATGGTCCTGTGCCACTGGAATTCGCCATCACTGGCTTGGGACCGATCCATATCCGGATTGCCCAATTTGATTATTTGAAAGAAGTGCTGGAAAAAGTGATGATGATGCGCGAAACCGCCATAGAAGGTCCACTGCATTTGTTCGAAATGGGACAGGGCGGAAACGGAGCACAGGTCATCGTCGAGTACAATGCCATTCTGCCAGCCGGACAGCAAGGGTTCGGCACGGTGCACCATACAGCGTTCCGCGTCCATGATACCGCAGTACTGAATGAATGGATCGATCATATGCAGTCTGCTGGCTTCGGCACTTCCGGCTATGTCGACCGCTTCTTCTTCGAATCTCTGTACGCAAGAGTAGCACCAGGAATCCTCTTTGAATGGGCGACAGACGGTCCTGGCTTTCTGGGAGATGAACCTTACGAAACTTTAGGGGAAAAACTGAGCTTGCCGCCGTTCCTCGAAGCACAGCGTGAGCGGATTGAAAAAATGGTGCGGCCAATAGACACC